>JAHEYF010000018.1:0-44126 GCA_023251755.1 Bacteroidota bacterium
TGTATCTCAGTAAATACATCATCAACAACAAGGACGATTATTATTATTTACTTTCGGGGGTTACACAGCGGCAGGCCTGGAAACCCTGGTTGCTGTATATGCTCAACGCCGTTGAAGACACAGCCCGGCATACCAATCAAAAAATAGATGAGATATTGGCTCAGATGGATGCAACATATAAATATGCGCAAAAAAAATTAAAGTGGTACACACTTGAAATGAACCAGGCTTTGTTTTCGCAGCCCTACATCAAACAAAAATTAATTGGGGAAGTAAGCGGTGCTACAAGCAGAACTACACTTACCAAATATATGCAACAATTGCTTGATCTGGGAATACTTTCAGCAAATGCAGAAGGGCGTGAGGTTTTTTACGTGAACAACGACCTTGTCCGCATTCTTCGATCCTGATGAACCGACTGAAAGACCAGTTCTACTTTCTTTAAATTTTACTTCCCCTCCTCACAGTTATTTTATATATTCACCATTGAATATGGAAAAATACGATTTAATTGTTATTGGCGGCGGCCCCAGCGGTTATGCAGGTGCCATGCGGGCTGTTGATTTTGGGAAAAAGGTGTTGCTGATTGAAAAAAAGAAAATTGGAGGCGCGGGTATTTACGACGGGGTGCTTACTTCCAAAACCATGTGGGAATACTCCATGAAAATAAGCACCATCCGCGAAACCATTCCGGGTTACGGGGTGGATTTTAATTCCATTGTAAAGGTAGCGCGTGAAGCGATTTTCGAAAGAAAAACACAAATGACCGTTCACCTGCAATTATTGGAAAACGAAATCGGAAGCGATTGTTTCCGTTACGAAAAAGGATACGGCACATTGCTCAACAAAAACGAAGTTGAAATTTTAAAAGAAAACGGCGAGCGCAAATCAGTGTATGGCGAACACATTTTAATTGCCACCGGCAGCAGGCCGCGTTATTTACCCAACATTACCGCAGATGAGAAAATTATATTAACGAGTGACGGTATAAAAAACCTGACTGAATTTCCAAAAAGCTTGGTCATACTTGGTGCAGGGGTGATTGGTTGTGAGTTCGCCACCATCTTTTCAAATTTCGGACAAACAAAAGTCTATATTATAGACAAGGCCGACCGTATTTTACCATTTGAGGACGAAGACATTTCGCAAACCGTTACCCACAACCTCGAAAAAAACGGGGTGGTGGTGCATCACAATTCATCGCTGGTGCGCATGGAAGTGAAAGACGGAAAAGTAGACTATGAATTAAAATACAAAGACGGGAGAAGTGAAGTCATTACGGTAGACAAAGCCCTGATCTCAGTGGGGCGTGTTCCGAATATAGAAGGCATTGGACTTGAAAATGCCGGTGTGAAATTGGATGCGCGCGGTGCAATATGGGACGACGATACACAAACCAACATTAGCAATGTATGGGTGGCAGGCGATGTTACCGCCGAAATGGCCCTGGTGAGTGTGGGCGAACGAGAAGCAAGGCACGCTGTGGTGCGTATGTTTGGTCCGGCTATTAAACCCATCTCGTATAAAAATATTTCTTCCATCATGTTCCTGAACCCCGAAGTAGCTGCAGTGGGCATGAGCGAACAGGAAGCTAAAAGCAAAGGCATTCCGGTGAAGGTGGTAAAATTAGATTACAGCACCAATGCAAGGGCCATTGCCATGCGAAAGACCAAAGGCTTTTTTAAAATTATTGTAACCAACGACAATGGTATGCGCATATTGGGGATGCGTGCCGTGGGCGAACACGCCAGCAGTGCCATACAGGCCGTTGCGTATTTGGTGCATACCAACCAGGGCATACGCGAGCTCGCCGACATGGTGCATCCACATCCGAGTATTATTGAAGGGGTGCAGGAATGTTTACGGATGTTGTTGGGCAAGTCTATTTACAAACCTTATATCTTTAAAGACAAACTAAAATGTTATGTGTGCGAAAATGATACCTGTACGCCTGTTGAGCAATTGTAATTTTTACAGATAATTTCCCTTTAATTTTTCTATTCCCATTGTTAATTTATTTACTACTTTATTTATTCCTGATTCCTTACAATCCGCCCTGTCCTTTTCTTTCAGTGACGTTTCCGTATGATATATAATGTTAAAAAGAAATAAAAATTATTATATTCGTTGTTTGATGAATACTTCAATTAAACATTTACCTGCACATAAACAAAATGAGTTAAAAGCTATTGTTCAAACAATAGTTTCGGAGTTTAAAAATGTGGAAATGATTATCCTGTTTGGTTCCTATTCGCGGGGAGATCAGGTGGAAGACAAATATGTAAAGCAAGGTGCTGTATATGAATACCGTTCGGATTTTGATTTACTTATTGTGCTGACTCACGGCGGAAAAAGCAACAACGCCACTTTTAAATACAAGGTAAATGAAGTAATACGCAATGTAGGGGCTCAAACACCTTCGCGTACTATTATACAGGGCATTAGTTCAGTTAACCAGTTAATTGATATTGGCAGTCCCTTATTTACCGACATCCGTACCCAGGGTATCGTTTTGTATAATTCGGGAAATTTTAATTTAGGGAACCCCCGGAAGTTAAAACCTGAGGAAGTATTGACGAATGCACAAAGTGATTTTACTTATTGGTATGAGGGGGCCAATGATTCATACAGGCATTATAATTATGCCATGAAAGATGAAAGCTATAAAAAAGCGGCCTTTGAGCTGCATCAAACTACCGAGCGGTATTACGCGGCAATATTGATGGTATTTACAGGATATAAAGCCAAAGACCATGATATTGAAAGCCTTGGTTTGCTCGTAAATGAACTTGACCACAGGTTTGAGCTGGTGTTCCCCATGGAATCCGAGGAAGAAAAATACCGTTTTTACCTGTTAAAAAAAGCCTACGTAGATTCACGTTACGAAAAAGATTATGCCATTACCAAAACAGAACTTGAATATTTAAGTAAGAGGATAACAATCTTTAAACAGCTCACCAAGGAGCTTTGTGACGAACGGTTAATACAATTACAAAAAGCTGTTGCAGATCATAATACAGGGACTGTAAAATAAGTCTTTGATTTTATACAATTTGTTTTACATTTGAATTTATAAGGGGATGAGGGAGAATGTTCAGTCGCAGTTTATGTTTTTAAGCTGAAAGTTCAATAAGATGTGTCAGGATTATTTTTCCTAAAACAAATCTTATGAATAACACAGCCAATTCAACATGTAAACAAGATCAGTTGCATGAAAGTGTTTCACAGGTTTCTTTCCTTGTTCAGAACTGGGAAAGAGGCGATCAGTGTTTTTTAAGCCTGAAAGAAATTGAATTACTGCTTAAATTTACCCGGACAACAAATAAGTTGTTATTGGCAGCTGAATTGGGCCTAAAGCCTGACCGCCTGAACAAGCTGGCGCAGTATATCATTTTAAAATTACAGTTTAACCATAGTCAATTTAAATTATTGATAACCGGGGGCATAAGCTATATTGTTCCTTATCCTCCTTTTGGCATCTACTGTGTTTTTCTAAGTGCTTCGTTAAAACGGCACCGGTTATCAGCCCGTCTCCACAATATGCTTATAGCTATGGGTTGTAAAACCATTAGCGATGTTCTAAACTATAGTACGGACGATTTAATGTACCTGCACGGTATAGGTAGTCAATCTATCGAAGAATTTAAGCGCCTTTTGAGTAAACACGACTGCTCTCATTTATTAAAGAATTAGAAATATAGCGGTATAACGTGCAATTTAAATTAGCTGCTCACCACCAACCCTATATTTACTTGTTTAAGGCAGACTTATTCCATTTTCAGTACCGTTTTATTTTGTTCTAAAACAGACTTTACAACTTAAAAGCAAACTGTACAATGAATGTACGCGGGGCTTCAATAAAGCCCGGCCTCGACATGTACTCGTGGTTAAATAAATTATTTACTACAAACGAGGCCCTTAGCTCTTTACTTAGCTGACAGGCAATTCTTAAGTCGCTCATCCAGTCGCCGAGATGATGTTTTTGCCTGTATTTTTTTAAGCCGGGTAATACGTACCAGTCGGGCAGGTTGTAAAACACCGGGAAATTGGGGTTGAGGTTTTCATAGATCACAGGTTCTTCAAAACGCTTGTCGATATTAGCCATATAACTGTTGAAGCGGGAACTGAAACCAATGGAAAAACATTTGTAATCGATTTGTACATCGTTTTTAAACAGGGTTTTGCTACGGTACTTTAACAGGTTGCTTCCCCTGAGTGTACCTGAAGTATCGGCAGCTGCATTAAAGTTGGGGTTAACCGGATTGGTATACGTGTAACCTGTTAATACCGAGAAATTAAATTTACCAATTTTACCTACACCTGTAAGTGTAACATCAAAGCCGGTAATACGGGCACTGCCTATGTTCTGTGATTGGAAACCCGCGTGCTGCATCAGGTCGCTGAGGGTAACAATGCTGTTGCTTTTTCCGGTGGTGTCGTACATAAACACAAAATCCATCATGTTTTTATATTCCGTCCAAAAGCCGGCTACGTCCAAAAAGCCTTTAAACTCATCTATTTTAAAGCCCTGCTTCAGTCCCAGTTCTGTGCTCCAGCCATGCTCGGGTTGCAGCTGCGGGTTCGGAAAAATATTTAAACTGCTTACAAAGGTCTTCACATATTTTTCGGCAACTGTAGGAAAACGATAGCCCTGTCCGAAGGAGCAACGAAGAAAGGAGTATTCGAACAACTGATAATTCAACCCGGCGCGCATTACGGGTTGAAAAGGAAGGTTTTTTATTTTGTTGAACAGCATGCCTTTGGTTTGAGCAGTGTCTACCTTAAAATACTCGCCCCTTAAGCCCAATGAAAGAGTCAGCCTGGATATTTTTTTGTCTACCTGTGCATAAGCCGCCCTGTTGTGCCCACTGTGCCTGCCGTACAGGGAATCGGAATTGACCACCTGGTCCATGTATACAAAACCGCTGGTGAGGGTCAGTTCATTATCAAAGTGCTTTTGCCACTGGTACTCGGCATAATACAAGTCTGCATCGGAACCCTGGTTTTTATCGTTGTTGTTATTGGTTTTAAAGCGGCGGGTACGGAGGCTGTGCCTACCCGATTGTTCGCTGTTGTATACAATAAAAGGGTCGATGTTGTAACGGATGTTGTCGTATTTTTGAATGGAGGAATCGCGGGGGGTATAGGCCAGCGAATCGTTGTGCCACAGGAAAAACAAACCGCCTTTAACATCCATATAGTTCCCGTTTACGCCAACAGACAAACCCGGAATTTTTTTAAAATTGTAGCGCAGGTTGAGGTTGGTCCTGCCCCGTGTCTCGGTCTCCTGCATCCTGAAACCTTCATTGTCGTATAAGTTTCCGGCAATTACCAAATCAAGGTTACCGATTTTTTGCAGGTGCGAAAATGAGATCCCTTTGTATTCCGGATTTTTCTTTCCCTTCCACCACATCAACGATTCCCTGTCTGGTTTTCCATACACCCCGTATTGTGTGTTGATGCTGGTTAAGGGTTTGTCTTTAGCATAAGCTGTGCGTAAATTAATGACACCGTTCAGCGCCGATGAACCGAACAGGGCCGATGAAGCGCCTTTGATCACTTCTATCTGTTCTAAATTTTCTATCGGTAAATAATTCCATTTGATGTCCCCGGCATCGGCCGAAATCATCGGCAATTCATCTACCAGCATCAGTACCCGGCTTCCGGCGCCGTAGCTAAAACCGCTTCCACCACGAATGCTGACCTGTCCGTCACTAACATTTACACCCGGCACCTGGTTCATAACCTGGTCGGCAGAAGCCACCGCTTTGTTCTCGAGCAGGGAAGCCTTTATGACTTCCATCGACACGGTAACATCCGATAATTTTTGTTCAAATTTTCCGGCAGAGACAACTACTTCGTCCAGCACCTGGTTGCTGCCTTCCAATTCCAGGTTCAGCTCAAGGGTATCACCTGTTTTAAGTTCAAGGGCCCTGATAACTTCTTTGTAACCCAATATACTCACCGATAATTTTTGCTGACCGGAAGAAAGGGAAAGAAAATAATTCCCATTTGCGTCAGTTTGCGTGGCCTTGTCGTTGGAGGTTAAAATCAATACCCCCGGAATTGTTTCCTGGTTTGTTTTATCGCGTACTTTGCCCTTTATATAAGCTTTCTCCTGGGCATTCACCCGAAGGGAAAAAACACACAGCACTAAAAAAGAAGATAAAAGTTTAAAAAAAATATTCATTGACAAAGTATAAATTTTTCAAATCGCTTATTTTTGTGTTCCGGCTTTTTCGAAAGAAAAAGAATGTACTAAAATACAGATTTTCCCGGGGACTTTAGCCGGGCTGAAAGGCTGAGAGCTGTTTATATGTTTACACGCTCATTGGCGGCGGGAACGATTGAACATATAAACGAATAAACTAAAGAACTTTAATTCATCTGAATGGAATTACTTTATCAAATAGGCCTTACGCTGATAAACGGTGTTGGTGATGTGACGGCTAAAAACCTTGTTGCCTATTGTGGAAGCGCAGAAGCCGTGTTTAAGGAAAAGAAAAGCCGCTTTTTAAAGATACCGGGTATTGCCGCTAAAACAGCAGACTTATTACTGAATGAAATAAATAACAAAGCCCTTTTAAAAAGAGCGGAAGAAGAAATCGAATTTATAGAAAACAATAAAATCACCCCGCTTTTTTACACCGATGAAGCTTATCCCCAACGTCTGAAGTATTGCAGCGACGGCCCTACCCTGCTCTATTTTAAAGGAGATACCAACCTGAATGCCGAACGGGTGATAAGTGTGGTAGGCACACGCACACCCACAGCTTATGGCAAACAGGTGGTGGAAGATTTTATTGCGGAGCTGAAGGGTTCGGGTATTTTAGTGCTGAGTGGCCTGGCGTATGGAATTGATGTGATGGCACACAAAGCCGCCCTGGAAAGTGGATTAGACACTGTTGGTATATTGGCCCACGGACTCGACAGGGTTTACCCGTCGTTAAATGAACCGGTGGCCAATAAAATGCTGAAACAAGGGGGCCTGCTGACCGAGTTTATGAACGGCACCATTCCCGACAAAGAAAACTTCCCGAAACGCAACCGCATTGTGGCCGGTATGTGCGATGCATTAATTGTTGTTGAATCGAAAATGAAGGGGGGCTCGCTGATTACCGCTGAAATAGCCAATTCGTATAACAAAGATGTGTTCGCTTTTCCGGGAAGAAACAACGATGAATTCTCAAGCGGTTGCAATGGTTTTATTAAACGAAACAAAGCAATACTGATTGAAAGTGCTGCCGACCTGCTGTATGTGATGGTTTGGGACGACACAAAAAATCCGGATAAAAAAAACAAAAAGTCCCAGCTTCCTTTGCTGATTGATTTGAATGAAAAAGAACAAAGCATTGTGGATAGTTTAAAAGATAAAACCGGTGTACACATTGATGAAATATGCACTGTTGCACAACTGAGTATGAGCGAGGCAGCCGGCTTGCTTCTGCAGCTTGAATTTAGTAACATTGTGAAATCATTGCCGGGGAAAATTTATTCGTTGAACTAATATAGTTTTAACCTTTTAACTTAAACCAAAGGAAAAGCAATAAGCAATAAAAAATAAGCCATAAGGGGTTTTACATACACAAAATCGTTTTTTGGCTTTTGGCTTATTACTTTTGGCTTCTCAATTTTTAACCTAAACCAAAGATGGCGGCAACAAGCGAAAAAATAAAAGAAGAAGTTATTCAAAAAGTAGACCTGGTGGAGGAATACACCGGCAAATTTGTAGACTGGGCAAAACATTTTATCCCTGATCTGATTGCTGCAAGCCTGGTACTGATAGTGGGTTTATGGGTCATTAACCGCATTGCCCGGCTTTCTGAAAAAGCTATGCAACGCAGGAACCTGGAAGTTTCGTTGCGTACCTTTTTAAAAAGTCTGATCGGCATTGGTTTAAAAGTGGTGTTAATTATTATGGTGGCCGGCATGATCGGGATACAAACCGCTTCATTTGTTACTATACTTGGCGCGGCCGGGCTTGCCATCGGGCTTGCTTTGCAGGGCAGCCTTTCGAATTTTGCAGGAGGGGTGCTTATTTTAATTTTTAAACCTTACAAAGTCGGAGATACGATTGAAGCCCAGGGGCAAAAAGGAGACGTCATTGAGATACAAATCTTCAACACCATTTTGCTGACCGGTGAACACAAGACTGTTATTTTGCCCAACGGGGCTGTATCGAATGGAAGCATTGTTAATTCAACCCGTCACGGCAACCTGCGTGTTGATATTGATGTGAATGTTTCCGAAAAACACAACATCGCCCAGGTGCGGAAAATTATTATGGATGTGATTGAAAACGACGCAAGGATTTTAACACACCCTGCCCCTGCTGTTACCTGCACACAATTTATTCCGAATGGTTATACCATAGGCATACGGATGTATAGCGCTGTTGGAAATAAACCAGAAGTGTACCAGGAAAACATTGAAAAAATTCAGGAGGCCTTCAGGAAAAATAATATTGAATCGCCACATTTGCATACATACATACACAACGTTTAAATTCATTTGAACGTTCAATAGTTTATACGTTCATTGGTTCGTGCGAATAGTTGAACAATTTCAAAGGAAGACCCCCCCTTGAATTTTGAATGACTAGCCCGCGTTGGTATAAAACTCTTTCAGGTAAAAAGGTTCAAAATAAGCGATGTCTTCGAATTGTTTATGGAGGTAGGCTTCGTGTGCAAGGCCGGCCATGTATTGCGAGGAAGGGTAAATTTCTTCAATAAATTGTGCCCGGGGATTTTTTTCCAGCAAAAAGCGGCATTTCAGCATTCCTTCCCCAAAAAAATAAACCACTTGTTCTTTATTAAAATCTTTGACACTGTCCTCGTTCACAATTTTAGCTTCGGTTAATGTATGCTCGTTTAAAGCCCCGTCGTACATAGCACAATACACTTCCATTCTTCTGGCATCCAACATAGGGCAATACAAAGCCGATGAGTCTTTGGTCTGTTGTATCGCCATAGAGGTCATGTTTTTCAAGGTGTTGATGGCAATCAGCGGAATGTTTAATCCATAACAAAGGCCTTTTGCAGTACTGGCTCCAATGCGCAGGCCGGTGTAGCTGCCGGGCCCTTTGCTCAAAGCAATGGCGTTCAATTGCTGAACAGATAATTTATGCTGTGCAAGGATCTCTTTAATAAATATGTGCAGGTTTTCGGCATGTGTAAAACCATTGTTGATCTCTTTCAAAGCAACAATTTCATTTCCTTTTGCAATGCTTACCGAACATACGGTGGTGGCGGTTTCAATATTTAAAATCAATGGGGCCATGCCTGAAAGGTTTTAGTAACGAGGCTAAAATAGAACATTTCAGGGAAAAAACAAATGCAATAAGTTGACAGTTTTTAGGCTTCGCGGACAGGCTTTTTACTTTTGTTCTTTAAACAATTTATCCTTGTCTGTAATTTTTACAAGCGAACCTTCCTTCAGCTTTTTTGAAATGGCTGCATAAGGCCCGGAAACCACCTCGTCTTTTTCGCTTACACCGCTTAATACCTCAATATAATCGTTGTTTTGTATACCGGTTTTAACCTCCACTTTTTTCACTTTCCCATCTTTCACAATAAAAACCACTTCCTTCGCTTTTACTTCTTCCTTTTTCACTTTTTCTTCCTGTTCGTTCTTTACCAACAGGTCTCCACCCTCTGCTTTTTTCTCCTGTTTTTCTTTTATTGCAGAAGAATCTATGCGTGTGGTAACCGATTGAATAGGTATAGAAAGTGCATGAGCAACCCGTTTGGTCTGAATTTCAACCGTGGCACTCATTCCGGGCCTGAAGGGGGCCGGGTTGTTTTCAGCAACCAGGTCTTTGTAAGATTCCTGTAAAATGCGGATTTTCACTGTGAAGTTCGTCACCTGATCGGCTGTTAAACCTGTGGTGTTGGCGCTGTTGGCCACTTCCGTTACAATGCCCTTGAACTGCCGCTCCCTGTATGCGTCTACTTCAATAAGCGTGGTATCGTGTTTTTTCACGCGTACAATATCATTTTCATTGACCTCCACACTTACCTCCATTTCGTTGAGGTTGGCTAAACGCATAATTTCGGTTCCCTGCATGCTGTTTACACCCAAGACCCTTTCTCCTTTTTCAACATTTAATTTTGATACCGTTCCGTCAACAGGGGCGTAAATCTGTGTTTTTGAAAGGTTTTCGCTGGCTTCTTTTAAGGAGGCCACACTGCTGCTGATGTTGAACTCTGCCCCCTTTACGACTTCTTCCGATCCCCTTTCCTGTGCCCTGGCACTTTCGTACTGGGCTTTGCTGGCATCAAATTCCTGTTGCGATATGGCGTTTTGTTCAAATAGTTTTTTATTCCTTGCAAACGAAGCTTCGGCATTGGTCAGGTTGGCTTTGGCCTGGTCGAGCTGGGCCTTGGTATTTTGTAAGCTTGCTTTTGAGCTGTTTACACCGGCATTTACCCGCTCAAGCGCCGATTCATAAATATCCGGTTTAATCCGGCACAACAGATCTCCTTTTTTAACCCGGTCGCCTTCTCTTACAAGCAGTTCAATTACCTCGCCCGACACATCGGAAGATATTTTAACCTCCACCTCGGGTTGTATTTTACCGTTGGCACTTACACTTTCAATGATCTCCCGTTTTTGCGGATGCTCAACACTTACCGGAATGGATTCGTCGTTGCCACAGCTTTTTAAAACCAGGGCTCCTGCAACAACAAAAGTGCCGGCAATTAAGAGGATGATAAGTCTTTTCATTTTTTTTAATTCTCTATGTTTAATAAAATTAAAAAGCCAATGGTTTTCCCTGGTAAAAGTCAAGTACTTTTAGTTTAAACACATAATCGAACTTCGCATTTAACATGTCTGCCTGCGATTTTAGCAAACGGTTTTTGGCCGAATTAAAATCAAAAGCGCTGATAGCCCCCACATTAAATTTTTGCTGGGTGTAATTAAAGGCTTCCTCCGCAGCACTCAGTGCCGATTTGGCCGCCGCAAATTTATTTAACGAAGCCTGCGCATCGGCATAAGCCTGTGCAATGGTTTTGTACAATTGTTGTTTCCGTAAATCATACGTGTACTTGGCATTCAGCATTTGCAATTTCGCTGTTTTTATAGCCGTGTAATTTTGCAGGCCGTTAAACAAAGGAATGGAAAGTGTAAAGCCTATACTTTTGTTCACATTGTCTTTAAACTGATCGGCAAAGGCTTTGGGCCGGGTAAGGGCTTCAAAATTGGGGGCATAAACCGTGTCGAAGGCGGAGGTATAACCAATGGGGCTATTGCCCACATACTGGGTACCTGTTACCTCTTTTGCCAAACCCGAATAACCCGTACCAATAGACCCACTTAAGGACAAGGTGGGGCTTACCCTTCCACGCGCCGCGGCCAGGCCTTTTTCGGAGCCCATCATCGAGTATTCCGCGCTTTTAATGTTGTGCTGGTTCTTTAAAGCAGTCTGGTAAATATCACTTACATTTTTATTGAGTAAATCCCCTGAGGCAACATCTAAGTCGGGCTTTTCAATATCAAAATTATTGAGTGAATCCAGGTTCAGCAATTGTTTAAGGCCGAGCAGAGAGAGGTTGTAATTGTTTTGTGTAGAAGTAAAAGTATATTCATCATTGGCCAGCTGGGCTTTAATATCAAAGGCCGTGCTTTTGGCCACACTTCCCGCCTCCACTAATTTTTGCGTCCTTTCCAACTGTTGTGCAGTAATTTTAACCTGAAATTCGGCTACTTTCATCAGCTCGCGGTTGTACACCACCTGTAAAAAGGAAGTGGTTACATTCAGAGACAAATCGTTTTTCTGCTGCTCAAAATTTTCTTTGCTGGCCAGGTAGCTGTACTGGTTTTGTTTTATGCTGTTGTACTGCGACATCCCGCTCCACAAGGTAACCTGACTCGAAATATAAAAGTTTTGCGACAATACATTGCTGTTGGCAAAGGTGTTGGTATAGCGGTCGATGGTGCGGCCAATGTTGTAGGTGTGGTTGGCCCCTGCATTCAGCGAGGGCAGGCGTGCGGCAATACTCTGCTCATAATTGAGTTCGCTGATCTGGCTTGTTATATCGGCTTGTTTAAGGCTGATGTTGTGTTTAAGCGCATGCTCCACACATTGCTGAAGTGTCCAGTTGCTTTGAGCGTTAAGCCCCGATAAAATAAAAAGGCTTAAAAAGGCAAGGTTGAATTTGTTCATGTTCCGGTTTTGAAGGCATACAAAAGTAATAAGAATAATGAACCACTTTAAAACTTTACAAGTTCGGGTCTATTTTAGGCTAAATGGCAAAGAATGGGTTTTGAGATGAAACTTTGTTTATTTCTTCGAGATAAAATTTACTGTTACTATTCGCAGATATGGTGTTATACAGGTACTTTTGTACATGCTAAATTCACGTTTTTATACCGGCACCCTGTTTCTGCTGCTTTCTGTAGCCGCCTTTGCGCAACCCAAATACGAATTCTGGGACGAAGAAAAAAAGAACATCAAATCGGAAGAGAATTTTTTGAAAGGAACCCCGCATGGAAAAACCGCCAGTTATTATAAAAACGGGAAGCCTGCCAAATTAGGCTGGTACCGTTTTGGCAAACAGGACAGCACCTGGAAATATTATTATGAAGATGGTGCTGTTAAAGCAGTTGAAAGCTATTCAAAAGGATTTAAACATGGTAAAAACAGGTATTATTACAAAGACGGGAAAGCGGCGCAGGAAACTGTTTTTAATATTGATAAACCGGATAGCGTATGGACAGCCTGGTTCGAGAATGGGAATGTAAAAAGCCGCGAACGTTTTAAACTCGGAAAAGGCGAGGGTACCTGGGAATATTATTACGAAAATGGGAAGCCTGAAAGCGCAGGGGTTTTTGTGAACAGTGAAAAAGACGGGGCTTTTACACATTATTACAGCACTGGTAAAATGGAATCGCAGGGTACTTATTGCAAAGGCAAAACCTGCGGACAATGGAAGGAATTTTACGAAGATGGCAAACCAAAAACAGAAAAGGAATACAAAGACGGCAGCATTTATATCTGGAGCTTATGGAGTACCACGGGCGAACAACTCATAAAAAACGGAGCCGGAACTTTAACAATTACTTATAACAACAACAAGGTAAAAGCCTACGGGCCATACACGGGCGGACTTGCAAACGGGGAGTGGTTTTATTTTTATGCCAGCGGGGAATTGGATTACCAGGGCTTTTATAAAAACGGAAAACTCGAAGGACACTATACTTCCTATTTCGACAGTAAAAAAGTAAAGTCGGAAGGCGAGTATGTGAACGATAAAAAAGAAGGGCTTTGGAAATTTTACACCAAAGAGGGGAAAACAGAAATGGAAGGAAGCTTTGTAAATGGCTTGCGCAGCGGCACCTGGACTTACTGGTACGACAATGGAAAAAAAGAAACCGAAGGAAATTTTAACAACGACAAAGAAAACGGGCTTTGGAAATTCTGGTACAAAGGCGGCGAAGCCTGGAAACAGGGAACTTTTGACAATGGGAGGAAGCAGGGGCAATGGACAACCTGGTTTGAGAACGGTAAAAAATTACAGGAAGGAAATTATGTAAATGGCCAGGAAGATGGCGAATGGCTGGCCTGGTTCGAAAACGGGCAGCTAAAAGACAAAGGGTTTTTTACCAAAGGCGAACTGAATGGCAATTGGGAAGGCTGGTACATGAATGGAAAATCCAATTACAAAGGCACCTACATCAATGGTAAAAAAAACGGGGAATGGAATTATTGGTTTGAAAAAACAGGCAAGCCCCGCGAAATTTCAAATTATGTAATGGGTTTAAGGCATGGAAAATACATGCAGTGGAGAGAAAGCGGATTTGTAGACACCGAAGGAAAATACCGCCGCGCAAAACAAAACGGACTCTGGAAATACTACTACGAAACCGGTGGTCTGATGAAAACACAAAACTTTAAAAAAGGACGCCTGAGCGGGAAATCTGTTTCATACAACCAAAACAATACCCTGCAAAGTGTGATGAATTACAAAGTGGTGAACGATAAACGCAAAGGTAAACTGCAAAGCGTTCCGCACGGTGACTGGATTTTTTATGATAAAAACGGTTCCGAAACAAATCGCATTACGTATAAGGAGGGTAAGAAACAGTAGATCATTAGTTCGTTTGTTTATTCGTTCTTTCGTTCACCTGTTTTGAACATATAAACGAATAAACAAATGAACTGTTTAACTCAATATGATAACATTCCACAACCAGGGTTCAGCTTTTCAGCCGCGTAAAAAGAGCCTGCTCCGTAAATGGATCAATACCGTTGCAGCACAGGAACAATGCAGCGCAGGAAACATCAATTATATATTTTGTAACGACGAGGAATTATTAAAAATCAACATTCAATACCTCCATCATAAAACCCTTACCGACATCATCACCTTCGATTACAGCGAAAACAAAACCATTGCAGGCGATATTTTTATCAGCATTGAAAGAGTAACTGAAAATGCACAAAAGTATTCCACCGGGTTTGACGATGAATTGCACCGGGTACTTATTCACGGGGTACTTCACCTCTGCGGTTACAAAGATAAAACCGGGCCCCAGGAAAAAATAATGCGAAAAAAAGAAAACGCAGCCTTAAACCTGCTCAACAGCCTTTGATATAGAATTTTATTTCCAATTCTCCTCCTGGCTTCTATTAACATTAAACACTAAATCCATTTAGGTTTTTAAAAGGCCTGTAAATTATTTTTTCAGCTCGATAAACGGGTAAAAATACTCTATGAAAAAAATGGCTGTTTTTATTTATTCGGTAGTTTAGTGGTGCGTAAACACGATAAATTACGCCAATCTTTCGATAATTAAATGCAACCGGATATGATTATTGTACGTATAATTAACCATAAGAACGGCGAAGTTGGAAGAAAAAAGAGATGTGTATACCTTCAGGGTAAACAAACAAAACCAGAGCAATCTGCTATGTTTTATAAATAGGAAAATTGTTCCGCTCCCCTTCGTTAACACAGTACAATATAATGAATACATCTACCAATACAAAGCATTTAACCGTAAAAACACTGGCTGTGTTTTTATTGCTTGTATTCTCTTTTTCTTCTAAAGCATTAACCACAAAAACCTGGACAGGTTCCACCAACAGCGATTTTAATACAGCCGGTAACTGGAGCCCTGCAACAGTGCCTTCGTCCAGCGATAGTATAGTGATAGCGGTTACATCCGGTAAAAATATTACATTAAGCGGCAATATTACCGTAGGGGCTTTGTACCTCTATGCCAACAACACCGGTATTACAGTATACTTAGACTGTGTAACCTACCTTTTAACCATCAACGGGAATTTACACTTGAAATCCGGATCTTCAAGCTATGCCTACCTTGACGTAGGTTCTTCCGCAGGGGGTGTTACTGTTGGCCGTCATACTTTTATTGACGACGGAGGAAGTTACATTAGTGCTGTGTATGGAAATACAACCGGCCCCGGGGTTTTTAAATTAAAAGGCAACCTTACGCTGGGCTATTATGCTCAAACCTTTGCAGATACTGAACCAGACATCACTTTTGACGGTACCGGTACACAAACGGTTACTGCAAACGATGGGGACTCTTATTTTTTCTCGGAAGATATGATAATAGGAAGTACAAACAACCCTACAGTGGTTTTAACAGGTACCTATTCCAGCGGTTTTGGGGTATATTATGGAAATGCGAATATTAACGGGTCTTCTATTTTAGACCTTGCTTCAAACGAATTGGACGCTTTTAGTTCTACCGGAACAATAACTATTGCTTCGGGTGCAACAATCAAAATAGGTGGATCTGGTGATTTTCCATCCTATTCATCAAGGTCCTTAAATGCCGCAAGTAATGTGTATTTTAACGGAACTTCACAAACAGTAAATGCAATAACTTATGGTAACCTTTATCTGCAAGGCAGCGGAACAAAAACAAGCAGCTCCAGTCCTACCATTGCAGGTAATTTAACCTTAGACGGTACTGCCACCTATAACCTGAATGCCTCATCAACTGTGAGCGGAAACTTAGTATTGAACGGAGCGAACACCATGACAAAATCGAGTTCGGGTAGTTTAACCGTTAGCGGTAACCTGACACTCAACAGTTCTTCCATTTTAAATGCAAGTGGTTCGGTATCGGTTACCGGAACAACCAGTTTAAACAGCACTTCAACATTTAATGTGTACGCCTCTTCAACCCTTGGCGGGGCGGTAACATTAGCCGGTACTTCCGTGCTGGACGCCGATGCAGCCATTGATTTCAACAGTAGTTTAACGATGGGCAGCGGCACTATATTTTATGGAGGAACGATTACCCATACAATGGCCGGAAGCTGGACGAATAACGGTGGTTCTTTTGAAGAGGAAACATGTAGAATCACCTTCGACGGAAGCTCTTCCGCAACTATCACTTCTTCAGCAACAATCAGCGGAGCTTCATCTGCTTTATGGACCGAAGGTTTTGAAAACAGCGGTAGCATGCCTACAGGATGGAACAAAGCAGTAGTAACCGATAACGGAACCGACCCCGCCATTACTTTTGTTACTTCAAGTAATCATCCCTCAGGCTTCAGCCCTTCTGCAGGCTCTTATTTTGTAAAGTTCAATTCTTACGATGCTACAAGTGGGGGACAAATAAGGCTCTACCAGACTTCCAGTACCTCTACCGTTGGAAAAACCGGCCTGAGTGTTGGTTTTGCATGGACCATGGACAATGGTTACTCCGGTCAGAATGATTATGTGACGGTGCAGTATTCCACCAATGGCTCCAGCTGGACCAGCGTATCATCTGTATACAGATATGCATCATCAAATGCCTGGACCACTCAATCAGTTACTTTGCCCGCCGGTGCCGAGAACCAATCCACCCTGTACATTGCCTTTTTATTTAATTCACTTTATGGGAATGATTGTTATATGGACGCGGTTACTTTAAGTGAAGCCACGAACTCTTCTACCGGTGAAACCTTTAATAATTTTACCATCAATAAATCAGGTGGTGCCGGTATCAGCCTTTCATCGGATGCCATGATAACTTCCGGTATTACTTTAACGGCAGGTATCCTCACCACAACTTCTTCCGACCCTTTGATATTTGACGAAGATGCAACAGCATCCAGCACCAGCAGTTCGAGCCACGTATCGGGTTATATTGCAAAAAGAACAAACTCTACCACCAAATTCACCTTCCCCTGTGGCGACGGTACCAATTACAGGGCAATGGCTGTAACGCCTTCAAGCACGTCGGCAACTACCTGGACAGCCAAATACTTTAATACCGGTTATGCCGATTATACCATTACCGGCGCAACAATTGACCACGTATCAAAAGTGGAGTACTGGACCTTAGACAGAAGTGGTGCTGCCAATTCCACCATCGAACTTTCATGGAATACAGCCAGCCAGGCCGATGCCAATTACACCGATTTAATTGTGGCCCACTACAACGGCAGCGACTGGGAATACGCCGGCGGAACAGGGCATTCGGGAAGCTCATCTTCAGGTACACTTTCTTCCAGTTCGGCCTGGAGCAGCTACAGTCCTTTTACCCTGGGTTCCAGAACCGCAAACAACCCCCTGCCTGTAAACATGGTTTCGTTTGAAACAAGTTGTAAAACACCCAATGTAGAGATCAGCTGGCTTACTTCTTCGGAAACAAACAACGATTATTATTTACTTGAAAAATCGCAGGACGGAGTGAATTATTACCCGGTTGCTGTGGTGGACGGAGTGGGAAATGCATCCGAAAAAACAAGCTACTCCGTTACAGATCACGCGCCCTATTCAACAGCCTATTACCGCCTTAAACAGGTTGACTTTGACGGAAAAACTAAATTTTTTGGCCCCATCTATTCCGATTGTTCTTTAACTACTGAATTGAATATTTTTCCCAACAAAACAGAAGATGTTTTAATTATTTCGGGAATAACCTCAACATCCACCGAAAAATATTTGTTGCAGGTGTTTGATGTAACAGGGCAATTGGTGTATACGGCTGAATTGGTACCAAACGGACAGGACCTGGTGAAGGTGCATTTATCCGGAATTAGCAGCGGGATTTACCTGATCAGCCTTACCTCGGGGACTAAAAACAAGGTGAAAAAAATAAACTGGTAGTAGTTAAAAGTATAGTTTACCCGTTTAACTGTTCAATCGTTCCACCAACTAATGAACGAATAAACAATAAAACGAAAGAACAGGAACAAAAGGCTAACTTTCAAACTGACTAAACCCAAGAAAAGGATATTTAAGATGTAGTTCCTGTACCCGGCTTAAAACCTGTGATCTGAATTTTTTATAACTTGCGGTATCGCTATGAAAAGGCCTGTGTTCGCAGGCTTTTTTTAATTCTTCGAGTTGGGTATAAATGTTTTTTGTTTCTTCTGAAAAAAAAGTTTCCCTGAATTTTTCCCATACATAATCAATGGCCAGACTATTCGGGTGAACCAGGTCTTTTTCATAAAAACGATAATCCCGCAATTCATCCATCACCAATTCATAAGCCGGAAAATAAAGGCAGTTTTTTTCCATACAGAGCTCATGCACCAATTGAATTAAAACAGACTTACTTAAATTGTTTTCGATTAAACCATCGCGCACATACCTTACCGGGCTCACTGTAAATACAATGTGTAATTTTGGGTTGAATGTTTTGAATGCATCAATCAACTTCAGATAATCGTTTTTGAGTTCGTCTTTATTCAGTAATATTTTTTCAAATTCCCGCTGAGGTACCTTGTGGCAATTGGCCACCGGCTCGTTGTTGTGCTGATGCCTGTATGCAAAAGCAGAGCCGAACGTGATGAACAGCCACTGCGCATCTTTTAAATGAACGTTCGCCTTTTCAATGGAAGTATTTATTTTGTTTAAACAATTTTCCTGCGAAGGATCTGAGAACACACCGTGATGCCCCCATGAATGCCAGCATTCGTTAAAATAAAAAATATCTTTTGCAGTATATTCCTTTTTTGTGAGTGTATCCTGTAAAGCCTTTCGAATACTTGTTGGATTAAACAATATGCCGTGTGAGTTGACTAAGCTGTTCAATTTGTAGGCATCAAACTTTGCGGCCATGTTTTCGGCAAAACAAGAACCCATTAAAACGAATTTATCCCGGTATGAAATTTTTACAGCCGATGCCGGAACATTGAAATGAAGTTTAAAATCCATGTTCTGTAAAAATAAAGAATTCATTTAGCAAATAAGGCCTTTGCTTGTTACATTTGCACAACAATTTTTGTATGCTTAAAAACAACCCTCACCGTGGTATTATTCTCTGGCTGCTGAGCGGCTGTTTCCTTATTTATGTAATGGTAGTGGTGGGTTGTATGACCAGGCTCACCCATTCGGGTTTGTCTATTGCCGACTGGACTGTGATGGGCTCCGTTCCGCCTTTAAGTGAGCAGGCCTGGAACGAACATTTTACAACATACCAGCAAAGCCCGGAGTTTAAACTTGTCAACAGTCAAATGAGCCTCGAAGAATTCAAATCCATTTTCTGGTGGGAATACATTCACCGTTTTATTGGACGCTCAATAGGCCTGGTGTTTTTTGCAGGTTTTGTTTTTTTCTTCATCAAAAAGAAATTCCCGAAAACACTTTATCCAAAACTGTTTGTATTGGTTGGCCTTGGGGCTTTACAAGGATTAATAGGCTGGTGGATGGTAAAAAGCGGCCTGGTTAAAAACCCTGCGGTGAGCCACTACCGCTTAGCCATTCATTTAATCAGTGCATTCACGGTGTTTGCCTTTACCCTGTGGTATGCTTTACAGCTCATTTACCCCAAAGAAAACAGGAAGGAAACGGAAGGAAAAAAACTTTTGCCGCTGATGAATGTGTTGTTTGTCGCTTTAATCTTTCAAATCATTTACGGAGCCTTTGTTGCGGGCTTAAAAGCGGGTTTATTTTACCCCAGCTGGCCCAAAATGGGCGATGAATGGTTTCCGGAAGACACAATACTAACAAGTGATTCGATGCTCAAAAATTTTACCGAAAACGGGGCAGGGGTACAATTTATTCACCGCAGTTTTGCATTTATTGTAACAGCCCTGGTAGCCTGGCTATGGCATAAATCAAATAAACTACAACTCAATAAACTACAATACACCGGCATCACCTGTTTAATTTATGGAATAACCATACAGTTTATATTGGGGGTTTTTACCCTGCTGTACCAGGTGCCGGTAGTACTTGGGGTATTGCACCAGACAGGCGCATTTTTTCTTTTTGTTACCAGTGTTTTTTTATTGTACCATTTTAGTGAGGGAGTGAGAAAGTAAGAAGTGAGAGAGTGAGAAGACAGATCTCGTTTACGAAGGCATGGCAGAATACTGAAAAATCCTATATCATACTACTACGCTCAGAAGCAATCTTACCTTTCACGCAAGGCCACACGTATGAGAATAAACTTAGTGCAGTTTAGTGGAAAATCACTAATCGTCCGTTGGCTCCGCAGCCTTTTTAAATGCAGCCTTTTTTGGTTTTATTTTTTTCGGCCACAATACATTTACCAATTGATTGTCTTTGGTAATAAGTGTTTTGCTGATTCCATTGGTAATCGTAACGTCTTTCACTTCTGATTTCCATACCCGTATCACCTGCTCATACGTCCCGTCTTCCAATAAAATATAAAACGACTCTACTTTTTTATCTTTTACAATTGCTTTTCCCTGAAAACACTCTGCATTGGCTCCCAGCCTGAATGAAACAATAACATCGGTATAAGATCCGTCAGTAATTTCCTCTGCTCCGCGTTCTTCAAATTTTAATGCCCATTTGTTGTAACAGTTTAAGTCTGGTTTGGTGTTTTCCTGGGCGTTTAAACTTATTCCCAACGACAGTAAGAACAACAGGGTAGAGATTTTTTTCATAGACATCTTAAATTTTTGGTTAACCGACTTATTCTGGCGTGTTTTTAATGTGTAATACTTTTGTAATTTTAATTCGCTTAAATGTATAAAAAATTATTTACAAAATAAATTTCGACATGCTTGTTAAAACATACGGCTGTGCTGTGTATGGAATAAACGCAATAAAGGTGACTGTGGAGGTGAACATGGGTATTGGCATTAATTTTTTTATGGTGGGTTTGCCCGATAGTGCCGTAAAGGAAAGCCAGCAACGCATTGACGCCGCCCTTAAAAACAACGGGTATAAAATCCCTGGAAAAACCATCACCGTCAACATGGCCCCTGCCGATATTAAAAAAGAAGGTTCGGCTTATGACCTTACCATTGCGATTGGAATACTTGCAGCATCGGGGCAAATGTTATCGCACAAAGCCGGCGATTATATTATTATGGGCGAACTGGCCTTAGACGGGGAATTGCGACCGATAAAGGGCGTGTTGCCCATAGCCATAAAAGCACAGGAAGAAGGCTTTAAAGGAATAATTTTACCGTTTGCCAATGCCCGCGAAGCCGCGGTGGTGAATGGATTAGAGGTGTATGGGGTGGAAAACATAAAACAGGTGATTGATTTTTTTAACGATGCCATTGCTTTAAACAAAGTAAGCATTGATATAGAAGAGGAATTTTTATGCAAACTAACACAGGCAGAGTACGATTTTTCGGAAGTAAAAGGCCAGGAGAACATTAAGCGTGCCTTAGAGATTGCCGCTGCCGGCGGACACAACGTGATCTTAATCGGCCCGCCGGGGGCAGGTAAAACCATGCTTTCAAAACGCCTCCCGTCCATTTTACCTCCGCTCACCATGCAGGAGGCCCTGGAAACCACCAAAATACAAAGCGTTGCAGGGAAGATGGGTAAAAACACCGGCCTGGTAACACAGCGTCCTTTTCGCAATCCCCATCACACCATCAGCGACGTGGCCCTGGTTGGGGGTGGAAGCAACCCCCAACCGGGCGAAATATCCCTTGCACACAACGGGGTATTGTTTTTGGATGAATTACCCGAATTTAAACGCACTGCTCTTGAAGTAATGCGTCAACCATTAGAAGACAGGGTAGTAACCATTGCCCGGGCCAAATTTTCTGTGGAATATCCTGCAAGCTTTATGTTGGTGGCGAGCATGAACCCCTGCCCCTGCGGCTTTTACAACCATCCCGAAAAAGACTGTGTCTGTTCTTCGGGTGTGGTGCAAAAATACCTTAATAAAATATCCGGGCCTTTACTCGACCGGATTGACATACACATTGAAGTAACACCTGTGCCCTTTAGTGAATTGTCAAAATCAAAACCCTCCGAAAAAAGTTCGGATATACGTGAAAGGGTCATCAGGGCACGTGAAGTGCAGCAGGCACGGTATGTTGGAAGAGAAGGAATTTATTGCAATGCCCAGATGCGCTCCAAAGATTTGCAGAAAATATGTGTACTGGATGAAGCAGGCAACGCCCTGTTAAAAACAGCTATGGAACGATTGGGTCTCTCGGCCAGGGCTTACGACCGCATTTTAAAAGTAGCCCGCACCATCGCCGATATGGATACCAGCGAAAACATCCTTCCCATACACGTGGCCGAAGCCATTCAATACCGGAGCTTAGACAGGGACAATTGGGCGGGATGAGCGGCTTAGATTCAAAGTTCAAGATTTAAAATTCAAAGAAATACAGGGCTTATACAATATTGGAATATTAAATTCCGTCAGTATGTTGACGGAATTTAATGTAATTCAGTCAGTATGTTGACGGAAATTTAGTATATTTGTACTTTAAATCTGCAATGAATTTTTTTAAAAGAGCCCTTCAGGACAAAATAATAAAACAATTAAAACCCAACAAAGTAGTGGTTTTAATTGGTGCCCGAAGAACAGGGAAAACTATGCTGCTAAAAGAGATACTTAAGCAGCAACCTGATTTTTCATTGGTATTGAATGGCGAAGATGCCGGAACACAGCTTGTACTGAAAGACCGGACGATAGAAAACTACAAGCGTTTATTGGGTAACAAAAAATTACTGGTGATTGATGAAGCCCAAAAGATTCCGGACATAGGAAACATACTCAAACTTATTGCAGATGAAATAAAAGGGCTTAAAATTATTGTAAGTGGTTCTTCTATGTTTGATTTAAACAATCAACTGGGCGAGCCCTTAACAGGGAGAAAAATAACATTTCAGTTGTTTCCGGCTGCACAAATGGAATTGTCAGACACCGAGAATTTAGTTCAAACTAAAAACAAGCTGGAAGAACGACTGATATATGGCTCTTATCCGGAATTATTGCAGTATACAAGCGGAGAAGAAAAGGCAGAGTACCTGAAAGAATTAGTGAATTCCTATTTACTAAAAGATATTCTGGCTTTTGACAACATTCGCAATTCAGCTAAATTATTGGATTTGTTGCGTTTATTAGCCTTTCAAACAGGAAGTGAAGTATCGCTGGAAGAATTGGGGAAACAGCTGCAAATCAGTAAAAATACGGTGGAACGTTATATGGACCTGCTGTCGAAAGTATTTATCATTTACCGGGTGCAGGGTTTTAGCCGCAACCTGAGGAAAGAAATTACCAAAAGCAGTAAATGGTACTTTTACGACAACGGCATCCGGAACACCCTTGTAGCAAACCTGAACCCCTTGTCCCTCAGGGACGATAAAGGCCTGTTGTGGGAAAACTACCTCTTGTCCGAACGCATCAAATACCAGGCTTATACCGGCATGCTGGTAAATAATTATTTCTGGCGTACTTACCAGCAACAGGAAATAGACTGGGTAGAGGAAAGGGGGGGGAAACTGTATGCTTACGAAATTAAATGGAAAGCCGATAAAAAAATAACAGCTCCTTCGGCATGGGCTGATAATTACCCAAAAACAAGTTTTGAAGTGATAACAAGTGCCAATTATTTAAACTGGATAAGCCCGGCTAAATAATAATTCGATTATTTTTACGTTACCTGATCTTATGCCCCTACTCAAAACGATTTTTACAAACAAAAACCTTTATTTATTCGGGTTGTTGTTAATTATTGTGGGTATGCCTGTGTCTAAATTTTTGATGAGCGTAGGCCAGTTTGTATTGCTGGGCAACTGGATCATTGAAGGAGATTTTAAACGAAAAAGGCAAATCATTAAAACTTCAAAGCTGTTGTGGGTCTTGTGCAGTTTTTATGCCCTGCATTTAATTGGCTTGTTTTACACCAGCGATTTTAACTATGCTTTAAACGACCTGCGGATAAAACTTCCCCTGTTGTGGTTTCCTTTGCTGTTTGCCACCTCAAAGCCGCTCGAAAAAAAAGAAATAGATACCTTGTTAAACGTGTTTATTGCCTCGGTGTTTACAGCCAGTATAGTAAGCATGTTTGTATTGCTGGGTTATACCAAAAGAAAAGTTAGCGATATCCGCGACATTTCCATCTTTAACTCACACATCCGTTTTGCCTTAATGATTGTATTGAGTATATGCGCCTTGTTGTACAATTATTTCAAAACAGAAAAAGCCCTGCATTATATACTCAAAGCAGTGCTGGCGCTGTGGTTCATTGTTTTTTTATGTATTATGGAATCCTTAACCGGCCTTATCATTTTGGTAGTGGTGTTATATTATTTGTTGATTCAGTTTTTCAGGAATCAAAAAAAACCGCTGTTAAAGCTGTTCCCGTTTTTATTGTTATCCCTTGGGGGATTCATGCTCTTTTACATCATACACGCTGAATGGAGAAAATATTATACGGTACAGAAAATTGATTTTAAGACTGCTTATGCGAAAAAAACACCGAATGGCAATATATACGAAAATGATTCTACTAAAAAGGTTACTGAAAACGGGCATTATTTATGGATGAACAATTCTTTTGGGGAAATGAGGGAGGCCTGGCAAAAACGAAGTCAGCTTGGTTTCGACAGCCTTGACCAGAAAGGGAATACCCTGGCCTTTACCCTGGCAAGGTATTTAACCTCCAAAGGATTAACAAAAGATTCCTTAGCGGTAAGTTCACTGGGAAATGAAGAAATAAAATTAGTAGAAAAAGGGGTCAGCAATTATTTATACCCTAATACAGGCAGCATCCGCTCGCGCATACACGAAGTAATTTGGGAATACGACAGTTATATCAACGGCGTTGGTGCATCAGGGCATTCTTTATTAATGCGCCTTGAGTTCTGGAAAACAGGTTTAAACATTATTCGTAAGCAGCCTGTGCTGGGAGTAGGTACAGGCGATGTGCAAGTAGCCTATAACAGGCAATACAAAGCCGACAACTCGAAATTAACAGAACGCTGGCACCTGCGTAGCCACAACCAGTTTATTGCCATTGGCGTTGCCTTTGGGCTGATCGGAATTCTTCTTTTTTTCATATGGTTATTTGCCCCGTTGTTCATGGTAAAACAAAAAAATCCTCTATTTCCGCTCTTTTTTATTATTGGCTTTTTGTCTATGCTCAACGAAGACACACTTGAAACCCAGGCCGGCGTGACCTTTTTCGGATTTTTTTATTGTTTCTTTTTGTTGAATGAAGGCATAAAGAGCCGGGAACCAGGCGAAATTAAACCCGGCATAGAATGAAACGCCTAAAAAATGTAAATTAGCACTTTCTATAAAAATTGAATGGTTTTCAGTAGCAGTATATTTTTAGTTTATTTCTTTCCCCTGTTTTTAACCTTCTATTTTTTAGCGGATAAAAAGTACAAAAATATTGTCCTGCTTTTATCCAGTATTGTTTTTTACAGCTGGGGAGCACCCAAATTTATTTTTGCCATACTGGCTACCACTACGGTTGATTTTTATTTTGTTCAGCTCTTACACACATCCACTACAGAAAAAAAAAGAAAGTTGTTTTTAATTCTTTCCCTGTTCCTCAACGTTGGCATGTTGTTCTATTTTAAATACTGCAATTTTTTTATTGAAAACGTTAACGTCGTGTTAAATTCTTTGGGTGTTAAACAGGTGGCCTGGACCAAAGTTATTTTACCCATCGGTATATCGTTTTATACATTTGAAAGCCTTACCTATGTAATTGATGTTTACCGCAGGGTGCACAAACCTTTAAACAACTTCTGGGATTATCAGTTGTATATAATTTTATTTCCGAAGTTAATTGCAGGCCCCATTATCCGTTACCACGAAATTTCCGATCAGATAGCAGACAGGAGCATGAACGATACAGTAGACAATAAACTTACCGGTTTTTACCGTTTTGTAATTGGCTTATCAAAAAAAGTGCTCATCGCCAATGTAATGGCGGCTAAGGCCGACGAGGTGTTCGCGCTACCGGCCGGTCAGCTCTCCTCTTCAGTTGCATGGATAGGCATGCTGGCCTATACTTTTCAAATCTATTTCGATTTTTCGGGTTATTCCGATATGGCCCTGGGTATCGGAAAAATGATTGGTTTTAAATTCCCCGAAAACTTTAACAACCCTTATACCTCACAAAGCATAACAGAGTTCTGGAGGCGCTGGCACATCACGCTGGGCAACTGGATGAGGAATTATTTATACATCCCTTTGGGTGGAAACAAAGTAAATTCAAAATTCAGGCTGTACTTTAATTTGTGGTTGGTTTTTCTTGCCTCCGGTTTCTGGCACGGCGCAGCCTGGACTTTTATTATATGGGGAATTTACCACGGATTTTTGCTGGTACTCGAACGCATCTTTTTATTAAAGGTGTATGAACGCATCGGCAAATTTCCATCCATGCTCATTACCTTTATTTTAGTGGCCATTGGCTGGGTGTTTTTCAGGGCCGATAAAACAAGTTATGCTATACAATTTGTGAAACAATTATTTACTTTCAACTGGCAAATGCCTCTTCGTTTTATTAGTCCCGAATTTGTTTTGTGTTTTGTATTGGCCCTCTTGTTTTCATTTTTTGTAAGTGTAAAAATCGGTGAAAAAATCCAGCAAAAAATCTATTATTCGTATTATGGCCTTGCAGGTAATTTAGCTATGAGCACTTTAAGCATTGTGTTATTCACCTTATCACTGGCCGCAATAACTTCCTCCGGTTTTAACCCCTTTATTTATTTCAGGTTTTGAAACAAACAACAACACATACCTGGCTTAAAGGCTGCCTCTTGGTGGGTATTCTTGGTTTTTTGTTTTTGCCCCTGGCACAGGAATTATTTAACCTCATGGACATAAAACCCTTAGATGGTGCAGTGGAAAAAGCAGACAAACCAGTATTTTATATACGCCAATGGCTCAGCGGGGATTTTCAAAAAAAGAAAGAAAAATACATTGAACAGGAATTCGGTTTCAGGAATTTTTTAGTCCGCTTGAACAATCAACTTGCTTTTGGTTTGTACAACAAAGCAAAGGCAAACAATGTTATTATCGGAAAAGAAAATTATTTGTACGAAGCGGCTTATATTGATGCGTATTATGGGAAAAACTATATAGGTGATGAGTTAATATTGGACAAAGTAAGCAAGCTTAAATTTATTAGTGATACATTAAAAAAGCTCAATAAAAATTTAATTGTTATAATTGCTCCCGGCAAAGCCTCTTTTTTTCCTGAATATATTCCGGATGATTTTAAATATGCCCAACACAAAACAAATAATGCCGGATTTATTAAAGGGTATAAACAGGAAGGAATTGATTTTATTGATTTCAATTCCTGGTTTATTGGTTTAAAGCCCCGTGCTCAATATCCCTTATACCCGCAGTACGGCATACATTGGAGCATATACGGTGCGGCAATAGCCACTGATTCCTTAATAAAGTATGTTGAAAAATTAAGAGCTGAAGATTTACCTGAATTTAACATTACCGGCATACAAACCCCTGATACGCTCAGAGAACCTGATAATGATATTATTAAAGGAATGAATTTATTGTTTGGAATGAACACCTATAAAATGTCTTATCCGATTTGTAATGCAAATGAAGACAGTACAAAGAAGAAACCTCGTTTATTGGCCATAGGAGATAGTTACTGGTGGAATGTTTTTAACCTGAGTATAAGCAATTCTGTTTTTTCAGATGGAAAATTCTGGTTCTACAATAAAACTGTATACCCCGATTGTTTTAATAAATATACAGAGGTAAAAGACATTGACTTTAAAGAAGAGGTTTCGAAATCTGATGTAGTACTTATTGTGGCCACCGAGGCAACTATGGCAGATATAGGTTGGGGTTTTATTGACAACTGTTATAGTTATTATAAGAATGGGTATACTGACAGCGAAGATTATAAGAAGGTACTTAATAATTGGATAGAAATAATTAAAAACGATCCCAATTGGATGAAAATAATTAAAGGACGTTCTGAAAAAGATGGGATTCCTATTGATTCATCTATTGTATGGGATGCAAAATGGCAAATAAGTACGCATAAATAAACACATAAATGTTATCCATAAAAAAATCTCATCCTTTCACATACTATATAAGCCTCTTTATACTTACTATTTATTGCCTGGTATTTTACATGTATTTCCCGGCTAATATTCTTGCATGGGACACTTTTGGTTATTACCTCTACCTGCCTTCATATTTTATTCATCATGATCTGGCTTTACACGATCAGGCCAAAATTCAACATATTATTGAAACCTACAATAATACTGCGACTTTTTATCAGGCCTTTCCATTAGCAACAGGAGATTGGGTAATTAAATATACGGCAGGCTCAGCAATCATGTATTCCCCATTTTTCTTTATTGGCCATTGTTGTGCAAAATTAACCGGGTATGCACCTGATGGCTTTTCATATCCATACCAGGTAGCAATAACCTGGGGTTCGTTTTTATATACAGTCATTGGGATGTGGTATGTTTTAAAGTTTACTACTTCTTTGTTCAAAGATGCGGTATGTGTGTGGATTATGATTTGTGTTTTTCTTGCTACGAATTACCTTATACACTCCGATGCTCATGGTCAGGGCGCCATGACACATAATTATTTATTTACATTATATGCCCTGTTGCTTTGGTGGAGCAAAAAAGCAAATAAACAGAAAAAATCAATTCAGGTGGTAGTGTGCGGTTTGTTATGTGGATTAATCTGCCTTGTAAGGCCCACTGAAATAATCGCCGTACTTATTCCACTATTGTATGGAATTAGATCAGTGAAATCATTAATGGAAAAAATAAGGACATTTGGAGGGTTAAAAATTGGGTTATTTGCATGCTCTTTTTTATTGGTTGTTTCCATACAGTTCATGTATTGGAAAACTATAACCGGCTCCTGGTTGTTTTACAGTTATGCCAATAACCCTGGCGAGGGCTTCGAATTTTTTCACCCTTTTATTAAAGAAGTGTTGTTTAGTTTCCGCAAGGGCTGGCTGCTATACACGCCCATTATGGCTTTTGCATTATTTGGCTTTATAGGTTTATTTAAAAATAACAGGGCACTTTTTTACATGGTCTTTGTATTTTTTATTCTCGATTTTTACATCGTGTCCAGCTGGTCATGCTGGTGGTATGCGGCAAGTTTTGGGCAAAGGGCTTTAATTCCAGCTTACCCTTTATTGGCTATTCCTTTAGGCTATTTTATCAATTGGGTTTTTGAAAAAAAGTTAGTTGTTCGTTTGTCCTGTTCAATTATTATTTTACTCATGGTCGGGCTGAACTTATTTCAAAGCTGGCAAATGACGGCTGGAATTTTGAGTCCATCAGACATGTCAAAAACATATTATTTCCGAACGTTTGGAAAAACTACAGTTACAGATGAGGACAGAAAATATTTACTGGTTCCGCGTTCAATAACCGGCTATGAAACTTTTCTGGATACTTTATCAAAAGATCACTTTAAGGCGAAAGAGATATCAATTGGATTTGAACAGCTGAACCCGGCTTACCCAGCCAATTACAATAAAGTTAATAAAGTAGCTGGTCAATATAGTTTAATGCTTGCTTCACCTGTTGAATATACGCCGGCAATTGATATCCCATACGATTCACTTACGCTGAAATACTATGCCTGGGTAAAAATAAGTGCCTGGGTGTTTCCGACTAAACCCGCAGAACAATTGCAGGCTTCTTTAGTTGCTACTTTTATACATAAAAAATACCGGTATAAATATGTTGACAAGGAACTAAATACCTTTAAGCTTATTCCAGGCAGGTGGAATTACATTAGCTTTTATTATCAAACACCTGAGATACGAAATACCCAAGATCGTTTCGGGGCTTTTTTATGGAACCGAAAAGACACCTTACTTGTAGATGATTTAAAAATAGAAGTGCTGGAACCTAAAATTGAGCCTTGATTTTTTGCACAGTCGTGTCGTTCACTATCCTGTATGAATTAATCAGGTATTTGGTATCATCAAATTTCACTTCAACATAATGCCCCCTTTTATAATTCATTTGTTTAAGGAATTTTTTAGCATCTTCTATACTTCCTATCTCAACTACATTCCTTTTAGCATACCAGGATATTTCGGGAGTTACATAGGCTTTGGCAAATATCACTTCGTCTTCTGTTGAATTTGCTTCAATTTCTTCTCCTATGTCCCTTTGCAAATTGGTCCTCCAATCGAGGGGGTTGACCTTGTAATATTTTTGAATGGAAAAATGAACAAAATAAATACAAACAAGGGACATAGTAATTGCACAGACTTTTTCATATTTTCCGGCGATAGCAACAAACAATAAACCGAAACAATACGCAATAAATAAGGGAAGCAATAAACTGCATTTAAAACCCGAAAAATCGTGTACCACGGTAAAATTAAAAAACACGATGTGATGTATAATGATAGCCAGGAATACAATGGCAAAAAGCCTGAAATGATTTTTAGTAAAGGGTGCTTTTTCACGGATATTCCTAACCAGCAAAACAAAGGCCAGCACATATAAGCTCAGCCAAGCAAAATCAAGCAATTCATCGTAATTGGTTTCATAATTACTAAACAACTTTGCCCTGGCCACTTTGCTGTGTATACTCATGCCACCGTAAGCGGCCTCTTTATCATAACCGCTTCGGGCCATAAATTTATTGGTTAAATGTTCCTTTAAAGGTTCAAGCCCGGCAATGCGGCTGTATTGATATACGGTGAGCAACATAGGGGCCAGCGTGCAGCAACAGATAATAAGAAAAGGATAAAGAAACTTCCGGTTTTTAAAACTCAGCAACAAAAAGAAGCCTGCTGTAAAAAAGGCAATAAACACAGCCAGCCATTCGGTATAAACCCCCATAAAAGTAGCCGCCCCCAGTATAAGTAGTTTTAGCCTGAACTTATATTCTGGATTATCAAACAGGCTGTAGGTAACATATAAAGCCGTTAATATAAACAGGTGTACCTGCATATCGGCAAAATATACATGGGCATGAAACCATAAATTGCCCGTAGCAAAAAGGTACATGGTGTATGCAATAAAGGCCGGGATAAAAAAGTCCTGTTTTATTTTTTTTCTGAATATGCGCAATACCAATAAATACACCAGCAGGGCACATAAAAAATGGTTCAGCAATGAAATAATGCGTATGCCTGTAACAGATGCTTTTTGTCCGCTTAAATTAAAAATACAATAGGGCAACAAAAAACATGCTGGAGGGTAGGAAACATAATACGCATAATTATTGCTGTCCTTAAATTTTTGCGAGGAAACCAAATACTTGTCTGCTTTGGCATTAAAGGTAAACACCGGGGAATGATGATGATAGGCGATCCCGTTTTCCTGAAGCACTTCAACCGTTCCCAGCACATGGCCTGTCAACCATTCGTGATGCCTGCCAATGGGCGCTTGCAGGTTATCTTTGCGAACGATTACCGAAACAGTGAACAGTAAAAGGATTAAAGCAAAGTTAACAAGCAGCGTTTTATTTTTCATATGTTGATTATGTCTTTATATTTTTGCCATATGGTATAATCATTATTTGTGTTTGTTCTTTTAGGTATAATGATTATTTCATAAAGTACCGGTTCAGTATATTGGAAATATGTTACTTTTGCTGGATAACACAAGGGCAAAACATAAAGCGAATATACTATGTTTCGATTAGTTGTAATAATCTTTTTTTTTCTGGCATTTGTTTCCTGCAGGCCCAGGTACCAACCCGAGCCTCTTTTTGAAAGCAACAACGATTTCGAAAATTACGCAGGCTGGAGCGACAGCTCCAGCAATGCTTATACCTTACACTATGGAGAAGGGCACAGTGGCAATTATTGCATTAAAGTATCAAAGCAGCATCCCTTTAGCGCCTTTTTTAAATTAACTTTTAATCAAATTCCTGATGAAAGACCCACAAGGCTGCTTATCTCCGTTTTTTACAAAGTAAACTCAAAAGCAATTTCAAAAACAGCCATGGTTTGCCATATACAGGATGCTGCAAAAAAAACACTGCACTGGATAGAGTTTCCTTTAGTAAATGAAAGCCAGGAAACAGGCAAATGGATGTTATTTAAAAAAGAAGTGGATATCACCTGGGTGGCAGAGCCTAAGAATACTATGGCTGTTTTATTTTGGAATCACGATACAGAAGAGGAAGTTTTGATTGATGATATCAGCCTGAAATATTATTGACCAACTTTCCTCTTAGAATTTTATATTCCATTGCTTCATTATTAATAAGCGTCGAAATCAATCAGATCAAAACGCACATGGTCTTTATTAAAAATTGGGAACTGTCCTGTAAGGTCTTTAAAAATAAGGTTGAGCGGAGATGGTTTTAACTTTTCCGGCAATTTAAAATACAAGCCCTTAAATTCTTTTTTCGCATCAATTCCAATCCATGTTTTAAAAGGGATCAATTTTTTTGAAGGGGGTATAATATTGTTCATGTCCGGCTTCAGTGTACACATAAGCGCATGAATGCTTAATTTATTTGTATTGGTGTAAATGCATTCACCTGATCTTAAATAATTAGCGGCGGGGTTGGCTAAGCGCCAGCTCATGCTTTCCTTGTTCCAGAATGACTGCAACTGATAGTGTTGATGGGTGCGTGTATGTATTTTTCCAAGACCAATTTTCACATCCAATGAGGAGATGAGGTAAAAACCAAGTTTTTTCAAAAAGCCGGGGGTACTGTTTTGATTGGCCACTCCAATAATAAACTGATAACCCAGTTCTTTCCCTAAAGTATAGGTTTTATTGGCCAACTGGGTAAACAAGCCTTTTCCCTGGTGATGGGGGTGCGTGGCGGTATTCAGCGATAACAGGCCTTTTGTTGCAATACCATTTATAGTATATACAACAGGGATGGTAACATAATGCGCTGCCAGTTCATTGTTAGCGTAGGCATCATAGCCCACCACCTGCCCCTGTGGGTTTTTAGCGTACTGCCAGTCTAAAAATTCCGGGGTAAATTTATTGGTTTCCTTAAAAACAAAGGACAATAACTGCGCGTATTTTTTAATGTGTTCAGGAGATACGGAAGTTGGGGAAAATTCGTAAGCCATCATCTATAGTACTAAATAGTTGTGAATATAGTTACTGTATGTGTCTACTGTAAAACCGGCTTCAATAATACGGTCTAATTTTTCAAACACTCCGCTTCTGTTGTAATACATTAAATAATTATACAGTTTACTCTCATTAATTCCCGGATGCATAAAGCGTTCCTGTTCGGTATCAATATCATAGGGATGAAAATAGCCCAGTAAAGGATTATCAGCTGCAGAATGATTTTTGATTTTACTTTTTATTACAAATTCAGGTAACATTCTGAAGTACACCCCACCGCCGTATGGAATATGAAGTGGCCCTACCCGCCCAATGGTCATGGGTATTTCAATTATCTTTTCATTTACCTTTCGGATTTTATTGCCAAATGTTTCCCAGCCGTATAATGGGTTTTTTGCCGGGAAAACAGAACTGGAATAAGCGATGTTTAAGTCTGCCAACACCGCATAAGCCCATTGTGTTTTTTCTGTCAATGAAAATATAGGGGCCCTGAAGCCTTCAATTTTTTTTGCCCCTGCTTTATACAGGGCATTGATGTTTTTTTCCAGGTCTGCTTTGAATTCTGCTTTTGTTTGTTTGTCCAATGGAATGTGCCTGTAGGTATGGCAGGCTATCTCGTGGCCTTCGGCGACAATTTCCTTTATTAGGGCTGGATAATGTTCCGCAATATCACCAACCGTAAAGAAAGTACATTTGAACTTATTCTTATCTAGCCACTTTAAATAAACTTCGGTATTGTAAGGGACACGTTCTTTGAATTTTTTTCCGTCAGGCAGCAAAAAACGGACATCTTCGAGGTCGATGCTGAACAAAAACAATTTATTATTTAAGCTGGTTCCCATTTAATCCGAAGATTTTTTGCTTAGCAAAAATTTATTTTTCAATTCGGCCAGTTCCTGGGCCAGGTTTTTTATCTGCTTTTGTTGTTTGGAATTCACCACCGAAAGATGGACTAAAAAGATAATGATGGCGAAAATAGCCCCCAGAAAAATCAGTGCCGGTGCATAAAACACATCGAGGTACCTGGCAATTAAATCGAGGCCGTTTTTCCAAAAAGCAAATACCAAAAGAACAAGCGTGCAAATAATCCACATAATGGAATATTCTTCACGGAGTTTGCCTTTTACGATTAAGCGGAAAATAAAAAGCATAAACAGGATGGAACCAATAATGCTTATCAATTGAATTTTATAGGGTATTACGTTTTCCATTGAATTTTAATCTGATGTAAATAAAAAAAATGGCTAAACTCACTTTTACCATGTAATACAGGCTTTTAAACGAACCGATGGAAGATACCCCACCGATACGTTCGCGCATAACTACAGGTATTTCTTTGATTTGAAGATGATTTAATGAATACAGAATAATGGCCTCAGGCTCAGGGTACTCATCCGGGTAATACCTGCAAACAATTTCGAGGGCCTTTCTGTTTATCGCCCTAAAGCCGGAAGTGCTGTCGGTGATGGTTAATCCGGTAAGCCATTTATTTAAGAATTTAAAATAATTAATGCCTGAACGCCTTAGGTAAGAAGATTGAAAGCCTTCGCGGGTAATAAACCGCGAACCGATAACTACATCTGCTTCTGTTGCAAGAATAGGGGCTATTAAATCAGGTATTGAACCGGCTGGGTGTTGGCCATCCCCGTCGAGCTGAACAGCTATATCAAAATTATTGTGAAAGGCATATTTAAAGCCGGTTTGTACGGCACCTCCAATGCCAAGGTTAACAGATAAATCGAGGTAAATGCAGTTTAATTTTTTTAATACTTCCAGGGTTTTATCGGTAGAACAATCATTAACAACAACAGGGGTAATACTGAACAATTTATTTTCAGGAAGCGTACGAATTTCATCAATAACATGAGCAATCGAATCTTCTTCGTTGTAACAGGGGATGATGACGGCGATTTTTTGCATAAATTAATCCCTTTCTCCTAATTTAGCTTTTTCATAGTCTACCGGTTTAAGGTTTGACCAATAACGGGTTGGTTGATCGCCTTCTAAACTAAATTTCCCGAACACCAACCAATAAGTGTATTTTGTCATTCCATCATAATGAATCATGCCTTCTTTGAACTGGTATGTCTGAACAAGGTTAAAACAGATTAAAACACTCCATGCTGTTATTAAAATATATTTGATAAAAGTTTCAAAAAGCTTCCTGGTCCAATTTAATTCTGCAATATAACGCACAAAGCCCGCAAGGAAAAAGGACAAAATACTATAGGACTGAACGATGGCCCGCATACCAAATCCTCCTCCAAACCACCAGCACCACCAGGAAGCAATAAGGTATATATTAATAATAAAATACAAAACAAAGGGGATAAATAATTTTGGAAAGTATTTTTTACTGCAAAACATGCCTATAATGGAAAAGGCCATGAGTGGGGTGTACAACAACCAGCCTTTACGGTAGCTAAACAATACGTTCATTATTTTTGGGTCATTAAAAAAGAAACGTTCATCACTTCCATACGAGAAATAGAAAAAATTACCGGTCATGTATTTCCAGTATATGAGCTGTGGAGAAAGCATTAAAATAAAACAAAGGCCTATAATAATTAATTGTTTCCATCTGGTAAGAAACATTCTTAATTTAAGTTTTAGTTCAGCAAATGAAGTTACATTGTAAAGTAAAAAAATTAATCCTATCAAAATTTCTGTCGGGCGGATAAGCGTCATCAGACCTAATAAGAGGCCTAAATAAATACTAAACTTTATTTTGGGCTTTTCGTGCCACTTAATAGTATACCAAATAAAGATACTGGAAAGACAAAACAAATAATTATGCGCTAACTCACCGAAGCCCAATACAAAATAGAGCAAATTGGTCCCAAAAAAAACAGCAATTAAGGTAATAGCAACAATATAATCCTTAAAATACAGCGCGAGGCTTTTTCGAAGGAAGAACAAACCAAGCAACGCATAAAAAATAGAACCGTAATGTACACAATCTCCGTAACCTGTACTGTAACCATCAAGTGTATCTCCGGAATTAAAGGCTACTTTGTGGCCTAAGAGGAAAAAAGGCATATACATGATCGCCATTCCGCAAGTTCCTTTAGGAACTAAGGCCCCATTCGGAGCCTTTATCAGCCAATATCTGTTATGGGGGTAACTAAAGGTAAGGTCGTGATGAATAAATGTAGCGGGCAGGTAAGAATAATACTGGTCTACATCATGAACAAAAGGGGTTTCTCCATACTTCCATGATTTCCAGTAATCATTAAAAAGCAAGCAATAAACAGTAATAACAATTAATGCAAGGTAGGATACTTTAATGTTAGATGTTTTATTTCCCACCGCTTTAATTGCTTTTTTGAAGGCCGGTTTTTGTTATTACCGAAGACTCCTGGTAACTTTCATAATCGGTGTTGATTTCCCACAAATTATGTTTGGTCCCTTTCAATATATTTTCTGCGGCCAAAATGCCCATTAAAATACTATGGTCCTGGTTGTTGTATTTAAAAGCCCCGTAGCGACCAATTACATGCAGGTGTTCAATGGCCGATAAATAATCTTCCACCGGTTTTAATTGTTCTTTATAACCGGTTGAGTACACCGGGTAACAGCGTGGGATGCGGTATACGTGGCCGTCACTAATCTTCGCATTTCCGATCAAACCGGTTTTCTTTAATTCCTCTTTGCCCAGTTCAATCAGTTTTTGATCATCCCATTTCCAAAATTCATCTTCATCGTAACACCAGTATTCCAATGCGCATACAGTGCTTTCTTCTTTACCATAAATCTGTGGTACCCAGTTTCTGAAATTGGTTAAGCGCCCCATTTTTAAATCGGCCGAATGCACATACAACCAATTGTCGGGAAATAAATTATTAGCCTGTACATTCAGATAAACAATAATGGTGTTCCTGAATTTTAAACTGTGTGCGGCTTTTTTAATGTTTTCGGGCACTTCGGGCAGGCGAGTCACCATTAGCGACAAGGGCATGGAAGAAACAATGTGGTCGTACTCCATAATTGTCCCATCTTCCAGCTCAATGGCATAAGCCCTGTTGTTTTTGGCCAATACCCTTTTAATAGGTGTATTCAACAATACACGGCCCCCTTGTTTTCTCACAAAATCCGCCATGCGCTCGTACACCATGCCGGTTCCCCCATGCGGATATGCAAACTGATCGACCAGGGTTTTGTGTTTGCCGCTGTTGCCAAACAAAGCGGCTTTCATAGCCTCGCCGAGGCTGAATTTTTTTATGCGTTGTGCGGCAAAATCGGCATCCAGTACATTGCAGGGAATGCCCCAGAGTTTTTCGGTATAGGTTTTAAAAAATATGCTGTATAATTTTTTTCCGAAACGGTTGGTGACCCAACCCTCAAAGGTGCTGGTGTCTTTGGTAGGTGATAATTTTTCGAGTCCATAACTTAGTACACAGCCGATGGCTTTAAATATACCCAGGTTCTTAAGGGCATCAAAGGCTTTGATGGGGTAATGAAAAAAACGTTTGTTGTAATAGATACGGGTGAGACGATCCACCATTTCATAATCCTTACCCGCTACTTCGAGCCAAAGCTCGTTGATACGGGTATCGTTGCTAAAAAAACGATGCGGGCCAATATCAATTTTCTGGTTCCAGAGCTCTATTGTTTTGGCCATCCCGCCAACAGCAGGGGCAGCCTCGTAAACATCTACTTCTTTAATTTTTTTAGCTAATTCGTAGCCGGCTGTCATGCCCGCCGGACCGGCACCAATTACTGCAACTTTCATTTAATTTTTTTACGTTAAACAGCTTTTTTGCAAGTGGCTAATATAGCCATTTTATAGCATTTTGCTTTAAATTTTATTGCCTTAAACAGAGTAAAACGCAGGGAAATAGAAATTATTGTAAAACAGGCTAACTATTTATTAGTAGTAAATGAAGAAGTTTCAATGCCTGAAGATAAATAATTTAAGGGATCTTTTTATAGAGAAGTACTTCCTCGGCATGAAGCCTGTATTTTGTTCCGGTATAAACAAAGGTTCTGTCAAATTGCCTGATGGTATCTTTTAAACCGTGACTTTTCGCAACATCATTGTTCATAAAGTAAAATTTTTTCGCATTCAGAACCGTATCTCTCCAGCCATACACCCTTACCACTTCATCCTGAAAGTTAATGGATTGAAGGTTATCAATTGCCACAGCATTAATAAGATGGGCTTCCCAATAATCACCGAATAAAACTCCTTTAGGGAGTTGGGAAAAATCTGCATAATGTTTATAGGGAGAAGTGTCGTGCTGACGGATTAAATAGTAGTATGAATACCATGAACACTGAAATAATACAACAACACAAAACAGGGGCTTAATGAAATAATTATTTACCCGGTCGAGGTAAATAATTATAGCTATAGATAAAGTCAGGTAAACGGGTGTAAAATATCTTGGGCAAAACTCACTTCTTAAATTCCAAAACGAAAAAAACAATACAATACAGGAACTTATACTTATTACGACCAACGCCAAAGGATGCAGCGCGCCGGCTTTGTTGAGCTGTTTTCTTTGAAAAATCAGGAAAAGCAGAATAAAAATCAGGAAAATATAAATCGTGTTTTGAAAGAAGGTTTCTTTGCCCTCAAAATAGAAAACAGATGATACCTGCTTCATCATAAAATCGTATTGTTTTGAAATACCAGCTTTATCAAAAAAGAAAGCTTTATTGTACAGCTCGTCGTTGACAGAAACTGCTTTGGTGTAAGCATACCATTTGAATGCAAAATAAAACATGAGTATGCAAGAGCTAAGAAGCGTAAAAAGATGCTTTAAACCAAGTATAGTATAATATTGCTTAGCACGCTTCAAGATATAAACCAAAGGGAAAAGTGCGAGTATGAAATTAAATTCCGAAACCCAGATCCCTAAAATATAAAACACGATAGATAAGCCCAGGTACCCTGTAATTTTTAATAAATCATACTTCACTAATAATTGCCCACTCGTTCGGACAAGATGCATTTCGGCTTTTAAAAAAAACAGGATAAACAGTGTGCCACAAAATAATTGTTGGGAATAGGGATGACCAATTAATAAGAGCGCATTATAACTATTAAAGGGAAGAAAAATAATTCCCAGCAGGGAGATGCGCAACCATTTATTAGTAATCAACTGTGAAATAATAAGAAAAGGGATAAACAGAAAAAGGTAATGCACAACTGAAACCACATACACTGGATGCACCTTGATAATTGAACAGATAAAATGAGCGATGATGGGGATTAAACTTCCCAGGCGGTTTTGACCCCAGTAATAATAATCTCTTGGGAGTTGAAAATTTTTTGCCATCAAAACAGGAATAGCCTGATCAGAATTAAAATAAGGATAAAAACAGGGGGAATAATAGATAGCAGAAACACTTATAATACAAATGCAGGCAAGGCAGAATAGTAAAAAATATAATTTAGTTCGTGTTATTTCCATTTTACCATGTTGTTTACATAGTTGTAACCTGGCTCAGGCCCTTCTTTTAAAATTTCAGGGGGATTTCAAGTTAAATGCCAGCGCCACTGGTATACTATGCGAAATTTCAGGCGGCAAAAATAGACATTTTCACAGCTTTATGCTATAAAATAGTATTACACATTGCGGAAAACGATAAAAAGGGGCATTTTAGTATGCTTATGTGAAAAAGAGTAGCATTGCCTTTAAAATTAATTGGTGTTTAATATAAAATTGAAGCTCTAAACCATAAATTCGTTTCAGATGAATTAATATTATATGTATAATCAAATCCTCTAAATCGCCATCTCCGGAATCTCCCCTTCAACAATTAATTTACCGGCTGTTGCGTTTTTAATTTGTTCTACGCTCACACCGGGTGCGCGCTCGCGTAATTCAAAACCCCTGGAGGTAATATCAATGACGGCCAATTCGGTTACAATTTTTTTAACGCATTTAATTCCTGTAAGGGGTAAATCGCATTTAGGCAATAGTTTTGATTCGCCTGCTTTGTTTACATGCTGCATGGCTACAATAATATTTTTTGCCGAAGCTACCAGGTCCATAGCGCCGCCCATGCCTTTTACCATTTTACCCGGAATTTTCCAGTTGGCAATATCGCCCTGTTCGCTTACTTCCATAGCACCTAAGATTGTGAGGTCTACTTTTTGCGCGCGGATCATACCAAAGCTCATGGCCGAATCGAAAATAGAAGAGCCTGGTAATAAGGTAACCGTTTGTTTTCCGGCATTAATCAGGTCGGCGTCTTCTTCGCCTTCGTAAGGAAAAGGCCCCATGCCCAATATACCATTCTCTGATTGTAATTCTACACTCAGGTGTTCGGGAATGTAATTGGCAACCAGTGTAGGGATACCAATACCAAGGTTAACAAACATTCCGTCTTTTACTTCTTTGGCGATGCGTTTTGCGATTCCGTTCTTATCCAACATGGTTTTTATGATTAGCTGATTAGCTGATGTGATGATTAGCTAATGAGCGGTTTATTTTATGATTAGCTGATGTGATGATTAGCTAATTTCAGTAATTCTATTTTTAATTTAATTATTAGTGTATCCATCAGCTAATTATCAATACCAATCTGGGTTTCATTTACCTATCTCCCCCATCAGCTAATTAGCTAATCATTACATCAGCTAATTACTACATTAGAACTTTTACTATTTTTAGATGACGCAATAATTTTGGTAATAATTTTATTTATTGAATCCAGTTTATTAAAGAGCGTTTCAGTTTCTGGTAAATGTTTAAACTCTGCACAAAGCATTAGCCAATATTCTGTTTCGTCCGCTTCTTTCGCAGCAATTTTAAATTTATGAATAAAATCAGCTTTCGATTCTGCATTTTGAGCTTCCTTTGCATTTGCACCAATAGAAGTCCCACTTTTAAACAACTGTCTGGCTAAATCATATTTTCTTAAGCTTTCCAATTGCTCACAATATTGAATGATTAAAACAGAAAACTCAAAAGTCAGTTTAAGTACTTCGTTTTTCTGTATTAATTCTCTTTTCAAACCTCGCTTTTTTGAATATTAATATAATCTCATGCTTATATCATTTATCCCATCAGCTAATCAGCATATCATCACATCAGCTAATCATTAAACCTATCTCGTTTTCATTTACCTGCCTCCCCATCAGCTAATCATCACATCAGCTAATCAGCTAATCCTCTTCCTTACGGTTCTCTGCTCAATCCTCTTCTCATAATTCGCTCCCTGAAAAATACGGTGTACATATATTCCCGGGGTATGTATCTGATCGGGGTCTAATTCACCTGCGGGTACAAGTTCTTCAACTTCGGCAATGGTAATTTTGCCGGCCATGGCCATCATGGGATTGAAGTTACGGGCCGTTGAACGGTAAATTAAATTCCCCGCCGTATCACCTTTCCAGGCTTTTACGATGGCAAACTGCGCATCAAAAGCCTGTTCCATCAGGTATTCTTTTTCCTGTCCGTTGTAAGTAAATTTGCGGGTTTCCTTACCAATAGCCACTTCAGTTCCAACGCCTGCGGGTGTATAAATAACGGGCATTCCGTAACCGGCGGCTAAGCAGCGGGTAGCCAGGGTGCCCTGCGGTACAAGTTCTACTTCTAATTCCCCACTCAGCATCTGGCGCTCAAACTCGGCATTTTCGCCAACGTAGGAGGAAATCATTTTTTTGATTTGTTTGGTTTGCAACAACAGGCCCAGTCCAAAATCGTCTACTCCGGCATTGTTGCTGATGCAGGTTAAATTTTTGACCCCGCTTTTTATTAATGCAGTGATAGAGTTTTCGGGAATACCACAAAGGCCAAAGCCTCCAACCATCAGGGTCATACCATCGCTTATTCCTTTAATGGCTTCTTCGGCGTTTTTAACTACTCTGTTTATCATAGTATAAATTTATTAATGGTTGTATTAAGCTTATAAGTGCACATAAAAATATGAACAAACATTTAACTAAGTTTTATCCACTTATGGCTTTTAATTGATATTACTTGTTGGGCGGCGAGTCAAAGGGATCGGAATCTGAAGAATCGTCTTCAAAAACCCCTTTGGTTTCATCGTCGTATTTACTGCAATCCAATTCTATTTCCGACATTTTTTCCGGGCGTTCAAAATCACCTTTCGATATTTTTATTGTTTTATCGGCATACACTTTTTGAAAAAACTTTCCCCATATTGGCAGGGCCATGCTTGCCCCCTGTCCTTCGGCTGTTGAGTTAAAATGCACACTCCGGTCTTCTCCGCCTACCCAGCAACCTGCAACCAGTTCCGGCGTCAGTCCCATAAACCAGCCATCGGAATTGTGCTGTGTAGTGCCTGTTTTACCCGCAATGGGATTGGTTAATTTGTATTTGCCCCTTAACCTTGCACCGGTACCGTGTTGCACCACACCCTGCATCAACTGGGTCATTACGTAAGCTTTTTCTTCGTTAAACACTTCATCGGTTTGCGGTATAAATTCGGCCAGCACCTTGCCGTTTTTATCTTCGATACGGGTTACAAAAGTTGGTTGAACCCAGGTGCCTTTATTGGCAAAGGTGGAGTTGGCACCCACCATTTCAAACACCGAAACTTCAGCAGTACCGAGGCATATAGATGGCACAGGGTCTATTTTGGTGGTAATGCCCATGCGTTTTACCAGGTCGACTACGGCTTGTGGCCCATAGCGTTTCATTAAAGCTGCAGTAACGTAGTTAATAGACAAAGCCAGCGCTTTTTTTAAGGTGATGTTAACACCGGTTCCTTTTGAGCCGTCCGAATTATCAGGGCACCAGGGCGCCTGATCAGGAATATCAATACAGGTGCGCACATTGGGTATCTGTTCGCAGGGCGATGCGCCTTCCTGAATGGCGAGGGCGTATACAAAAGGTTTAAAGGTAGACCCCACCTGTCTGCGTCCTATTTTCACGTGGTCGTATTGAAAATGTTTGTGGTTGATACCGCCCACCCACGCCTTGATGTACCCGGTTTGTGGCTCCATGGCCATGAAGCCGGTGTGTAAAAAACTTTTGTAATAACGTATCGAATCCCAGGGGCTGAGCAAAGTGTCTACCTCTCCTTTGTTAGAGTATACCCGCATATTAACGGGTGTGTGAAACACTTTATTGATTTCATCTGCGCTCAAACCGGCGTCCTTCATATTGTGATAACGGTCGCTGCGTTTCATGGACGAATTCATGATGTGTTCAATCTCATCTTTGGTTACGTTCCAGGCAAAAGGCCTGTTTTTTTTGTTCTTTAAATCTTTCAGGAACATGTCCTGCAAAGCATGCATGTGCTCGCTAACTGCTTCTTCGGCGTATTGCTGCATACGTGAGTCAACTGTAGTATAAATTTTTAAGCCATCCCGGTAAATGTCGTAAGGTTTGCCATTTGGTTTCAGGTTTTTAGAACACCAGTCTTTTAAAAAATTATCGCGCAGGTATTCTCTAAAATAAGTGGCCAGGCCGTCGTTGTGGTTTTCGGGGGCAAAGCTCAGGTTTAAAGGGAATTTTTTTAAGGAGTCGTATTGTTGTTCGCTGAGGTAACCATATTTCAGCATTTGGTGCATCACCACATTGCGCCGGTGAAGTGTGGTATCGGCCCTCCGTGCACTTACAGGGTTAAACAGGGAAGGGTTTTTCGCCATACCAACCAACATAGCAGCCTCTTCAATTTTTAATTTATCGGGGGTCGTGCTGAAATAAATTTGTGAGGCAGACTTCACCCCAACAGCCAGGTTCAGAAAATCAAATTTATTCAGGTACATGGAAAGAATTTCCTGTTTGGTATAATATTTTTCCAGCTTCATGGCAATAATCCATTCCTGCATTTTGCGGGTAATCATCTGAAATTTATTCAGTTTTTTACGGGGGAACTGCATCTTGGCCAATTGCTGGGTAATGGTACTTCCACCCCCGGCGCTTGAGTTTCCGGTAATAACACCTGATACGGAACGGAACAGGGCTTTTAAATCCACCCCGCTGTGCTCGTAAA
>JAHEYF010000018.1:44136-61711 GCA_023251755.1 Bacteroidota bacterium
CCGGGCATCTTCGGTGGCTACAAGGGCGTTTACAATGTTGGGGCTTAATTCATTAAACTTTACATTTACGCGGTTTTCGGCATAAAATTTACCCAGTATTTTCATATCACTGCTGTATACAACAGTGGCTAAATTACTTTTGGGATTTTGTAATTCTTCTACATTGGGAAGATCTCCCACCACTTCAAAGGCAACAAGTGCAAGCAAAAGAAAAAGAAAAAAGATGGGTGAAAAAACAAGGAGCCAGGTGTAACGGATAAACTTTGAGTTCCCTCCTTTTGCCTTTGGGGCTGGTTTGTTTTTTTCTGCCGACATATACTTACAAAAGTAATAAATAAGAATAGAAACTGCTTGTCCGGATGTTTTTATATTAACAATAATTGGTTAATTTATAATCCTTTATATATACCACAAGGCATTGAAGGAAAGGAGAAGAAGGAAATTTATTTTTATTATACGCCTGTAAATTAGTAAATTTGGCCTTCCGTTTTTGTGGTAGTTTATTCGTTTGCAAGTTTAATCGTTCGATTTGAACCTTAACAAAAGAGCGAATAAACGAATAAACAATTTAACATTTTAGTCATGAAAAAACACGTAGAAAATTTTCCGGCACAATTAAAGGAAGCATTGGACATTGCCGCCCAGGCACAACTTACCTGCTATACAGGAATACAACATGTATTGATTAGCGGACTAGGGGGATCGGGTATCGGAGGCACTGTTATTTCTGAATTGGTTGCCAAAGAATGCAAGGTGCCTGTGATGGTGAACAAGGATTATTTTATTCCGGGTTTTGTGAATGAAAACACCTTAGTTATTATTTCTTCTTACTCCGGCAATACCGAAGAAACTTTAAGTGCGATTAATGATGCCATTGTTAAAAAAGCGAAGATAGTTTGTATTACAAGTGGTGGTAAAATAGCTGCACTGGCTCAGCAGCATAATTTTGATGTGATTAAAGTTCCCGGTGGCAACCCCCCCCGTTCATGTTTGGGTTATTCATTGGTGCAATTGTTCAGGGTGCTTTCAAACAATAAACTTATTCAGGTAGATTATGTGCATCAGTTGAACAAGGCCATTCGCCTTTTAACAGAGCAGGAAGCAGCAATTAAAACCGAAGCAGATCAGGTGGCCCGTCGTTTATCAGGTAAGATCACTGTTATTTATTCTTTGGGAAGCACTGAAGGTATTGCGATTCGTTTCCGCCAGCAAATTAATGAAAACAGTAAAATGTTGTGCTGGCACCATGTTATTCCTGAAATGAACCACAACGAACTGGTGGGCTGGACAACACGCAACGAAAACCTGGCCGTGGTGGTGTTGAGAACATCAGCTGATTATGAACGCAATATTCAAAGACTGGAGATCTGTAAAAATATATTCGAAAAATATTCTTCATCACTTACCGAAATACATGCAAAGGGGGATTCGTCAATTGAGCAGGCCATTTACCTTGTTCACCTCACGGATTGGGTGAGCTGTTATATTGCAGACATTAAACAGATAGATCCGGTTGAAGTAAAAATTATAGACCATTTAAAGGCTGAACTGGCAAAAGCCTGATTTAAACTACTGCATGATAAAAAATAAACAAGTTGTTTTTGAAGACCTGGGCCTGATGGATTATAAGGCCTGCTGGGATTATCAGGAAAAACTGTTTAACGGGGTTGTAGCGTGCAAAGTGGCCAACCGCGATTTGTCTGTAGACAATCAAATGCTTACTAAAAATTATTTATTGTTTGTTGAGCACCCGCATGTATATACCTTAGGTAAAAGCGGGGATGAAAAACACCTGTTGGTGAACGATACGCAGTTGCAGGAAAAACAAGCGGTGTATTATAAAATAAACAGGGGTGGAGATATTACTTATCACGGTCCGGGGCAATTGGTGGCTTACCCTATACTTGACCTGGACAACTTTTTTACGGATATACACAAATACCTCCGTTTGCTTGAAGATGCCGTTATACTTACCCTTGCCGATTATGGAATTGATGCGGGCCGCAGCCAGGGCGAAACAGGCGTGTGGATAGAGGGGGATAATAAATTAAAAGCGAGAAAAATTTGTGCGATGGGCGTAAGGTGCAGCAGGTGGGTCACCATGCACGGCCTGGGTTTTAATGTAAATGCCGATTTGGCGTATTTTAACAATATTATTCCCTGTGGAATTAACGACAAAGCGGTTACTTCAATGAACAAAGAATTGGGAAGGGAAGTAGACATGGCAGAGGTAAAAGAAAAATTAAAAACCTATTTTTGTGATTTGTTCGATTGTTCAATAGATATTAGTATTGAGTATTGAGACGTTAGATTGTTTAATAGATATTAGTATTGAGAAGTTAGTATTGAGATATAACGATGTAAGTGCTACACTTCTCACTTTCTTACTCTCTCACTTTTGACTGAAAAAAATGCGTGCACAGGAATTAATACAACCGGTTGAAGATATAGTGGTAGCTATTGTCCACGAAACCCTTGAGGAGGAGTCGGGCTGGATGGTGTATTTAGTGAATTTGAAAAGCAAGGAATTAACAAACATCCTCGTTACTTCAAACGGTTATGGCCAGGTAGATGAAAAACGCATTCAAACATCTACCTTGCGTCACTTTATTGAAAGTATACCGGCACAGGCTTATTCAAAAATAGAACCGATCATGGAAGATGTTTTTGGACTGAACAATGAGTACTGGGTGAGTTTTTATGTAAACGATTCCATTTACGACAAACGTTTTGTATTCTTACCCGAAACTATTCAGGAATCTAATTTTATTACCATTCCATTGATCAATAAAAAAGGAGTGATGATTAAGTAGCTCCTTATAGATGGCTATGGTTTATCTTGAAAAAATTACTGCCGCAGGTAAACATTTTTACTGGTTGTATTGCCTTCTTCGAGTTTTATAATGCCTTTACCCGCGCAATAGGTTCCGGGTCCGGGGTTTGGAGGAATAGTAACACAATTTTTTTGAGCCTGTATGTCCATAATGGCAGGGAGTTTAAATGTAAAAAATACTTTTCCGTAGGTGTCCGTTACGCCTTCGGCTTTAAGATCGGCCGTTGTAGTACTTCCTGTTTGGGTAGTAACCGTGGCATAAAGTTTCACAGTAACACCTGCCTGGGGAATAACACCTGCTGAATCCAGAACAGTAATTTCTGCTTTACACTCTTTTGGCTTGTTACATGAATTACCCACAACTAAAGCGATAAGCATTGTAATGCTTAAAACCAAAACAGAATAGAACTTAATTTTCTTCATAAAGAATTAAAAATTAAATTTACCTCGCTTAAAGGCAAATAACTTAATTAACAAATATATTAATAAAAGCCAAAATGTCAAAAAAAATCTGTTTTTCAGGCTATTCCTGCGTTCTAATGCTGTTCCTGTTGATGTTCGGTTCCTGTAAGACCCGTTCAAAAACTGTTTCCGGAAAAAATGACAAGGCTTCTGAAGTTTCCAAAAACCCTGCTCTTTCCAATTCCCCGGAAACGCTGGTGGTGATGAGTACCGATTCGGGGGATATTAAAATCCGTTTGTACAACGAAACACCGCTTCACCGCGATAATTTTATTAAGCTGGTGGAAAAAGGTTTTTACGACAGCCTCTTGTTTCACCGGGTCATCAGTAATTTTATGATACAGGGGGGCGACCCGGATTCGAAGCATGCTCAACCCGGACAAATGCTTGGTGAGGGTGATATCGGTTATACCATTCCTGCGGAATTTAACCCCCAATTGTTTCATAAAAAAGGGGCCTTGTGTGCTGCACGGCAGGGCGATGATGTGAACCCGCAAAAGGCTTCTTCGGGCTGCCAGTTCTATATTGTGCAGGGCCGTAAACTGAGCGAAAATGATATACAGCAATTTGAAAACAGAATAAACCGCCCGGTGTTGAACCAAATAACAGATCAGTTGTTAAAAAACCCTGCAAATGCTAAATTAAAAGAGGACATTGCCCGTTTCAGGCAACAGGGAAACCGCGATAGTTTAATGATAGCAGGAAAAAAATTAGATGAGCTGGTGCTGATTGAATATAAAAAAACACCCCATTATGAATTTAGTGCCGAACAAAAAGCAGCTTATGCCAGCATTGGCGGGACACCGCACCTTGATGGTAGTTATACCGTGTTTGGAGAAGTATACGAAGGCCTTGCTATAATTGATAAGCTCGGGGCAGTTCCAACAAATAAAAACGACAGGCCCTTAAAAGACCTGAGAATAAAAAAAGTCCGGGTTATTCATTATAAAAAATAGATTCGTTTGATGGTTTATACGTTTATTTGTTCTTTTGTTCACTAATAGTAAAACGATTAAACGTATAAACGAACGAACAAATGAACTGTTGAACTTTTAACTTAACAATAGTACCTTTGCCAAATAAATGAAGGAAAGCATGAAGGATAAAATTGAACACATATTGCATGAAGTAGAAAATTTTGTTGCCGAAAGCAAGGAACAGGTGGAAGAATACCGGATTAAATGGCTGAGTAAAAAAGGCCAGATCACTGGTTTGTTTGATGAGTTTAAAACAGTGGGCCCGGATTTAAAAAAGGAATTCGGACAAAAATTAAATGAGCTCCGCAACAAGGCCCAGGAAAAAATCAATGTACTGAAAGAAAAATATGAAAGTCTACATTCTTCTTCTGACAAACAAATTGATTTAACCATTCCCGGAGACCCTTCTGTAGCTATTGGTTCCAGACATCCTATCAGCATTGTAAGGAATAAAATTACAGAACTATTTTCCCGTATAGGTTTTACAGTAAGCGATGGGCGTGAGATCGAAGACGACTGGCACAACTTCAGCGCTTTAAACACACCTGAAAATCATCCGGCCCGCGATATGCAGGACACCTTTTATGTGGAGACCCCCAATATTGTGTTGCGTACCCAAACCTCCTCGGTGCAGGTTCATATTATGCAAAATACAAAGCCACCCATACGTACAATTTCTCCGGGACGGGTGTACCGCAACGAAGCCATTAGTGCAAGGGCACATTGCCAGTTTCACCAGGTAGAAGGTTTGTATATAGACAAAGGGGTTTCCTTTGCGGATTTAAAGCAGACCATGTTATATTTTTCAAAAGAAATGTTTGGAGCCGATACAAAAATACGTTTGCGCCCAAGTTATTTCCCTTTTACAGAACCCAGTGCGGAAATGGACATTTCGTGTACACTTTGCAAAGGCGAAGGATGCAATGTATGCAAACACACAGGCTGGGTTGAGATATTGGGTTGTGGCATGGTTGACCCGCAGGTGCTGGAGAATTGCGGAATCGACAGCAAAATATATACAGGCTTTGCTTTTGGAATGGGAATAGAACGAGTTACTATGCTTAAATACCAGGTGAACGATATACGTTTGTATTTTGAAAACGACATTCGTTTTTTGAAACAATTTAGCTCTGCAATATAATGGCTGCACCAGAAAGGTTCAACCTTATTACAGACATGTTGAAAAAAGACCCCTTAGACTCTTTTTTGAATTACGCTTTGGCCCTTGAATACCAGGCTAAAGGTGAGCTTGACAAAGCTATACGACAGTTGGAAGAGTTGAAAAAAAGGGATGAAAATTACCTCGGCACGTATTACCAGTTGGGTAAATTTTACGAGCAAAAAAACCAGCCGGATAAAGCAATAGAGGTGTATAAAAAAGGAGTTGAGAAGGCCCAGGAACAAAAAAACAACAAAGCCCAGGGTGAGTTAAACGAAGCACTCTGGCTGATAGATGAAGAACAGTAGTTTATTTGTTCTTTTGTTTATCCGTTCCTTTGTTATCGGAAAATACAGAACTATTAAACGTGTAAACGAATGAACTTTTAAACTAAAACAAGAATGGATTTTACCTTCAACCTGAAAGAAATAGCCACCGTAACCATGGTGTTGTTTGCTGTAATTGATGTTATAGGCTCCATTCCTGTTATTATTACCCTTCGTCAGAAAGCCGGTGAAATTGATGCGCTCAAAGCCTCCCTGGTTTCATTTGCAATCATGGTGGTGTTTTTATTTGCGGGCGAATCTATACTCAGCCTGATTGGTTTAACCACCAAAGACTTTGCTATTGCAGGTTCATTTGTGATCTTTTTTGTGGCCCTCGAAATGATCCTGGGCATTCGTTTATACAAAGACGAGGTTCCTGCAACAGCTTCAGTTGTGCCATTGGCCTTCCCCTTAATTGCCGGAACAGGAACTTTGACTACTTTGCTTTCCATACGTGCTCAATACGGGATGCTGTCCATTTTGATTGCCATTGCCATAAATGTGGTCATTGTATTTATAGTCCTTAAAAATGTAAAACACATCGAACGCTTTTTGGGTGTTGGTGGCATTGCTATTCTGCGCAAAGTATTTGGAATTATATTGCTTGCCATTGCTGTAAAAATATTCAGAACGAATTCGGGGATATAGTTTATCAGTTCAATTGTTCCTTTGTTTATTCGTTCATAAAGCCAACCGTTATCCTAACTATTGAACGTATCAACATTTAAACGAATAAACTATTAACGTAAAACTTTAAACTTATCAGTACAGTCTATATATACACCGACGGCGCTGCCAGCGGCAACCCTGGTCCCGGAGGTTACGGTGTTGTGATGATTTACGGCCATCACCGGAAAGAATTGTTTGAGGGATTCAGGCAAACCACCAACAACCGTATGGAGTTATTAGCGGCCATTGTAGGCCTGGAATCCTTAAAGAAAGACGGAATGCCCGTTGTAATTTATTCCGACAGCAAGTATGTGGTGGACTCGGTTGAAAAGGGCTGGTTAAGAAGCTGGGTGCAAAAAAATTTTAAAGGCAAAGCCAATGTAGACTTATGGGTTCGTTTTTTGAAAGTTTATAAACGCCACCAGGTAAAATTTATATGGGTAAAGGGCCATGCCAGTAATATTGAAAACAACCGTTGCGATGAGCTGGCTGTTGCAGCTTATAAATTACCCAAGCTTCATATAGATTTTGGGTATGAACAAAGTAAAAATACAGGGTTGTTGGAAGGGTAATTTTTTACCCTCGACTATACAGACAAAAGCAATTTACCCGTACACGGTGTTACGGCTACATGGAAATACAACATGATTTACTTGTTTAAAGACGAAATTATCGGCCACTGGAGCGATGAGGTGAGTGTAGGCAAGTGAAAAGGCTGTTGAAGGCCTATTTTGAAAAGATCCTGGTATAATTCGAAACAAAAAGTTCCCAATTAGGGAACTTTCAATAAAATTGTCGTATTTTTACACAAACCAATTCATGTGAGGGTAATTGCTAAAAAGACATTAAGAGTATTCTGGCAGAAACATAAAGTATGTGAACAGCAGTTAAAATCGTGGTACGATGAAACCGTTGAATCAACATGGTGCGGCCCTCAGGATATAAAAGTAAATTATCCAAGCGCCAGTTTTTTAGCAGACAACAGGGTGGTTTTTAATATAAAGGGAAACCTATACCGTTTGATAGTGAAGATAAATTACAAGTATAAAATGGTTTGGATACGTTTTGTGGGAACACATGCAGAATACGATAAAATAGATGCGAATACAATTTAAAATTATGAACGATGGATATTAAGCCTATAAAAACTGAAAAAGATTATCAAAAAGCAATGAAACGCTTAGAACAGATTTTTGATGCCCGCCCCAATACAAAAGAAGGCGATGAGCTGGATATATTGGCTTTACTGATAGAAAAATATGAAGATGAGCATTATCCCATTGAAGCCCCGGACCCGATTGAAGCAATTAAATTCAGAATGGAGCAAATGGGCTACAAGCAAAAAGACCTGGCAGAAATTATTGGTTACAAAGGGCGTGTGAGTGAAATTTTAAACCGCAAGCGTAAACTTACCCTCGAAATGGTTCGCAGCCTGCACGAAAAAATGAGCATCCCCCTGGCTTCTCTTATTAAGGCCTATTAGATTTATTTTGAAACAATTCAGGCTAAGAATATTAGGCCACTAAAGAGCCGCATTTAATAATTAATATCACCTGGATTTTACAGCTCTATTATTTACTTAACAATGCCCCGTATAAAATCTCCACCGGGTGCAGGGCTTTTCTTCCTGTTCCATCAGCTATCTGGTGCCGGCAACTGGTGCCAGATGCAGAAATAATAGTGCTTTGCTGTTCGCCCCGTATAGCAGGAAACAAAACCAATTCACCAATTTTTAGGGATAACTCATAATGTTCTTTTTCATAACCGAAGGAACCGGCCATGCCGCAACAACCGCTGGGGATATTGAGAACGGTATAATTTTTAGGAAGGGATAAAATCTTTTTTAAAGGAACCAATGAAGATAAAGCCTTTTGAAAACAATGCCCGTGCATACGGATGCGTTCTTCTTTTTGGGTAAAGGAGCTTGCTTTAATTCTGCCTGCATCTAATTCTTTTGCTAAAAATTCTTCTATCAGTAAAGTGCGTTGGGCTAAGTCATTGGCTTTTTCTTTCAGCTCTCCACGGCACAGGTCGGGGTATTCATCGCGAAAGCTTAAGATGGCCGAGGGCTCAATGCCAATCAGTACCGCTTCTTTTTCGATGGATGAATATAGTTTATTCACGTTTTCTTCTACAATTTCCCGGGCCTTTTTTACCATGCCCTTGGATAAATAAGTGCGGCCACTAATGCCTATTGCAGGAACTTCTACTTTGTAACCGAGGCAATTTAAAAGTTTAACCGCGGCCTGACCAATTTCAACATCGTAATAATTTAAAAATTCGTCGTTGTACAGGTAGACTGTTCCATTTGTAAAATTACCCTTTTGTGCGTAATTTTTTATCCATTTGGCAAAGGTAGTTTTGTACATGCTTGGTAAAGTACGTTCCACAGCAAAGCCTGTTGCTTTTTTTATCATATTACCTATGGCACCTTTCAAGGATAAATTGTAAAGAGAAGGAGTGTACGAAAACAATTTATTAATGAGCGGTGTATGCCCTATTAAGCGGGAACGAAACTTAATCCCGTTTTTATCATAATACTGCTGCAGGGTTTCGGCCTTTAGCTTGGCAACGTCTACATTGGAGGGACATTCAGATTTGCAGCCTTTACAACTCAGGCACAAGTCCATTACCTCTAATATTTCTTCGTGGTCGAATTTATTTTCTTTAGTGGACTGTGTAATTGTTTCCCTTAAAATATTTGCTCTTGCCCGTGTGGTATGCTTCTCGTTGCGGGTGGCCATATAACTGGGACACATAGTACCCCCACTTTTTTCGGTCTTGCGGCAATCGCCCGATCCGTTGCACATTTCGGCGGCCCTTAATATTCCTTCCTGCTGGCTGAAATCAAAATAAGTCTGGGGCATGGGGTTGGCCTGCCCGGGGGTGTATCGCAGTGAGGTATCCATTCGCGGCGTATTCACTATTTTGTTGGGGTTAAATAGTCCCCAGGGATCCCAGGTTTGTTTTACTTCGCGGAAGAGCTGGTAAATTTCTTCGCCCAGCATCAGCGGAATAAATTCTCCGCGTAAGCGCCCATCGCCATGTTCCCCACTTAAAGAGCCTTTGTATTTTTTTACCAGGTGCGCAATGTCGGTGGCTATAGTGCGGAAAAGCTCAACACCGGCTTTGGTTTTTAAATCAATAATGGGGCGCAGGTGCAATTCGCCGGTAGCAGCATGTGCATAATGCACACAGTGTAAATTTCTTTTTTTAAGGATGAGGTTGAACTCTTCTATAAAGTCTGGCAGATCCTGAACGTCAACTGCGGTATCTTCGATAACAGCCACTGCTTTTGCATCGCCGGGAATGTTGGAAAGCAGGCCCAGCCCGGCTTTACGAAGTGACCACACTTTGTTGCAATCTTCACCCAATACCAACGGAAAATGATAACCTAAGTTTTTAGCGCGCAGGTGTTCTTCCAGGGCTTCACTTATTTCGCAGATCTCTTTTTCTGTATCGCGTAAAAATTCAACCACCAGTATAGCCTTGGGATCGCCTTCCACAAAAAACCTGTTTTTACTTTGTTCAATGTTTTCTTTGGTGCATTCAAGTATGTAATGATCTATCAGCTCAACACTGTCCGGCTTAAATGCAAGCGCTTCAATATTGGCTTTCAGCGATTGGTTAATGCTGTTGCAATGCACGCACACCAAAGCCGAAAATGGTTTGAGGGCATCAACCAGGTTGAGCTTAATTTCGGTGGCAAAAAACAAGGTGCCTTCGGAACCGGCAATGAGTTTACAGAAATTAAATTTTTCAGTGGCATGTCCAAAGGGCTGGGTATCGGCCAATAAATCCAGGGCATAACCGGTATTGCGCCGGGGAATTGATTTTTTAGGATAATTGGCTGTAAATAATGTACGGTTGTTTGGGCTGGATAAAATAGTTTTGGCCTGCAGGTAAATGGATTGTTCCAGTTCACTTACCACATTTATGCCCTTGCATTTTAATTCAAATTCTTCGGGGCTGAGTTCACCAAAACTCACTTCGTTTCCATCGGCCAGAAAACCTTTTATTTCCAACAGGTGTTCACGGGTAGAACCGTATACCACCGAACGCGCACCGCAGGCATTGTTGCCCACCATGCCACCAATCATACAACGGTTGCTGGTAGAGGTTTCGGGGCCAAAAAACAAGTGAAAGGGTTTTAGGTGAATGTTCAATTCATCGCGTATTACACCGGGTTCCACCCAGGCCACCTTCACAGCTTTATCAATAGAAAGAATACGGTTAAAATGTTGGGAGATGTCGACGATGATGCCATTGCCTACTACCTGCCCGGCAAGCGAGGTTCCGGCTGCACGGGGTATAATGTTAGTTTTGTTTTCGCGGGCAAAACGGATAAGTGTTTGAATGTCCTTTTTTGTTTTTGGAACAGCAACAGCCAAAGGCATTTCTCGGTAGGCACTGGCATCCGTTGCATAAAGGGTCCTTAAGGTTTTATCGGTATGCAATTCCCCCTCCAGCGATTGGGCTAAGACTTGAAGATTCATTGTACAAAACTCTAAATACTAAATTTCAAATTCTAAAAAATAAAATACAAAGATAAGAGGATAATAATTTAATCATTCCCACCTATTACGTTTTAATTTACCTGTTTCCCTTTTTGGCTTTTGGCTTATTACTTTTGGCTTTTATCATCACATCAGCTAATCATGCTTCGACTTCGCTCAGCATACCATCGCGGTTTGCAATTTCACATCCGTACTTTCAAAAATTTTATCGGCCGACGCGGCAATAAAACCACTGTACAATTCTCCGTTTTCCATAGGGTAACGCAAGGCAAACTCATAATAACAGGAAGGGATTTCAATACTGCCTTCATCAAAGGCCACCTGGTTTAAATCGGCCAAAGTGCTCGACTGTTGGAGCAACTGGGCCGGGGTTCCCTTAATTTTCCCTCCTGAGTTGTTTAGCTTCCAGCCCTTGTCTTCTAAAAAAGAATTCAACTGTTCTAAGTTTTCAAATTCAGTTAAAGCATTTACATTAATGGTAAAGTGGTTGGCCCTGAAACCGTATACATACAGCCAGGCTGCATATTCCGACTCGCTGAGCAGGCTTTTATAAATGGTATGTGATTTACTGTTCCATACCGGGCCGCTGATGATTAAACCTTTGCTTGTAAACACAGAAGGATCGCAATCGTTCAGAAAAGTTTTTACGGTTTCCTGTAATTGTTGAGAACATTTTTCCAATATCAATTCAGAGATGAATATTTTTGCTGCAGCTTTATCTGTTTCATGCTCATAATGCCTGGCAAATAAATTTTTTGATTCAAATACATATTCACCTTTTGCAACATAACCGGCGGCTAAAAATGGTTTTTCCATCACAGCAATGTTCACCCGTTTATCGTTGTAGGTGCGAATGGCAATGTGATCGTTTTTAATTGTTTCACCCTTTTGTGCTAAAAGCTGGTGGATTTTTTGAGCTGAGGGCGTAATACTGGTGTATTGTTCCCATAATTTCGAAAGAAGCAGGTCTTTATTCATAGCGTTTTATTATATTTGACACAAAATTACTTCTCATAGGGTCAAAAAAACAACGGAATCGATTTATTATTAATAATATGGCAGTATTTAATATAAATTGTGTTTATTTGACACTATTCGAATGTTATGAAAATCGTAAATAATCAAATTAACGCTCAATAAAAAATGGCAAAGTTTAAACGAAACGATTTGTTGGATTACCTGAATTTAGAAATCATACGAAAGTTAACAACGGATGCGCGTATGGCTTTTTCTGAACTGGCGAAAGATTTAAAAATTTCCAATTCGCTGGTTCACCAGCGGGTACGGAAGTTACAGGAAGCCAACATCATCGAAGGTTTTTCGGTTAAACTCAATCCCATAGAAATGGGTTACGGCACTATTACCTATACCGGTATCGTAACCAAAGAAGCTCACTATTCCTATGCTATTGCCGAAAAATTAAAGGAGATTCCGGAAGTGGTGGAGTGTCACTTAGTTTCGGGGAAGTACGCCCTGCTGATAAAAATTATTGCGGATAGCAACGACGGGTTACGTAAAATACTATACGAACAAATCCACACCATTGAAGGCGTGGGAAGCACCGATTCCTATATTTCTTTCAACTGCGTATTTGATAAAAACATGCCGGTATTGTAATGCCAGGCAATAGTTTTAGTTAATTTAATAGTGAATAGCGATTAGTTAATAGTAAAACAGACTAAACCATTTACACTGTACATTAATACAATATCCTGTAGCGTATGGTACTTGGTATTTCCTTCAATTCCTTTTCAAGGTCGATGTTGTGCAAATTGTCTATATCTGTAATTACATAACCCAGACTTTCGTTTGTTTTCAAATACTGGCCCAAAATATTGTAATCGTATTGCGAAAGTATGGTATTGATTTGCGCCAATATACCTTTAACGTTTTCGTGTACGTGCATAATGCGGTGTGCGCTTTGCAGTTCGGGTAATTGAATTTCGGGCAGGTTTACGCTACCGTAAGTGGTACCGGTGTTGATGTACTGAATAATTTTTTGGGCTACATAATGCCCGATGTCTAATTGGGCTTCTTCGGTACTTCCACCGATGTGCGGGGTTAAAATTACATTGGGCATATCGCGCAATTCCGATTCAAAAGGCTCGTCGTTACTGCCGGGCTCATCCGGAAACACGTCCAAGCCTGCTCCTCTTACTTTACCGCTTTTTAAGTTGGCAATCAGTGCCTGAATATCTACCACATGGCCGCGGGATAAATTTAAAAAGACCACTCCGTCTTTCATGTATTCAAAGGCCTTTGCATCAATAAGCAGGTTATTACTCTTGCGCCCGTCTACATGCAATGTAACCACGTCCGACAAGGCCAGTAATTCTTTTAAGGAAGAACATTTTTTCGCATTGCCCAAAGCGAGTTTGTCTACCACATCGTAAAAATAAACTTTCATGCCCAGTGCTTCGGCCAGTATAGAGAGTTGGGTACCAATGTTTCCATAACCAACAATACCCAACTTTTTGCCCCGCAGCTCCATACTTTTGCTGGCAGACTTATCCCATATACCTTTGTGCATTTTGGTGCTTTTTTCAAAGGTGTTTCTAACGAGCATAATCATTTCGCCAAAGGCCAGCTCTACTACCGAGCGGGTATTGCTATAAGGGGCATTAAACACGGCCACTCCTTTTTTGCAACAGGCATCTAAATTTACCTGGTTGGTACCAATGCAAAATGTTCCTATTGCATGAAGTTTGTTCGCATGGTCCAATACTTTTTGTGTTACCTGCGTTTTGGAGCGGATGCCGAGTATGGATACGTCTTTGATTTTTTCGCAGAGTTCTTCCTCGGATAAAGCGCCTTTAATGGTTTCTACATTGTAACCTTCGTGCTCAAAAATACGCAGGGCATCGGGGTGAATGTTTTCGAGTAACAACACACTGATGCGGTTTTTTGGATAAGAAACCGAAGCCTTGTAAGACAGGTCGTATAAAATTTCGTCTAATGAAGGGGCCAGGCGATCGGCTTTGGAAACCACCACTTCGCGGCTAACATTTTCGGTAAAGGCGTAAAATTTTGAAACAGCGCCGCCCTGTAAGGTTTCATAATCGGTATAGCCGTCGCCAATCATAATGGCTTCACCTTCTAAATGCAGGGATTTTATTTTGCGGACTTTCCCCTGGTTTTCACACAATTCATCCTTTTCATCAAAACCGATTATTTTGCCTTCGTGGTCAAATTTAAAGGTGTTGGCCAGTACGTGTTCAGGCTTAATGCAATACTCCTGAACAATGGGAATGATGATCTCTTTAAAGCCGTTTGAAATAATATAAATATTTTCGGCATGCTGTTTAAAAAAGGAACGGTTGCGGATAACCGAAGCCGAAACTTTGTTGCGCAACACTTCAATAACCGATCCGAGATGATCGCGGTTGGCCTGGAGCAATTCTATACGTTTAGTAAGTGATTCTTTCAGAGAAAGTTTACCTTCCATGCCCAGGTTGGTTAAGCGTTGTATCTCGGCCAATACCTGTTTGCCGGCTGTGCTTTTTTCGTAAATGGTTTCACATAAAATATCCAGGGCTTCTACCTGAATAAAGGTGCTGTCGAAATCGAAAATAAATGTTTCCGGTTGTTCTTTGGTTGTCATCATAATCTTAGGTGTACTGCACGGTTGATTTTAAGTTAAAAGTTATAAGTCAAAAGTTAAAAGCCAGGAGCCAAAAAGTGATTTCAGTTAAAGATTAAACTCTTAGCATCTTTGCGAAAAAAATTGCAAAGTTCCGAAATTGAAAGCACAATTTAAACATGAACAATACTTATTTATAAACGGCTATTTTATTTTGTTTTTATTGCATTTTTAACATTGACTATGTCAGAAATCCTTATGGAAATGTCAATTTGTTTTTTACGCACATCAATCGAACACAACCGTTTTGTTATTGTATACCATTACCCTGTCTTCAAACACAAGGTGCAGGGCTTTTGCAAGTGCAGCTGTTTCGTTTTCCTTGCCAATTTTTACCAGATCGGCCAATGAGAAAGAATGGTTCACCGGGATAATTTGTTGTGTAATAATTGGCCCTTCGTCCAGGTCATTGGTTACAAAATGGGCGGTTGCACCAATAATTTTCACACCGCGCTTGTAAGCCTGCTTGTAAGGACTTGCACCAATAAAAGCAGGTAAAAAGGAATGGTGAATGTTGATTATTTTCAGCATAAATTCAGTAATAAAAGCGGGAGAAAGAATGCGCATAAATTTAGCCAGCACTAAATAATCAGGATTATATGCATGAACAAGGCTGATTACTTCTGCTTCAAAATTTTCTTTGCTTTTGTTTTCATGTGAAACAAAGTGAAAAGGAATGTTGAAACGTTCGCTAATGTTTTTTAAATCGGGGTGATTACCAATTACTCCCTGAACTTCGGCTCCAAGTGTTTTAAAATGATTGCGCACAAGTATATCACTTAAACAATGGTATTCTTTTGTAACGAGCACCACCACTTTTTTTTCGGGCAGCGGGTTTATTTTAACAATGGCATTGGGTGGTAAAACCTTTGTTAAAAACTGAGCAACATTTTTACTGTCTTCACTGGCATCTACAACAATTCTTGCAAAAAACATGTTCTCTTCCACGTCCACATGCTCGCGCATGGAAATGATGTTGTAATTGGCTGTAGCCAATACACTTGATATAGTTGCCACCAATCCAACACTATCTGTACACTGAATAACGACGATCATATTAAATTTTTAAAGGGTTTGTTAATTAGTTAAATGCAAACCGGTTATTGATTTACATTTTTTTTAAATATTGTTTTAAACTTTCATAATTCGTATCCATCAGCACACTTTGTTTATTCAGTTGTTCCAGTTCTTTAATTTGTTCTGTTTTTTCTATTTCAATGCCTGTAATTTTTTGCATGAGTTCGGCAAACTTTACCGGGTGGGCGGTAGACATCACTATCCCTTTTTTGCCCGGATGCGCTTGCTGGTATATCTGCATAGCTTTAATACCAACTGCTGTGTGCGGGTCGGCTAAGTATCCGTGATTTTTCCAGGTGGCCAAAACAGTTTCTTCGGTTGATGCGTCGCTTACCTTATAACTGCTGAGTACATTTTTCAAGGCCTTAAAATCCTGTTTATACAATTCCTGCAGGCGCACAAAATTACTTGGCTGGCCCACGTCCATAGCGTTTGAAATGGTAGCTACAGTGGGGAGTGGGGAATATAAACCATCGTTGAGGTAACGGGTTACCACATCATTACTATTACATGCGGCGATAAAATGTTGTATGTCTAAGCCAGCTGCCTTGCCCAGCATGCCCGAACAGATGTTACCGAAATTGCCGCTGGGTACTGCAATTACAGGTGCCTCGCTGTGTTGCCATTGTTGTACCGCAAAAAAATAATAAAATTGCTGGGGCAACCAGCGGGCAATGTTAATGGAATTGGCAGAAGTTAAAAAAATGTTGTTGTTGAGTTTGTCGTCGGTAAAGGCCTGTTTTACCATGCGCTGGCAATCGTCGAAATCGCCTTGTATTTCCAATGCTTTAACATTGCTGCCCAATGTGGTTAATTGCAGTTCCTGTACACGGCTTACTTTGCCCGAAGGGTAAAGAATTACCACCTCAACGCCCGGACGGTTTAAAAAGCCATGGGCAACGGCACTTCCGGTATCGCCGGAAGTAGCCACCAGCACAACAATTTTTTTATTGATGCAATTAGAAAAGTGAGAGAGGCAACGACTCATGAACCTTGCCCCTACATCTTTAAACGATAAAGTAGGCCCGTGAAAAAGTTCCAGTGTATAAATATCATCAGTAACTTTTACGAGTGGGAAATCAAAGTAGACAGTCTCTTCACATATCTTAAACAATACATCTTCAGGAATCGTATTGCTAACATAGTTTTTAATTACCTCAAAGGCTATTTCGCTTTTGGGTTTTTGTTTCAGTTGCTGCAAAAACTCTTTCGAAAGTTGCGGGACAGATTGAGGGAAATACAGGCCTTTATCGGGGGCCTGGCCTGCAAGCGCTGCCTCCTGAAAATTAACGGAAGGCGATTGTTTATTGGTGCTATAGTATTGCATAAAAAAATTGAATGAGATGATTTATGAATGAATGTTTTCGGGCAAGAGGCATTTCACGCCGGCTGTATTAATTGTAGTGAGATACGTTTTAAAATTTATGCCGGCTTGTGTGTAGACTTCTGCAAAAACAGTTTCCACTTTTTTTGCGATGGCTTCTGTGCTGCTGAACATAAACATAGAAGGACCCGATCCTGAAATCCCTCCACCCAAAGCCCCGGCTTCGATGCTTAAGTTTTTAATTTTATTAAATTCAGGGATGAGTATGCTGCGAACGGGCTCCACAATTACATCTTCGAGTGAACGGCTGATGAGGGCATGATCGTTTTTCATGAAGCCGGCTACCAGTCCGGCAATATTGGCCCATTGTTGAACAGCGTCTTTCAGCAATACTTTTTGTTTGAGTATGCCGCGTGCATCCGAAGTTTTTAATTCAATTTCGGGATGAACAATGCTCACAAAGAAATCAGGGACATTTAAAGAAATAATGTCTAAGGGATGATTGCTGCGCACCAAAGTAATTCCACCGTAAATGCAGGGAGCAATGTTATCGGCATGTTCCGAGCCCGAAGCTAATTTTTCGCCCTTCAT
>JAHEYF010000105.1 GCA_023251755.1 Bacteroidota bacterium
AGCCACCGGTTAACACACGGCTGTATTCGGCCTCATTATTTAAGTCAGAAATGTCAACCGAAACAACTCCGTACCATTCGGAAGCCACGTACATTTTTTTATTGTGAATGGCAATATCAAAATGATACAAACCTGAATTTAAAGCGGTAACATAATGCACATTGTTGTTGCTGGTTGCCGAGTAAACATAAGTCCCGCAGGTGAAAGGGATGGTGAAAGGAATATGTTGTCCACCCTGGGTGGCTACATAAACAGTGTCGTTAATAATTTCAGCATTCATGGGTTGCGCAATGCTACCCAATAAAATATACCCCTGTACTGTGTCCTGAAACACCGCAACAGGGTTGGCGGGATTGCTCAGGTCGAGGGAATAAAACAAACCATCGAGTCCGTTGGTTCCTCCCATTACATGCAGGAGATTGGTGTTTTGTCCGAACAACACTTCATGCGGATCACAAAAAGTCTGGTTGTAAAACCCAATTTGATTCAGGCTAGATGCGTTGTAAATATAAACACCATCAATGGCATTGTTGGAACTGAAACCAACTGTAAAAGCCAGCATATTGCCTTTCACATCGAGGCCGTGTATGCGGGTAGTTCCGGTTTTTTGTGCAAAAGTACTTAACAATGTAAGTACCCCGCCTGAATCGCGGAGAACAGCCATTTTTGTTTTTAATGCGGCAAAAATAGTGTCGCCAAAAAAAGCGATATCATACACCGCTTCATCCAAAGCAGCCGGTACATATTCCGTAACAAACACCGGTACATCGGGGTTGGCCACATTCCATTTGGATAAACCCGAATGATTGGAGGAAACATACATGAAGCCATTCCTTACCTGGATATTATCAATATTAGAACGAAAGCGGTGCTGGAAAGTAACTGTTCCCGGGCTTGCGTTCGGTCCGTCGAGTTTATACGCAATCAATGTATTTCCTGCACCGGCGTATAAATGGTTGTTGTAATAACACACTTCGTAACAGGCCGCACCTTTGGTAGCCGATTGAAATTGCAGGTTAGACTGTGACAGAAGATTGAAGGAAAATAAAATAAAGAAATAAAAGAGTGATTTTTTTATTGACATCTATATAATTTTATTACTAAGTTATTGGTTTATTCGTTTACTTGTCTGATCGTTTATCAGTTTAACCGTTCAATTGTTTATTCGTTTCTGCGACTCCTCCGGAGTGGGGCCTGAATCCTCAACTTAACTATAATGTACAATAGCATGATAACTTTAGAACTATCGCTACCACCCCCCTATTTCCCAATCGCCTCTTACCCGCAGCACCTGTTCAATAATATCCCGCACACAACCTTCGCCTCCTTTTTTATCAGAAGTGTACAAGCTGATTTCTTTTATTTCGGTAGCCGCATCCAGCGGGCAGGCGGCAACACCCACACGTTTCATCACTTCCCAGTCGGGCAGGTCATCGCCCATAAATAAAATATTTTCTTCGTTCAATTGCTGGCTATACATATATTCTTTGTAACAGGCCAGCTTATCGTATTGCCGCATAAATATATCCTGTATGCCCAATCGTTCAAGACTTTCACGAACGGCTTCGGAGCGGCCACCGGTAATAATTGCGACACGGTACCCTTTTTTTACGGCTAATTGCAAAGCAAAACCATCTTTGGTGTACATATTTCTTACCGGGTCGTGTCCGGGGATCAGCAATACTTTTCCATCCGTCAATACACCGTCCACATCAAAAATAAAAGTGGTGATGTGTTTTAATTTGGTTTTGAAATTTTCCATTTATACAATCGTTTATTCGTTCAATAGTTCTTTCGTTTAACCGTTCAATAGTTCATTCGTTTATTCGTGAAAAGTCCGGAATGCTATAACGAATGAACTTATAAACGGGTAAACGAAATAAACGTAAATTATGGTGCCAATCGTTCTATCTTCCAGGTCCCTTCCTCCTGCAACGTATAACTGATCCTGTCGTGCAGCCTGCTGGGCCTTCCCTGCCAGAATTCATAATAATTTACTTTAAGCAAATAACCTCCCCAAAACTCAGGACGCGGCACATCCTCATCCGGGTAGCGTTTGTCGAAACCTGTTACCAAATGTTCCAGTTCCTCCCGGTTTTTTAATATGTTGCTTTGCGGGCTGCTCCAGGCACCAATTCTGGAGGTACGTGGCCGGCTGTAAAAATACTTGTCCGATGCTTCTTGTGTACTTTTCTCTACAAGGCCTTCAATACGAATTTGTCTTTCCAACTCGGGCCAGAAAAAAGTAAGGCAGGCAAAAGGGTTTTCCTGCAACTCTTTCCCTTTACGGCTGTTGTAATTTGTAAACAATCCGAATTGATTGTCTTTAAATTCCCTGAACAGTACTACTCTTCCTGATGGTTTTCCTTCTTTTGTAGCTGTTGATAATACACAGGCGTTGGGCTCGTTGACGGCTGATTTTACAGCCTGTGCAAACCATTTTTCAAATTGAAGGGAAGGATCATGGCTCATATCCTCTTCATTCAGTTGCATCTGGCTGAAGTCGTGACGCAAATCACGAATGTACTTGTTCAGGTCTTCCATAAGCTTAATTTTGTACAAAGATACGTTTTGATCTGTTCGTTCGATAGTTCATTTGTTTATTAGTTTATTAGTTTAGAACTTTGGAAAGTCAACCGGTCAACGAATAAACGAATGAACGGTTAAACGAATGAACTTATTATTATCTTATGAATGGAAATTGAACAGGGAAAAGTTTTAATCGCGCAACCCTTATTAAACGATGGGCATTTTAAACGCACTGTGATTTTGTTATCGGAGTACAACGAATACGGCTCGATGGGATTTGTAATGAACAAGCCCCTGCACATTTACTTAAAAGACGTCTTGCCCGATTTACCGGATATGCTGTACCCCTTGTATTACGGAGGCCCTGTGGCACAAAACCAGTTGTTTTTTATTCACAAAGCCGGTAAAAAAATAAAAAACAGTTTACCCATTTCAGGAAAATTTTTCTGGGGTGGCGATTTTGAAGATGTACTGAAACTATTGCGGGCAAAAGAAATAACAGGCAGTGAAATAAAATTTTTTGTTGGGTATTCGGGCTGGGAGCCTGAACAACTGAAAAATGGAATGGAGCAAAAAGCCTGGTTTTTAACGGATGCAGATTACAACAACCTGATGAATGAAAGCCCCGTTGAAATATGGGGGAATGAATTAAAAAAAATGGGAAATAATTATGCTGTGTTTACGAATTTCCCGGAAGAGCCTTCGCTTAATTAGGTTTAACAGTTTATTCGTTCTTTTGTTTACTTGTTAACCGGTAAACTTACCGACATTACAAACTTATAAACGAATAAACTACTGAACAATTAAACTTTTTGAACGAATATGAAAATAGACATAATAACCGTTTTACCACAACTACTTGAAAGCCCTTTTCAGCATAGTATTTTAAAGCGAGCCATCGAAAAAAAAATAGTTGAAGTCAATTTAATTAACCTGCGCGATTACGCTGTGGACAAACACAAACAGGTGGATGACTACGCTTTTGGAGGTGGTGCCGGTATGGTAATGATGATTGAACCCATTGCGAATTGCATTGCGGCTTTGAAAAAAAACTGCAACTACGACGAAGTCATATACATGACTCCCGACGGGGAGACGCTCAACCAGCAAACATCCAATTATTTATCTACACTCGGCAACATCATTATTTTGTGCGGACATTACAAAGGAGTAGATGAACGGGTACGCGAACATTTTATCACCCGCGAAATTTCAATCGGCGATTATGTATTGAGCGGCGGAGAGCTTGCAGCCGCTGTTGTGTGTGATAGTGTGATCCGTTTAATTCCGGGAGTATTGAGTGATGAAACCTCGGCTTTAACCGATTCTTTTCAGGATGATTTATTAGCGCCGCCTGTATACACAAGGCCGGCTGAATACAATGGATGGAAAATCCCGGAGATTTTATTGTCGGGCCACAACGAAAAAATTGACCAGTGGAGATTGGAAAAAAGCTTAGAACGTACCAAAACCCGCCGTCCCGACTTGTATACAAAACACCAGCCTTAGTCTTAAGTTTAAAGTCAAAAGTTAAAAGCCAAAAGCGCGATAGCGATTAAATTCTCTGGCTTACACATAAATGTTGTTAAGTTAAAAGTCAAAACGATTTCGCTTATGAAAACCCCTTATGGCTTATTTTTTTATTGCTTATGGCTTTGCCTTAGTTCATCGATAATTGCGGAAAGCCACTGTGGATGCTATCAAAGTAAGCAAGCTCGGTAATTTCGGGAAGCATAAATTTTATTAAAGGGAATTGCGACAATACATCCATTACTTCCTGCTCGCCTTTTGCTTCAATGGTTAACCAAAGCTTTGAACGATCCATGGATAAGGCATAATTAACGATAACGCCTTCGTCCATTAATTGATTCACCAACTTGCGTTGTGCGGGAATAAGGTTGATAAATTCTATGCTAAATGCTTTCTTCAGCTCAATGTCAACAAAAAATGTACTCATAGAAAGTGGAAAATTTCATTTGATTTTTGCAAATGTACTCCCTTTTTGCACTGCTTCAGTAAGAAAAACTATTTTGTGAAAAACTTATTTTAATTGGAAGTTGGTAGCAGGTAGTTGGTAGAAGGTCATTGAAGCAAGGTGGGCTTACTATTAAAGAGGATCGTCCTTTGAATCTTGAATTTTAAATCTTAAACCTGATCACCCTCTCAGTTTATCCAACAAACGGTTCATCTCTTTGGCTTCCTTATCAGTTAAAACTGTTAAAAACTCTTCGTTCTTTTCAATAATCCCATCCAGTTGCTTCAGGAGTTCAAGGCCTGTTTCGGTGATCACAATATCCACCTGCCTTTTATCGTGCAAACACTCTTTTCTTTCCACTAATTTCTTTAAGATCAGTTTATCCACTAAGCGCGAAGCATTGGAATTTTTATCCAGCATACGCTCCTGTATCAGGTTTAAGGGCGCCGGCTTCGGGTGCTGGCCACGTAAAATTCGCAGAATATTGTATTGCTGGCTCGACAGGCCATAAGGTTTAAACACCTTGTTTTGTGCCGCTCCAATACTATTTGTAGTGAACATTAAATTAATAAGCATTTTATGGTGCTCACTTCTGAATTTTTTTTGTTTTATCTCTTCTTCTATCCCCATATTGTTGTATTAATTTGTTAAAATCCGGATCCTTCATCCCAATCAACGAAATTTTAACAGTCCAAAATTAATAAACTGAAAAACAATTATATAAAAAATTATGGAATTCTTGTTAACTAAATTCAGGCGTTTTTGCCGCAGCTTGTGATTTAAGCCGTAAATTTGTGCAAAAGCACAATTTCTATGGGACGTGTATTTGAAAAAAGAAAACACAAAATGTTTGCCCGTTATGCCAAGATGGCAAAGGCATTTACAAAGTTAGGCCGCGAGTTGGTTATTGCAGTGAAAGCAGGGGGCCCCAACCCCGATGGCAACTCAAGATTACGGGCCATCATGCAAAATGCCAAGTCTATTAATATGCCCAAAGACAGGATTGATGCGGCCATTAAAAGAGCTACAGAAAAAGATTCGGCCAATTACGAAGAAATAATTTACGAAGGATACGGTCCACATAGTGTGCCCATGCTGATAGAAACAGCTACTGATAATCCCAACCGCACTGTTGCCAATTTACGCATGTATTTTAGCCGGGCCGAAGGCGCCCTGGGGACTTCCGGCTCAGTAAGTTTTATGTTTGAACGCAAAGCCCTGTTTAAAATAAATGCCAGCGGTTTAAGTAAGGACGATACAGAACTTGATTTGATTGATTTTGGTGCAGAAGAATACACCTGGGACGATGAGAACAAGGAACTGATGATTCAAACAAGTTTCAATGATTACGGGGCTATGCAAAAAGGACTGGAAGATAAAAATTACGAAGTAAAAGAATCTTTAAAATTATTTATTCCAACAACGGGCAAAGAACTTACAGATGAACAGGAGATAGACCTACAGGCCCTTATCGACAAAATGGAAGAAGACGATGATGTACTGGCAGTGTATCACAACGCGCAGTAACACTGCCCGTTACCTGATACTGAATACCCGCTACTAACAAAAAATCAGCAAGGCTATGAGGTGGAAAATAAATACAAGTGCATCTGCCTCAACTGTAAACAAGCTGATCGATGAATTAAATATTGACAAGGTTAATGCAACCTTGCTTGCACAGCGAAACATTACAAATTTCGACGCAGCCCGGAATTTTTTCCGCCCTGCTTACGATCAGCTTCACGATCCTTTTTTAATGAAAGACATGGATAAGGCCATATCCCGCATTCAGACTGCTTTACAGAACAATGAAAAAATATTGGTGTTTGGTGATTACGATGTGGACGGAACAACAGCGGTAGCATTGGTATATGGCTATTTAAAAACTACAGGAGCACAGGTCCGGTATTACATCCCCGACCGGTATTCTGAAGGGTATGGCATCTCGTTTAAAGGAATTGATTACGCCGCTGAAAACGATTACTCCCTTGTAATTGCTTTGGATTGCGGAATAAAAGCAAACGATAAAATTGATTACGCGAACAGTAAAAACATTGATTTTATTATTTGTGACCATCACCTTCCGGGCGAAGAACTACCGAAGGCTTATGCCGTACTCGACCCGAAAAGAAAAGACTGTAGCTACCCTTACAAAGAATTATCAGGATGTGGAATCGGGTATAAATTAATTCAGGCATTTTTAAAAGCTACCGAACAATCCGAAGAAATATTAGAAGACTATATTGATCTTGTTGCGGTAAGTATTGCCGCTGATATTGTTCCCATTACCGGCGAAAACCGTGTACTGGCCCACTTTGGTTTAAAAAAATTAAATACGCTCAGTCGTCCCGGTTTCAGGTCCATCATAGACTTAAATAAATTTAAGAAAGACCTTACCATTACCGATCTTGTTTTTGTGATCGCTCCCCGCATAAATGCAGCGGGACGTATAGAGCACGGAAGCAAAGCGGTAGAGCTGCTGGTATCTGATACCATGCAGAAAGCAGAAGCTGTTGCAAAAGGGATTAATGTAACCAATTTACAACGAAAAGACCTGGACCAGGCCATTACTGCGGAAGCCATCGAAATGATTGAAGCCAATGCGGAACTGAGCACTAAAAAGTCTACCGTGGTGTACCACGAAGACTGGCACAAAGGTGTAGTCGGGATTGTTGCTTCACGCTTAGTAGAAAAATTTTACCGGCCTACCATTGTCCTTACCAAATCAAACGGAAAAATTACAGGCTCTGCGCGCTCAGTAAAAGATTTTGATGTGTACGAAGCCATTGATGCCTGTAGCGAATTGCTGGAACAATTCGGAGGGCATAAATACGCAGCGGGTTTAACCCTCGCCCCCGAAAACATGCAGTTGTTCAGCGATAAATTTGAACAGGTGGTCCGCGCTTCCATCACCGATGACTTGTTGATACCTGAGCAGGAGATAGACCTCGAAATAAATTTTAACGACATCGGTAGTAAATTTTTCAGGGTGCTGAAACAATTTGCACCACACGGCCCGGGTAATATGACCCCTGTTTTTGTAAGTGACAATGTGCTGGATACCGGTTACGCCAAAATAGTGGGCAACAACCACTTGAAATTAGAATTGTACCAGAACGAAAACCCCGCTGTTAAATTTGCAGCCATTGCCTTTGATAAAGGTGATTACCTCAGCCATTTTAAAAAACGCCTGCCCCTCAAAGTATGTTATACCATCAATGAAAATGAATGGAACGGCCTTAAATCCGTCCAGCTCATGGTAAAAGAGTTTCAGCTAATCTGATTTTTCATCCGCTTTATCGTATTTCACCCTGTTTTTGCAGCACCTAAACTGTTTAGCCCCGTATATATTAACAAAGCTGTTACTATTTAACAGACTTTGAATTATAAGAATCAAAAGCTTATTCCAGACTACAAAGAATTTATGCGACAAAACGGTTTACAACATGAAATCCAGGTTAATATATACAAGCCTAATTTTAAACCTGATCGTTTTCAGTTCCAAAGCTCAATTTAGCATCACTAACCAGGGTGCTTCCGCTACAACCATTCTTTCCAACTTTGCCGGCTCAGGATTAACCATTTCTAATGCCGTAATGACTTGTCCCGCCAATGCTTATGGGAGTTTTACAGGTGGCAGCAATACCAACCTCGGCATCAACAACGGCATTGTTTTAACCACCGGTAAAGCTGCAAATATTGCAGGACTTGCTTACGGAAATATTTCCACCAACAACAACACCTCCTGCAACGATCCAGACTTAGCAGCCATAGTAGCCAGTGCCAATAAAGATTGTTGTACACTTGAATTTGATATCATCCCCCAATGCAGCCAGCTCTCCATCCGTTTTTCATTTGGTTCAGAAGAGTACCCGGAATACGCCGGTTCTTCTTACAACGATGCTTTTGGTTTTTTCATTTCCGGCCCCGATCCATTGGGAGGCAATTACTCCAATAAAAATATTGCAGTACTACCCAATGGGACTCCGGTTACCATTAACAATGTAAACGACCACACCAATCAAACCTATTATGTAGACAACACCAACGACTCTACTGTAGCTTATGATGGATATACCACAGCCCTTATTTCATCGGTTGATTTAGTTCCCTGCCAGACCTACCATTTTAAAATAGCCATTGCCGATGCCGGTGATCACGTTTACGACTCCGGTGTGTTTATTGAATTTATTCAGTGTTCAAATATTATGACCCTCGCTGTTTCCTCAACAGCGGCTACCTGTGGGGCCAACAACGGTACGGCAACCGCAACGCCTGTTAACGGTACTCCCCCCTATACCTACACCTGGTCACCTGCACCCGGCTCAGGCCAGGGTACAGCCAATGCTGGCGGACTGATCCCCGGCACGACTTATACCGTTATTGTAGACGATGCCAATGCCTGTATGGAACCGGACACATCTTTTGTTACAATTGCAGGCTTTGTTACACCTGTAGTCACTGTAAATTCAGCCACTACCTGTGGTGCACAATCAACTACCTTAACTGCAAATACCAATGTTGCCGGTGGTACTTATTTATGGAGTCCCGGTGGGCAAACAAGTTCTTCCGTCACTGTTAATCCTTCATCAACAACAAGCTATAGCTGTGCGTATACTTCGAACGGATGTACAGGAAACGGATCAGGGACTGTAACAGTGAACCCCATACCACCAGCCCCTTTGGCAAACGACACCTCGGTATGCCCCGGACAAATAGCAATTCTAAATGCAGCAGCAGCTTCCGGAACCATTGAATGGTACAGTGCTGCAACAGGTGGCAACCTGCTTGCCAGCGGAGCTTCGTACACAACAGCTGCAATAAATTCAGCAAGTAGTTTTTATGTACAAAATACGGTAAACGGCTGCTCCGGCCCAAGAACATTAGTCAGCGTAAGCATCAATCCTCCCTTAACTGTAACCTGCTCGGCCAACTCAGGTATTTGCAACGGTACAAGTACTAACCTCACTGTTTTTTTGCCACTTGGAACCAACTACACCTATACCTGGGATAAGCCGGGAAGTATAGGATTCTCTACCGGGCAAAACATTTCTGTTGCTCCTACCAGCACCACTGTTTATACCGTTACTGCAAGTCAGAATGGTTGTACAGGCAGCAGCCAGGTTACCATTACTGTAAAACCTGTTCCGGCCATGAATGTTATGGTCAACGATTTGGTGTGCAACAACAGTAATTACCTGAACCCTTTATTCAGCAGCTTACCTGCGGGCTCAAATTACACCTGGACAAATTCAAATACGAGCATTGGTTTATCCGCTAATGGTGCCGGCCACCTTCCTTCCTTTACCGCTGTGAATACGGGTAGCAGCCCCGTGAATGCAGTTGTAAGTGTTACACCCACTTTAAACGGATGTACAGGTGCTCCTGCTTCTTTTACCATAACGGTTAACCCCACTCCTATTGTTAATCCTGTTTCAGCGGTTGTAGTTTGCAACAGCGATTTGATTCCTGCATCATCATACAGCAGTGTTCCTGCGGGAGCAAGTTTCAGCTGGCAAAACAACAATCCGAACATTGGTTTAGGGATTGGTGCAAATGGGAATACGCCTGCGTTTACTGCAACAAATCCAACCACTTCGGTAAGCAGTGCGAACATATCTGTTAGTCCTGTTTTAAACGGTTGCACCGGAACACCTGTATTGTATACCATTACAGTGAACCCAACACCCGGTGCGCCACTTGCAAACGACACCAGTTATTGTTTAAATACAAGCGCTGTTCCACTTCATGCTACTGCTTCAGCCGGGGCTACACTGAACTGGTACGGTACATTTGCAGCAGGTGGAACAGCTTCCACTGTTGCCACTACTCCAACAACAACAGGGGTGAATACCACAAACTATTATGTATCGCAAACCATTAACAATTGTGAAGGCCCGCGTACACAAATACAGGTGATGGTGGTGGCCCCACCCAGTATGCTTAGCCCTGCCGATATAAATGTGTGCAATGGTGTGGCTACTTTACCGGTTGTATTTACAAGTACCCCTGCCGGTGCTACATTCAACTGGACAAACACGAATGCCGGCATAGGCCTTGCTGCAAATGGTACCGGGAACATCTCTGCTTTTTCAGCCATCAACCCTACTTCTTCAATTCAGACAGCCGTAATTTCTGTTACTCCCTTTATGTATAGTTGTACCGGACAAGCTGTAAATTTTAACATCACTATTCTTCCTTCACCAATATTAACAGTCAACAATGTATCTGTATGCAACGGTGCCAGTGTACCTGCAACAATCTTTAGCAGTATACCTGCAGGGGCAACATACACCTGGGTGAATTCCAACACCGCTATAGGCCTTGCTGCAAACGGCTCCGGTTCAGTTAATACCTTTACGGCAATCAACCCGGGCGCCGGCTTAGTTAGTTCTATTGTTACAGTTAGCCCCACCTTGAACTCATGTATGGGAACAGCCACCAGCTATACCATCTCTGTAAAACCAACACCAGCTGCTCCGGTGGTCAACAACGTTTCGTATTGTAAAGATGCAAGTGCACAGGCTTTATCTGCCACGGTCAGCAACAACGGGACTTTAAACTGGTACGGCACATTTGCAACTGGCGGTACAGCCTCTTCTTCTGCCGCTGTGCCATCTACGTTAATTACAGGTACAAGTGTTTATTACGTTTCACAAACAATCAACAATTGCGAAGGGCCGCGCGCAGCAATACAGGTAATTGTACGCGCATTGCCAGCAATTACTTTATCGCCTCAGGTTTCGGGTTGTGCTCCTTTGTGTTCCGATTTTGATGCAACAAGTTCTGTTCAGTTGCAAAACCTGAACTGGCACATGGGCGATGGAAGTAGCATGAACGGTGGTGATACGCTTTCGGCCTATTGTTACAATACAGCAGGCACTTATAACATCACAGTATATGCAACAGATATTTTTGGTTGCAGCTCCACCTCCATTTTTAACAATTGGGTATCGGTGTTTGAAGTTCCCCAATCAGTTTTCTCATTTTCTCCGACAACTACTTCTATACTTGAACCCGTAATTGATTTCAGCAATCATTCAACAGGAGAATATATTGTTTCTTATACCTGGGATTTTGGGGACAGCAGCCATACTTCTTCCAATGAAAAAAGCCCTTCGTTCAATTATCATGATACAGGAAACTATATCATTCAGCTGATTGTAGAAAATTCTTACGGTTGTTTTGACACTTCAAAACAGATTCTAATTATTGAAGAAGATTTCGCTATATACATTCCCAATGCTTTTAGTCCAAACAACGATGGTTTGAATGAAACCTTCATTCCCAAGGGGAACGGGATCAACGCAAAAGATTACCACTTGTGGGTCTACGACCGTTGGGGAAATCAACTCTTTTACAGCAATGAACTTAGCAAAGGCTGGGATGGCAAAATTCAGGGATTGGAAGGAGATGTTGTTACACAGGATGTTTACGTTTGGAAAATATTGTGCAGAAATTTTAAAGGCATAAAAAAACAGTATAGTGGAACCGTAACCGTAATCAAATAAGTTTATTCGTTCTTTTGTTTATTTGTTCTTAGTTACAGGTACGAATAAACGAGTGAACAAGAAAATAAATAAACTTAAGTAGGTTTACCTATTCTTTTGTTTATTCGTTCTTAGTTGCAGGTAACGAATAAACGAGTAAACAAGAAAACAAATAAACTTAAATAGATTCTCTGCTCGTCGGTAATACCAAGCCTTTCAACGACTCGTCTAAATTACTTCACCACTCGCCGATAAAACGAAACCCTGGGTTTTATGATTGTTTTCTTTTCATTTAATTTGCAGGCGTTGCCGATTCGCATAGAGAAGTGAACGGGATATTTGTAAAGGATTTTCTATTGCTTTCTGCAATTTTTTTTTAAAATAATTTCAAATCCTTTTGCATGGAACAAACATTGCTCAATAATTAAAGCATTGTTACTGATCCGGAAAAATAACATCACCCGAACAACAACCAAGGTTCATGATAAAAAAATTACTCCCCATTGTACTTGTAAATTTATTCTGCGTTTTAAATACAAACGCGCAAATCACCATCGCCAACCAGGGGGCTCCGGCTGCCGCCATAGTAGCTGGTTTTGTGGGACAGGGCTTAACCATTTTAAATCCTACAATCAGTTGCGACAGTGCTGCTTATGGAACATTTTCGAATGGGGGCACAACAAATTTAGGTTTATCAAACGGTATTGTATTAACCACCGGTAATGCTTCCAATGTGTCAGGAAACCCAGGCGGGAATGTTTCGGTAAGCGGAGGACTTACCTGCAACGATGCTCAATTGGTAAGCCTTGAGTCACTGGCAACAAACGATTGTTGTATACTGGAATTTGACATTGTCCCTCAATGCAATCAGCTGTCTGTTCGTTTTGTATTTGGTTCAGAAGAATACCCTGAATATGTGAACTCTTCATACAACGATGCCTTTGGTTTTTTTATTTCAGGACCGAATCCTGCAGGAGGAAATTATGTGAACAAAGATGTGGCCACCTTGCCAAATGGTGCTATTGCAAGTATTGACAATATAAATGCCGGTGCCAATTCCACCTACTATGTAAGCAATTCGGGCACTACCATTGAATACGACGGTTTTACAACAGCTATTACTTCAACCGTAAACCTTGTTCCCTGCCAGACTTACCATTTTAAATTAGCCATTGCAGATGCAGGCGATCCCTGGTACGATTCGGGCGTATTTATTGATTTTATTCAGTGTACCAATGTAACAACATTGAACATCAGCTCAACACCTGCGTCCTGTGGTGTTGCCGACGGTACAGCCGCTGTTACGGTAACAAACGGTTTCCCCGCATTTACTTATACCTGGTCGCCTGCACCAGGCGGTGGACAAGGAACTCCAAACGCCACAGGTTTAACAGGTGGAACAACTTACTCCGTTATTGTTGACGATGCTTACGCCTGCATCCCTGCCGATACAGCCATAGTAGCTGTTGGTGGTGTAGCTCCTCCTATTGTTACTGTAAACACCCCTACTCAATGCCCGGGTGCAAACGCAAACTTAACAGCAACCACCAATACAGGTGGCGGTACTTACGCCTGGGCACCCGGTGGACAAACAACGTCTTCGATTACCGAGAACCCGCTTACTACAACTACATACACCTGCACCTATACATTGGCCGGATGCGTGCAAACCGGAACAGGTACAGTTACTGTAACCCCCAGCCCGACCGTTACAGTCAACAACCCTTCAATATGCAACGGCAGTTCAACAATGCTGAATGCAAACGGGGCAACAACTTATAGCTGGGCACCGGCTACAGGCTTAAATACAACAACGGGCGCAAGCGTAACAGCCAATCCCACAACTTCAACAACCTATACCATCACCGGCACAAGCAGCGGATGTACAGGAACAACAACATCAACCGTCACCGTGAATGCAATTCCAACGGTATCGGTGAACAGTGCTACAATTTGCAATGGCGCTTCAACTACTTTAACCGCAGGCGGAGCAACCACCTTTAGCTGGGCAGCGGCTACAGGGTTAAACACAACAACAGGCACAAGTGTAACAGCCAATCCCACAACAACTACAACTTATACCATTACCGGTACAAGCAATGGTTGTAGCGATACAGCAACATCAATTGTAACCGTTAACCCGGTTCCAACAGTAAGCGTAAACAATGCAGGTATTTGCAACGGTTCTTCAGCAACATTAAATGCAAGTGGTGCAAACACTTATAGCTGGGCAGCGGCTACAGGTCTTAGTGCAACTACCGGGGCAAGCGTAACAGCCAACCCGGCTACTACTACAACTTATACTGTTACCGGAACAAGCAGTGGTTGCAGTTCAACCGCAACATCCACTGTAACCGTAAGCCCCGTACCTGTTATTACCGCACTTGCAAATAAAAGTCTATGTAGTACACAATTGGTCCCTGCCATTAATTTTACAAGTACCCCTGCGGGTGCAACGTTCAACTGGACCAACACAGACCCCAGTATCGGGCTCGCTGCAGCGGGTACAGGAAACATCCCCGCCTTTACCGGAACAAATACAGGAGCTTCTGCTGTTACAACAAGTATAACGGTAACACCTGTATTAAATGGCTGTACAGGAACACCAACTACTTTTTCGATTACCGTTACTCCTACACCCACAGTTGTATGTAGCGCCAACACCACTATTTGTGACGGAGCCAGCACAGTTATTTCTGCAACATCAACACCATCTGCAGGCATTGCCTACTCCTGGGACGATCCTGTAAACACAGGTTTTTCTACATCTGCAACCACAACCGTTTCCCCGACTACAACTACAACTTACACCGTAACAGCTAACAACAGTGGTTGTATAGGTTCAGCAACAGTTACTGTAACTGTAAACCCCGTGCCTGTTATTACTGCACTTGCAAATAAAAGTCTATGTAGTACACAATTGGTCCCTGCCATTAATTTTACAAGTACCCCTGCGGGTGCAACGTTCAACTGGACCAACACAGACCCCGGTATCGGACTCGCTGCTGCGGGTACAGGAAACATCCCCGCCTTTACCGGAACAAATACAGGAGCTTCTGCTGTTACAGCGAGTATAACTGTAACACCTGTATTAAATGGCTGTACAGGAA
>JAHEYF010000200.1 GCA_023251755.1 Bacteroidota bacterium
GTATCGCCCAAAGCAATGGTGTATACCGGGCATTTAATTTTTGAAGTGAGGTACACCGGGTTGTTGCCTTTGTTGTACAGGCCATCTCCGGCAAGTATCACGGCCCCCAGGTTGCGGTTGCTGTAATTGTTTTCAATTTCGTTAAACAAAGCTGAGTAATCCGATTCTTTTCCTTTAAATGTAATTTCAGCTGATTGCCTTACCGCATCATCAAAATTGTACAGCTTCACTTCATACTTTTCACCCAGCGAAGCAGACAGTTGTTTTAATTGTTCAACATATTCTTTTTTGATGTATGCTGAATCCTTTGAATAAACTAAGGAAGAAGAATTATCCTGGGCAATAATAATCAATGGTTTTTCCTGTTCGGTGATGGTATTTTTAATCAGTGGTCCTAAGAGAAAAAAAGCAAGGCAGGAAATTAACACAAATCGAAGTACAAATAAAAAAACCGTTAATAGCCTGGAAATATCTTTGTGTTTATCATTTTTATAATAAAGAAAAAAAGAATACAGCAATCCTGCTGCTACGCACAAGAGCATGAGCCATAAAGGGCGCTCGGTGATTATTTGGAAGATAAGTACGATAATAGAAGTTTAAGATTCAAAATTTAAAATTCAAGGGAGATCCTGTTTACGATTAAATCCTATGTGCAAAGCTAAAAAGTGAATTTAAGTCTAAGATTTAATTTCAAAATTTAAAGAATTATTTTTCTCATGAAAGGGTATCTTATTAAGTACGACCCTTTTGAATTTTAAATTTTAAATTTTGAACTTCATCCTACATCAACATCCCACCGCAAACATTTATACATTGCCCTGTAATATAGGCACTCATATCGCTTCCCAGAAACAAAGTTACGTTGGCCACATCGTCTGTTGATCCTCCGCGTTTCAAAGGGATGCTCTCCCTCCATTGCTGAATCACCTTTTCGTCTAGTGCAGCGGTCATTTCTGTTTCAATAAATCCCGGTGCAATGGCATTGCAACGGATGTTGCGCGAACCCAACTCCTGTGCAATTGATTTGGTAAAACCAATAACACCTGCTTTTGATGCCGCATAATTGGATTGTCCGGCATTGCCGCTCACCCCTACCACCGAACTCATGTTCACAATAGAACCTTTGCGTGCCTTTAACATCGGGCGTTGTACAGCTTTGGTAAGATTGAACACCGATTTAAGGTTGGCGTTCATCACCTCGTCCCATTGTTGTTCCGACATACGCATCAGCAAAGTATCGCGGGTAATTCCGGCGTTGTTCACCAATATGTCAATGGTGCCGAAGTCAGCAACAACACTGTTGACCAATTCATCAGCCGCTTTAAAATCTGCGGCATCACTACGGTACCCTTTGGCTTTTCCACCAAAAGCTTCCAGTTCTTTTTCCAAAGCCTCTCCTTTTTCAACAGAACTCAGGTAGGTAAAAGCCACGTTGGCTCCCTGTTCTGCAAATTTTAAGGCAATGGCACGTCCTATTCCACGCGACGCTCCGGTTATTAAAACTACTTTACCCTGAACTAATTTCATATCATATTATTTAATGTTCTTTTAATTTTAACACTCTTCGTTTAATGATTGTAAAAAATTTCTCTCGTTTTATATTTACAAAAAATGAATGTTGAATCTACAAACCTACAGGAATTTTAGGATTTTAACCATTTAGCAGCTTAATTTTTTTCCCTATTTATGTTAACAGTCAGTTCACAGGCCGGCATTTTTTTATAGAACAAGGCAAATGTTAATTACTTATTAAAAATGTTAGCTGTTTTTGTCTATTTTTACGACTCCACCTATAATTTCCTTTATTAACTCTAAATCGCATTAAATGAAAAAATTAATGAAGGTGTGCTTTGTTATTGCAGCAATGATCCCTGGCTGCCTGTTGGCTCAAAAAGGTTCCTGGATTGAATTTGGGCTCACCGGCAGTGGCGGAGCCAATATCATTACCAATAAAAACATCTGGAACGATCAGAAAACGGTGACCTCTGATATTTCCCTCTGTTATGGCTTTGGAGGAAAGCTGGCACTGAACATCAATGAATCGCATGAACTGTTGCTGAATGTTGAGTACGGAATAAAAAACCAGAACTATGAAATTAAAATTGACTCTACTAAATTTAATAAAAACATTGTTTTAAAAACCATCGACATGGCTTTTTTATACCGTTATCACAACGATGATGGTGCTTATGTTGAAATAGGGCCACAACTCTCTTTAATAAAAAGTGTTACCGAAAACCGTGATGGAATCAGCAAAGATGTTACAGCTGCCTTTAATAAAAGTTATGTTTCAGGGGTGTTTGGATTTGGTTCCAACTTTATTCAATCCAATGCCTTTACACTGGCGGCGGGTTTCCGGATTAATTATTCTTTAACTGATTTAATCTCTAACGGTGGGGGAAGCGGTAATGCAGTATCGTACCCCCTGAATGATGTAAAACATTTTAAATCTTATGATACGTATTCGCCCACCAAAGCTTTTAGCATTATGCTGCACACCGAATTTAACTTTGACCTGGGTTATTTTGTGCGTTCGAACTGCAACCGGAAAAGAGTATCTTTTTTATCGTTTTAGTTGAGAGTTTATAGTTGAAAGTTGGGGAGTCCTCCGTGATCGCACTCTAAACTTTAGACTCTAAACTCTCAACTCAAAGTTAATATGCCCACTTCACATAAATTCCGCCCCAGGTAAGGCCTGCACCAAATGAGGTAAGTATAAGGTTGTCCCCTTTTTTTAATTTGGGTTCCCATTCGGCCAGGCAGTTGGGAATACTGGCACAGGTGGTGTTTCCGTATTTGTTAATGTTCAGCATCACTTTGTCCATCCCAATTCCCATGCGAAGCGCGGTGGCTTCAATGATGCGTTTATTGGCCTGATGCGGCGTTAAATAAGCAATGTTATCGGCAGTCAGCCCGTTTCGGTCCATCATTTCCACAGCAACTTCAGCCATTTTAACGACTGCAATTTTAAACACGGCTTTTCCATCCATGGTAATGTGGTGCAAATGATTGCTAACTGTATCGATGCTTGCCGGATTAAGGCTTCCGCCGGCTACCTGGTAAAGGTATTTTTTTCCACTTCCGTCGCTGTACATTTTTGAATCCACCACTCCAAAACCGTTGGTATCTGGTTCTAAAATAACTGCGGCAGCAGCATCTCCAAACAACACACAGGTATTACGGTCAGTATAGTCCAAAATGCTCGACATCTTATCGGCACCAATCACCATTACCTTTTTATGGGTACCTGTTTCTATAAATTTACTGCCTACAGTTAAGGCGTATATAAATCCCGAACAGGCCGCCATCACATCAAAGCTCCAGGCATTGGTGGCACCAATCATATCGCTCACTATGTTTGCTGTTGCAGGAAACTGGTGTTCGGGCGTAGCTGTACATACAATAAGCAAATCGATCTCAGTGGCCTGCATATTTCGTTTGGCCAGGGCTTTTTTAGCAGCCTCGGCAGCCATGTAGGCCGTTCCTTTGTCTTTGTCTTTTAATACACGTCTTTCTTCAATCCCCGTACGTTCCATAATCCACTCACTGGTGGTGTCCACCATTTTTTCGAGCTCTGAATTGTGTAGAATATAGTCGGGAAGGTAATTGGCGACGGAGGTAATTGCGGCTGTAGTTCTCAATTTTTTTTGTTCTAACTGTTAATAGTTTCACCTTCGATCGTATATTTGTTCAGGAAATCATCTTCACCACAACAGTTGACAGAAGGCTAAACCGAGCCGCTAATTTACTTTCTGTGCCCCCGGAATCGAAATAAAAATAAAAATACGCTACGATTTCTACAGCCATCAAACCTTTTCATTTTTTTAAAAAATACCTTATATTTACTATTATTTAACCAACAAATAATACAATGGCTAAGGTCTATTCTGATCACCTCTTTCAATTAATAAAAACCATGAGTAAAAGCGAAAAACGATATTTCCGCCTTTATTCGTCTCGCCTGCAAAGTTCGGAGGACAAAAAATTTTTACTGTTGTTTGATTTGATTGAAAAACAGACCAATTACGATGAAGCCAAAATTTTGAAGAAAACCAGGATAATTAACCCGGTTCAATTGCCCAACCTCAAAGCGCATTTATACAAGCAATTGATGCACAGTTTAAAATTGTTCACGGCTTCCAGTTCAATTGATGTGCAATTGCGCAACCACATTGATTATACTCAGTTACTCTACAACAAGGGGCTTTACGACCAGGCCATTAAAATGTTGGACAAGGC
>JAHEYF010000019.1:0-22637 GCA_023251755.1 Bacteroidota bacterium
GCTATGTGTGCCCGGATATACAATTAAAATCTTATACCGGTTCAAATCAATTGCAAGCGGCTCAAATTCATCTCCTTTGCCTTTGGCATACACGGCTTTGTTTTCAATAAAAAAAGCGCAATCGCTTCCTAATTTACCGGCGATGGACAAGCGCTCTTCCAGGGGCATATTGAGCGAAAATTTTTCATTCATTAAATTAATAAAGAAGGCTGCATCTGACGAACCACCACCTAAACCAGCCCCCATCGGGATTACTTTATGTAAATGGATTTTTACCGGAGGCAGTTTATACTTTTCGCTAATCAATTGCCAGGCTTTATATAGGAGGTTATCTACAAGTTCACCACCAATGTGCAATCCGCTACTCGTTAATATAGGTTCGGCCTTGCTGACCTTATCACCTTGAACTAAGAACTGAGAACTCTGAACTGAGAACTCTGAACTAAGAACTTCGAGGCAATCGCTCCATCCTACGGGGTAAAACACTGTTTCAATGTTATGAAAACCGTCGGTTCGTTTTTCGGTTACATTCAGTCCCAGGTTTATTTTTGCATTCGGAAATACGAGCATATCGGCACAAAATTAATACAATAATGGCTTATTCCGGTACTTGCACCTGCACTAAAATGTTGTATCTTAGCCACCCGATTTTCATATACTGATCCTTTATTTATGTAAAGGATTTAATCGTAACCGAATTCGTTCTTTTGGCTTTAGGCTTTTAACTTTTGACTTATTATTTTTTAACTTATCAAAATGGCTTATTTAGATTTTGAAAAACCGATAGAGGACTTACAAAAAGAACTTACCAAGCTGAAAGAAGTGGCTGAAAAAAGCAAGGTGGATGTCAGCAAATCGGTGCTGGAATTAGAATTAAAAATTACCGATGTACGCAGGGAGATCTACGAAAAACTAAGTCCCTGGCAAAAGGTACAGGTGAGCCGTCATCCGGAAAGACCTTATACTTTAGCCTATATCGAACACTTGACCAAAGGTACTTTTGTTGAACTGCACGGCGACCGTACGGTGGGTGATGATAAAGCAATGATAGGAGGTTTTGGTGAAGTGGACGGACAAACTATTATGTTTATTGGCCAGCAAAAAGGAATCAACACCAAAATGCGCCAGATACGCCGCTTTGGAATGGCCAACCCCGAAGGCTACCGCAAGGCTTTGCGCCTGATGAAAATGGCTGAAAAATTCAACAAACCAATTGTTACTTTAATTGATACCCCCGGTGCCTATCCCGGCCTGGAAGCAGAAGAACGCGGACAGGGTGAAGCCATTGCCCGTAACCTGCTCGAAATGGCCCAACTGAAGGTGCCGGTAATATGTATTGTTATTGGTGAAGGGGCCTCTGGTGGTGCCCTGGGCATTGGTATCGGCGACAAGGTGCTGATGCTGGAAAATTCCTGGTATTCGGTAATTTCACCCGAAAATTGTTCCACCATTTTATGGAGGACCTGGGCGCAAAAAGAAAAAGCCGCAGAAGCCCTTAAATTAACTGCTTCCGACATGAGCCTGTTAAAGTTAGTGGACGGTGTGATTGAAGAACCATTGGGCGGTGCGCACGCCAATCCTACAGAAATGTTTGAGCGGGTAAAAAAAGAAATACTTTTCCATTTAGAAAATTTATCCGCGCTTTCGCCTGAAAACAGGGTGGAACAGCGCATCGGTAAATTCTGCTCCATGGGGGTTACCATGGATGCAGGCGAAGAAGAAGTGGAGAAATAAAAAGCTCCTGAATTTTTATTATTTTAGCAAAACTTTTAACAACGTAAATAAACAATACATAAATGGCAAATACAGGTGATATAGGAGTAGGATCAGTTCTACGGTTTAACGGTGAGCTTTGTGCTATTACGGAATATCAACACCGTACTCCCGGTAATTTACGCGCCTTTTACCAGGCAAAAATGCGCAACTTAAAAACAGGAAAACAAACCGAATACCGTTTCCGCTCCGGAGAAGAGGTTGAACTGGTACGTGTGGATTATAAATTGTTGCAGTTTATTTACCCCGAAGGCGACTTTATGGTGGTAATGGACAATGAAACATTTGAACAAATGCACATCCCCACCATTATGTTTGGCGATACCTACGAGTTTTTAAAAGAAGGAATGGAAGTAAAAATTACCTTTGAAGGCGACAACCCGATTTTAGCTGAACCACCCGTATTTGTTGAACTTGAAATTACCTATACCGAACCAGGTGTAAAAGGCGATACCGCCACCAATACATTAAAACCGGCTACTTTGGAAACAGGGGCTAAAATTATGATCCCTTTATTTGTAGACACCGGCGAAAGAATTAAAATTGATACCCGTACCCGTACCTACGTTGAGAGGGTTAAACAGGCAAAATAAAATACAAAAAGGCTATCACAAAACGATGGCCTTTTTTAATACTTTTCACTTCGCAGATTCTTTGAATCTTGAATTTTGAATCTTGAACTTACCGCTTGAAATCACTTCGCTACTTAAATAAATATTTTTACAAATACCGCTACCGTCTCCTGCTGGGGATATTGTTTGTAGCCATTTCCAACATCTTCGCCAATATTCCGGGTGTAATAATAAAAAATGCAACCAATGACTTTGTAGAAATGTATAGTCATAAAAAAGCGTTGGACACCAATCAGTTTATTATTTACGGGCTTGAATTGATTTTGCTGGCTGTTGGCAGTGGATTTTTTATGTTTTTAATGCGGCAGTTCATTATCGTTGTATCCAGGTTGATTGAATACGACATGAAAAATGAAATATACGCGCATTACCAAAAACTCGACCTCGATTTTTATAAACGCAACAACACCGGCGACCTGATGAACCGCATCAGTGAAGATGTAGGGAAAGTGAGGATGTACGTTGGTCCCGCTATTATGTATTTAGTAAACACCTTTGTTACAATTACCTCAGTAATTGTATTTATGTGGAACGAAAGCTGGCAACTTACACTTATTGTAATAACACCCCTGCCTGTACTTTCATATATGATTTTTAAAATAAGCAACCTCATCAATCAGCGAAGTACCAGGGTGCAGGAAGAACTGTCTAACATTACCAGCAATGCACAGGAAACATTTTCGGGTATACGGGTGATTAAAGCATACAACAGGGAAGAGTATTACACTTCAAAATTTATCGAACAATCCGACAAATACAAATACACTTCATTGCTACTGGCCCGTACAGACGCCATGTTCCAGCCCTTTATGGTGTTTATGGTAGGGCTTAGCCTGATCTCTATTATTTATTTTGGCGGGAAATTTTATATAGACGGAACAATAGGCAGCATTGGAAACCTGCCCCAGTTTGTTTTTTATGTATTTAAACTTACCTGGCCTTTCGCTTCATTGGGTTGGGTATCCTCGTTAGTACAAAGGGCGGCAGCATCCCAAACCCGCCTCAACGAATTTTTACAAACCGAAGCTTCCATTCAAAATAACAACAAGGACCAGTTAATTGTAAAAGGAAAAATAGAATTTAAAAATGTCTCCTTTACATACGACGATACAAATATACAGGCCCTGAAAAATATTTCATTTGTTCTTCATCCCGGCGAAACGCTTGCTATTATTGGCACTACAGGCTCCGGTAAATCAAGTATTGCCAACCTTATTGCCCGTATGTACGACATTCAGGAAGGGGAAATTTTAGTAGACGATAAAAATATTCAACAGGTTAATTTATTTGACCTGCGCGCACAAACAGGTTATGTACCGCAGGAAGTGTTTTTATTTTCAGACACCATTGGTAACAACATTTCTTTTGCAGCAGGCGATAACCAGCCCAAAGAGCAAATTGAACAGGCCGCTAAAGACGCTGCTGTATATAACAATATTATTGAGTTCCCACAGGGCTTTGAGACGGTAGTCGGTGAAAGGGGCATTACTTTATCGGGCGGACAAAAACAACGGATTTCCATTGCAAGGGCCATTATTAAACAACCCCGCATCTTAATTTTCGACGATTGCTTGAGTGCTGTAGACACTGAAACAGAAGATGAAATACTCAACAACCTGCGCCGGATCATGAAAGGAAAAACCAGCATTATTATCAGCCACAGGGTAAGCACGGTTAAATACGCAGATAACATTATAGTATTGCATGAAGGGGAAATAATTGAACAGGGAAGCCACAAAAATTTACTCGGACAAAAGGGAGAGTATTATCACCTGTATCAGCTTCAGAATATAGAACAAGCTTAGTTCTTAGTTCATTGTTCTTAGTTCTTAGTGGGACTACTGATTACGAATCTTTACGAATATACCAATCTGTGTGTAGTAGCTGTAAATTGCAACATTAGTATATTCGTACAAATTCGTATTCGTAGATTATTCGTAACTCGTCAATCGTAACTGCTTATCGTGAACCCTGCTCAATACTGTAAGTGCCACTATAGCTCCAATTGTTGCATACAACATATCCGATTGTGTATCCCACACATAACCCTGTGTTCCTAAAAAAGCGTCTGCCGACTCGCCGGTTAATCCAGACACCAGCCATTCTATAAATTCATACGTTGCACTGATGGCCATACAAATACATACCGCAATAAAATTCAACCAGCTTTTTTTACTTAAAACATTTTTTCGGAGCATCAATTCCCTTGTAATCACTACCGGAATAAAGCCCTGTGCAAAATGCCCTACTTTATCGTAATTGTTCCTTTGCTGATGAAACAAATCCCTGATCCAATCAAACAAAGGAACCTCAGCATAAGTATAATGCCCACCCACAAATAAAATACAGCAGTGAATAGCGATCAGGGTATACACGAGGTTGGTGAATCTGAATTTTTTAAATGTGAACGATAAAATAACAAGTCCGATAATAGCGGGAAATACTTCCATGAACCAGGTAAAAGAATCTTTTGGATGTATGATGGACCAGGTAAAAACGAGGCCGGTGATAAACAATAAGGTGTAGATGTATTTCATGTTTTTTAATTTGGTAGCAGGTCGTAAGTATTTAGTACTTGTTACCTACGACTTACTACCTGCTACTTTCAGTAAAACATACCCAAACTTCGCAATGTCAAAGCTCAGCACTTCTTTTGCCGGAAATTTTAATTGTTGCCACTTGTCTGTAGGATAAATAACCATTGGCGTATCACCAACATCTGCAATTACCTTCATGCTAAAGCCAGGGGTCAATTCCTTCGCCCACCTGTAATTGAGCACTGCTGTTTCTGCATCTGTTTTATCAATACGGTATTCCAATTCCGGTGGAGATAGTTGTTTGAGGTACAAATCAAAGTAAGGAGTGAAATCCGTTTTTGTTTCTGCATTAAAATATGAAATAAACTGCGCTACCGTGATATTGCTTTTCGCAAATTTTACCTGGGCATTTTTAAGTACTTTAAAAAATAATTCATCCTGATCCAATTGCATCCTCAGTGTGTGCAGCAACATCGCTCCTTTATCATAGATGTCCTGGTCTTCATCGTGCACCCAACTGTCGTATACTACATTGTAGGGTTTTAATACAGGGCGCTTGTTCCTTACATTTTTTGAATAATAACGGGCAAATAAATCATAATCCTTTTTTCCATAGATTGCTTCTGCCATCAAAAACTCCGAATAGCTGGCAAAGCCTTCGTGCAGCCATATATCTGCATAATCGTAACCTGTAATGTTATTCCCCCACCATTCGTGACTCAGTTCATGGGCAAGGGTAACATTGATTTTTCTATGGTTATAAACATAGCCTTCTCCCATTGAAATAGCCGACTGATGCTCCATAGCACTATTCGGTAAACAGGATTCTATAAATTTACATTCGTCGTTCCACCAGGGGTAGGGTCCATAAAGCCTTTCAAAATTTTTCATCATTACCGGAGCCTGGTCATAAAAAGTATCAGCTACTGTTTTGTTATAACTAAGGGCATACACATATATTTTACGATCAATGTTATTGATGTCTTTGTAGTCCTTCTCCAACTTCACATAATCACCTGTATTAAATGAAATATTGTAAATATTGATGGGGTTTTTAACCGACCAATTGTAAATTTTTTCTGTACCTGTTTCTGTTATTCCGTCTAATTTACCATTTGCAACAGCTACTAAATCCTTAGGCACAGCTACCCGGATAAAACAAGAATCCGGCTCGTCGTTCAGTAACATCTTACAGGGCATCATGTGGTGTGGGCCAATCCCTTCGGTAGCAGAGCACACCCAGGCTTTGTTGTTTTTATCTTTTTTCCAATTGATGGCCGACTCCCCCAATAGTGATACAGGCGTACCGTGGTAAGCAATTTCAATCACAGCGCTTTCTCCTTTTTGTAAATTCCGGTCAAATACAAAAAACAACACATCTTTTTTTCTTTTCCATTTTTTTAAAGAAACAGAGCTTTTTACCCCGTCAATTTTTAAATGCGTTTGTAAATCCAGCATAAGACTATCTTGTGCTAAATCCATGCGAAAATAAATTTTCATTAAGCCATTGATGCTTTTCTTTTCGGGATGAACGCTTACTAACCAATCGTAACAGGTCACATCGTAACAGGCCCTTAATGGGTTTGAAGGTGAGCCTATATGCTGTTCCCATTTTGAAAATTTTGCAAGGTGCGTTTTTTTGGAAGGGAAATAATACTTTAGAAAAGGACGGTAATGGCAGGATTGCATTCCAAACAATACAATCAAAAAAACAAATGACAATTTCTTCATACTTCTTTTTCAGGTTTAACTAAGAGCCTGTTCAAATTTTTATATTTTAAAATACAGGTCGCCCCGATGGGGCTTTTTAAATATTTATTTTTGTTTCTCTACAAACAGAAAGCTCCTTCGGAGCTATTATCCCGTAGGGATATACTGTTTGTAGAAAATTTTTAATCATAATTTACAAGCTCCGTTAGGAGCGACTTGTTTATTATTTCATCAAAATTTAAACAGGCTCTAAGCAATTAATAAGGTTATCAAAGGGAGGTTAAAAAACAATCTTTATACCTTGTGTGTAATAAAACGATTCAGCCAGGTTTGTTTTAGTGGTGAAACAAATACCTGTTTAAATTCTTTGCCTGTGCTTACTGCTGTGTTGTATACCAATGTGTTTTCGTTGAGTACTCCTTCATTTAACAAGGCCTGCACCTTTGACGAATGAATAACTTCAACTTTATTGTTCTGCTGATAGGCAACCAGCAAACGGTTCAGTAAATGAATGTTGTACTTTTTTTCTGTTTCTTTAATAAATTGCAATTGCTTGTCGATACTGCATCCGCTTGCAGCATATACATCTTCATCAACGGCTATTATAATAAAACGTTGTTGTGTTAATTGTGATGCAGTTGCAAGCGGTGTACCATGCGCTTTCCATTCAGTTAAAAAGAGGTGCAGGTCTGCGGTAATCATTTGTTCTTCTTCAGCAGATAATTCCTTATCACTTAAGTAAACCCATACCCGGCTATTATCAGAAATTGAGCTGTTCATTGTTTTATAAATCATTTGCCGTAGCAATCATTTCGGCTACATCCAATACTTTGGTTTGTTGTTCCTTGTTAAAGTGTTTTACACCATCGGTCATCATCGTATTGCAAAACGGGCAACCTACTGCAATTACATCCGGATTGTGCGAAAGTGCTTCTTCTGTACGTTCGGTGTTTACTTCCCTGTTTCCTTTTTCGGCTTCTTTAAACATTTGTGCGCCACCTGCGCCACAGCACAAACCATTGGCACGGCTGCGTTTCATTTCAGCTAATTCAACATCTAATTTTTGTATGACTTCGCGCGGGGCTTCGTACACCTCGTTTGCACGGCCTAAGTAGCAGGGGTCGTGAAATACAATTTTTTTTCCTTTGAACTCACCGCCCTGCACTTTTAATTTTCCCTGGTTAATCAGCTCCTGTACCAATTGGGTATGGTGTACTACTTCGTAATTTCCACCCAAAGAGGGGTATTCATTTTTTATGGTATTGTAACAATGCGGACAACCTGTTACTATTTTTTTCACTTCATAACCATTCATAACGGTAATGTTGCTCATGGCCTGCATCTGAAACAGGAATTCGTTTCCTGCACGTTTGGCAGGGTCACCGGAGCAACTTTCTTCTGTTCCCAATACGGCAAACTTTATTCCAACGTGGTTCAAAATACGAACAATGGCCTTGGTTATTTTTTTGGCCCTGTCGTCGAAACTACCTGAACAGCCCACCCAGAATAAAATTTCGGGTGTTTCGCCGTTGGACAGCATTTCGGCCATTGTCGGGACTTTTAGTGTTTGATTGCTCATCTTATTCGTTTACTTGTTTATTCGCTTACTCGTTCATTTGTTTACTTGTTTATTCGTTTACTCGTTTGTTTACCTGTAAACGAATGAACTTTTGAACGAATAAACGATCGAACTAATTTTCCTTCGCCCAGTTCAAACGGTCAGAAGGGCTAAACTGCCAGGGCGCACCGTTGTTTTCCATATTGGTAAACATGGTGTTCAATTCATTTGGCGCCGAACTTTGTTCCATTACCAAATACCTTCTTAAGTCGATGATAATACCTAAAGGGTCAATGTTGATGGGACATTCCTGCACACAGGCGTTGCAGGTGTTGCAGGCCCATATCTCTTCGGTGCTGATGTAATCTCCCAACAAGGATTTACCATCGTCTTTAAATGTACCACCGTTCGCGTCCATATTTTTACCCACTTCTTCCAACCTGTCGCGGGTGTCCATCATTATTTTACGGGGCGATAATTTTTTACCGGTAATGTTTTGCGGACAGGAAGACGTGCAACGTCCACACTCAGTGCAACTGTATGCATCTAACAATTGTTTCCAGCTTAAATCAAAAACATCTTTGGCTCCAAAACGCTGTGGGGAATTGGGATCGGTGATGGGCTGATACGAAGGGTCGAAGTTCGGCTTTACCACATCGGTAACAGCGTCGAGATTGGTAAATTTTCCTTTCAGTTCAAGATTGGAGTAATAGGTGTTTGGAAAAGCCAGCAGGATATGAAAATGTTTTGAATAAGGCAGGTAATTTAAAAAGCCGAATATCCCAACAATGTGCAACCACCAGCAAAAACGTTCGATAAAAATCAAGGAGCCGTCGCTCATCCCGCTAAACAAAGGTGCAATCAACTGGCTGATGGGAAAACTACCAGCGGCGTGGTAATGGGCATCGCCGTGTTGCTGCAAAGTCTGATCGGCTGCATTCATAATAAACAAAGCCGACATTAAAATAATTTCCGAACATAAAATGAGGTTGGCATCGGTGCGCGGCCATCCATCGAGCTCTTTATTTAAAAAACGTTTTACTTTTACTATGTTGCGGCGAATCAGGAAAACGGCACAACCCAGGGTCACCCCAAAAGCAAGGACTTCGAAGAAAGCGATCAGGAAATTATAAAAAGAACCCATAAAAGAAAGCGCGCGGTGAGTGCCGAAAGCCCCGTCGATAAACATTTCCATGACTTCAATATTGATGAGGACAAAACCAGCGTACACCAATATGTGCATCGTAGCCGAAACAGGGCGTGTAACCATTTTAGACTGCCCCAGTGCCACACGGATTAATGTTTGAATACGTTCACTTTTCCTGTCGCTGCGGTCTGCTTCTTTTCCCAATAAAATATTGCGGCGTACTTTGCGCATATTTACAACAAACCAGGCTGTACCGGCTATTGCCAATAAAAGAAATGCAAGTATTGAAATCATGTTTTTAGTCCTTTGGTTTTTTCCGTTCTTTTCTTCCAAACACCGATACGTGTACGTAGCGCTCAGGGTTAATACGTAAATCTTTCATCAGCTTATCCAAATCTTCTGCCGATTTATTCAGGTTGTTGTACAGTGAATCGTTTCTGATCAGCTTACCCATTGTCCCCTGTCCGCTGTTGATCTGGTTCAATATCACATTGGCCTGTGTAAGGGCTTTATTGGTATTGTCGATGGTTTGTTTAATATTGGCCTGGGCCAGCGAATCACTAATGTTATGAAAATTATTGATGACATCAGCAATTTTTTCGTTGTTTCTTTCGATGTTGTTTACAATCGAATTAATTTTATTGATCACATTGGCAATGGCATACTGCTCTTTGTTTACAAGGGTATCTACACGGATGGTGGTGTGCTCCAAAGAAATGATGGCGTTTTTAATACTTTCAAAACTTTGTATCAGGTTTTCGCGAACATTGGCATTCAATACATGTTGAACCACCTGCATTACAGAATCAATAGACGAAATAAGGTTTTCTGCTTTTTTCTGCAAAGGAGCGATACGCTTGTCCACCGTGGTTTTTAAATCGTCTTCAGAAGCGGCTACCAATGTATCGCCATTGTTTATAAATAACGGGCTGTTGGACACTTCGATCTGAACCGCCTTTGAACCCAGGATATCAGATGAAATGACTTTAGCCAATGAACCTTTGGGAATGTTCACCGCTTCGTTCAGTAAAAATGTAACCAGTACTTTGTATTCGTTTGTGTTTTTTTGGGCAACTAAGCTGATGTCCTGCACCTGCCCTATTTTATACCCGTTCATGAGTAAAGGATTGGCCTCAATTAAGCCGTCGACACGGGGGTACAGCGCGTAAATTTTTGTTTGATTTTTAAAGAGATTGGAGCCTTTTAAAAAATTAAACCCGAATATTAATAATGCAATAGCAAGAATCATTACTATTCCGACCTTTAATTCTTTTGAGATTTTCACCGAAATTTGCTTGTTAATTTAGATCGTAAATTTAGTGTTTTTTGCCCGTTTTTAGATGATCTTAAAAAATAAACGTTTAATCTCTGTTCAATAGTTTAATTGTTTATTCGTTCAATAGTTATGCAGGTGAGCGAAATGAACAAAAGAACGAAAAACGAGTAAACGAATAAACTATTGAACGAGTAAACTTTTTTACTATTGTTTAGCAAGTTTAACAGCCTGGTTCATTTCAATGCGTTTGTCGTTGTTAAAGGCTACAATAAAAGCCCCCGGATAACCCAGCGAACGAACCTTTTCCTGGTATTTTAGGGCTTCATCGTGGTTCATAAATTTACCGGCGGTGTATTTATACATGCCGTTCATTTTATAAAACCAAATACTTTCGAGGGTATTGAACTTGGTTCCCGGTGCAGGTATTTCAGTCTCGTTGGCTGTAAACTGAACCCTGAAAACAATTCCGTCCTGGCTGTGTATTGTATTTACCGGATGCTGGGTATGCGTAGCGTTGTCTTTGTTGGGCCCTTTTTCAGTGTTGTTTTTATAATCCCTTATAAGGTCATTTGAAGCAAGGTCTTTGTTGTTCTTTTGTTCTGGTACAAGCGGCTGTTCTTGTCCAGGTTTGTGTTCCTTTAACAATTTGGTACATTCTTCTCCTTTTTGCAGGGGGTACATCTCATGAGGCTTTAACAACAAGGCTTTGGCGTAAGCAACAGAAGCGTCGTGGTATTTTTTCTCCGCAAAGTTTGTATCGCCCACCTTGATCAGCCATTTGTATTTCGCTTCTTTTTCTTTTTGTAATTTCAGTGAGGTCTCCGCATCTGTTTTTGTTTTTTCGGCCAGGCGTTCTTTCGCATCCACTTCATTCAGCCTTTTTTTTGCAATTAAATCAGTAGGTTTAATTTGAAGAGCCTGGTAATACAGGCTTTTTGATTCAATAAATTTTTTCTCCCAGGCTTTTTTATCACCTTCTGCAATGTACCAGTTGTATTTTTTGTCCTTTTCCTTTTCTTCCGCCAAACGCTGATCTTCTTCTGCTTTCGTTTTTTCAGCAGCAATTAAATGATCTATTTCAAGTAATTTAATTTTATACAGCGTATCTGCAGCACTATATTCAGCGGCTTTCAGGCAGAGGTTTTTAGCTTCCGTATATTTTTTTTCTCCGCTTTTCTTTTCGGCTTCTGTTAAATACCATTTGTATTTACTTTCCTTTTCATGCACTGCTTTTAAACGGTTTTCTTCCTCCTCTTTTGCTTTTTCGGTCGCAATTAAATTGTCGAGTTCCGCTATTTTATGTTTACAAAGGGTATCGTTTGTATTTTCTTCAGCCGCTTTCATGTAAAAAATTTTGGCTTCTGCATACTTTTTTTCTGTTGTTTTCTTTTCTGCACCTGCCAGGTATGATTTATAACGGCCCTCTTTATCCATGGCCGCCCTCAACTTGTTTTCTTCTTCCTCTTTTGTTTTCTCGGCAACAATGAGCTGATCCAGTTCCTCAATTTTTTGTTTCGAAATAGTATCACTTGTATTTATCGTTGCTGCTTTTAAATAAAGTCCCTTTGCTTCGGTGTATTTTTTTTCATTTGTTTTTTTCTCTGCTTCCAACAGGCACAAACGATACCTGCTTTCTTTGTCCTGCAAGGCTTTTAAACGGTTTTCCTCTTCTACCCTTGCTTTTTCAGCAACAATAGTAGTTTCAAGCTCGTTTATTTTATGTTTAGACAAAGTATCTTCCGGATGAACTTCTACAGCCTTCAAATAAAACTTTTGGGCTTCAGCGTATTTTTTTTCGTTAAATTTTTTCTCCGCCTCCGTAATATAGTTCTTATACTTTGTTTCCCTTTCTTTTTCAGCCTTCATTCTGTTTTGTTCTTCTTTAAAAGCTATTTCAGCGGCAATGGTGCGGTCTATCTCTTCTATTTTTTCAAGTGGAAATTTTTCTTTCGGGTGCATTTCGCTTGCCTTTCCGTATATAAACTTCGCTTCTGTTAATTTCCCTTCCTTCTCTTTCAGGTTGGCTTCTGCAATCAGGATGTTGTATTTTTCATCTTCAACTTCTTCTTCGGGTATTTTTACATCTGTATCAAGGCTGTCTGAATTTACTTTGGTGTTTTTCACCATTTTCAGGCTGTCTCCTTTTAAATAATTTTCGTTCACCAGGGCTTCTTCTGTTTCAAATTCATCGTTGTAGGCTACTCCCGTTCTTCCTTCTTTTTCATCTTTGTATTTTCTGAATGCCCTGAAAATAGATGTGGCCAGGTATTTCTGCCCCTTTGCCGATCCCAGGAATTTTTCTTCTTCGGGGTTGGTTAAAAAGCCTACCTCTGTTAAAATACTCGGCATGGCTGTTCGCCACAGCACCCATATACTCTGGCGTTGCACACCTTTGTCTATACGTCCCGCTTTTTTAACGTACTCTTCCTGTATCTTCGACGCGAAATCGGCACTTTGTTCTACGAAAGCCCCGGTCCACATACTCATAATAATATAGGCTTCGTCCGAATTGGGGTCAAAACCATTGTAGGTTTTCGCATAATTGTCTTCCAGTAACATGGCTGCATTTTCGCGTTTGGCTACTGTTAATTTCCCCTTCTCATTTTTTATTCCCATCACATACGTTTCCGAGCCATAAGGCTTGGGATTATGGACTTCTCTTTTACGTTTTTTGCCTTTTTTATCGGTGTAAGTAATAAATGTTGAAGCCGCGTTGCAATGGATGGAAATAAATAAATCGGCTTCATTCCGGTTGGCTACCTGGGCACGTTCTTCCAGCTCAACAAACACATCTGTTTTGCGGGTGTAAATAACTTTAACATCTTTTATATTTTCTTCTATTAATTTTCCCAGCTTAAGGGCAACGGCCAGTGTAACGTCTTTTTCGTTGTGAACCAGTCCATTACAGCCGGGATCCTTTCCACCGTGCCCGGCATCAATTACTACAGTTTTAACCCCTTCTTTGGGTTTGGCCTTCGTTCTGAAAGACGTGCAAACAATAAGGATTCCGGCGCACAGCAAGAGGAACGCAAGTATCTTTACGTGAAGCAAAAGCGGCTTGTATCTTTTAATTGTTTGCATTGTAATACGGTTAACAATAAAAACAACTATTTTCCGTAGTTTTGAATTTTGTTTGTATAAACAAATTTAAGGCAGAGGCTTTGAGACTGAGTACCACCATACTATTACTTTTCAATTGGCTATTGTTAATAACTATGCCTGTTTATTCAGGGGCATCTCCCCTTGCTAAGCGGTTACCAAACCCCGACACACTCCGGATTAATCAAGACACACTTACAGACGACATGCTTGAATCCCAGGTCAAATACAGTGCCAGGGATTCCATTCGTTATGAAGCCTCGGAGCAAAAAATATTTTTATACGGCGATGCAATAGTCGATTATTCGGGCACCAACCTGAAAGCGGCCTATATAGAAATTGACAACAAGCATAATCTGATTACAGCGCAGGGGGCAACAGACAGCAGCGGAAAAATTGTGGGGCGGCCCGAATTTAAGGATGCCGAAAACCAGATGCGCTGCGACAAAATTATTTACAACACCAAATCCAAAAAAGGGAAAATATACGGGGTGCTCACCAAACAGGCCGATATGCTGGTGTATGGTGAAGCCATAAAAAAAGACACCAACAATGTGATGTACATTAAAAATGCCAAGTGCATCCCCTGCGAATTTGAAGACGCCGTGTTTTATTTCAGGGCCACAAAAGCAAAAATAATCCCCGACGATAAAATTATTACCGGCCCTGTGTTTGTTGAAGTGGCTGGAATTAAAACCCCCTTAGGCCTGCCTTTTGGTTTTTTCCCGAATGTAAAAAACAAATCCAAAGCAGGGGTGTTAATGCCTTATATGGGGCAATCGCCGGGGCAGGGCTACTTTCTGCAAAACGGTGGTTTTTATTTTCCGATCAACAATAAAATGGATATGCAGCTCACAGGCGATATTTACACCATTGGTTCCTGGGCCCTGCGTACTTCCACCAATTATTATATACGTTACAAATACCGGGGCAATCTGAGGTTGGAATACAAAGAAATACATACCGGTGAAAAAGAACTGACCTGGTCTCCAACATCGCCTTTTGGCCTGCAGATATTAAAAAACTTCTCGGTACAATGGTCGCATCAGCAGGATGGCAAAAGCAGACCCAACGACCGTTTTAGCGCCAATGTAAATGTACAAAGCGGCCTTAACAACAAATACAACTCACAAACTACTTCGCAATATTTGACCAATACCTTTTTCTCGGTTATCAATTACAACCATACTTTTAAAAATGCCAACTTATCCTTAAATGGGCGGCACAACCAGAATACCTTAACCCGTGTGGTTGAAATAAATTTACCGGAAATTGCTTTCAACATCAATCGTTTTTTTCCTTTTAAAAAGGAAACGAGGGCCAAACAAAACTGGGTAGATAAATTAGGTGTAAGTTACCTGCTGGAAGCCAAAAGCTTTTTAAGGCAGAAGGATTCGAGTTTCTTAAAAGGAAATATTGCCGATACCATACAATACGGAGCAAGGCATACTGTGCCGATCAGTACTAATTTTAACGTGCTGAAATATTTCACGCTCACTCCTTCAATAAATTTAAGCTCCATGATGTACGATAAAACAACTGAATACCACTACGATTCAGTTTCAAAAAAAGCAATCATGAAGACTGTGTCTGGCTTTAAACCAGCATTTGATGGGAGTTTTAACACCAGTCTGTCTACTAAATTATTTGGTGATTATTATTTTAAATCTAAACACATCAAACAAATCCGGCATTTTATTATTCCTACCGCAGGCTTCTCGTATCATCCCGATTTAAGCCAATACTATTATAAAACAGTTGCTACAGATAGCATTGGTAATGCCCATTTAAACAATGGCAATACAACCATTGACAGTCATGTACAACAGTATTCGATTTTCGAAAATGGAATGTACGGTGGGCCTGCGGGGGCTGAAAGCGGCATGCTGAGCCTGAACCTGAGCAACAACTTAGAAGCAAAAGTGAGGCAAAAAACAGATAGTGGTTTTACCTATAAAAAAATAGTGTTATTGCAAAACCTGAGTATTGGTGCCAATTACAACCTGGCGGCCAAACATTACAAGTGGAGTACCATTGCCATTACAGGCCGTAGCAGGCTGTGGAAAAACATTGATGTACTGGCCAGCAGCACCTTTGACCCTTACTCACTCAATGACGAGGGCAACAGGCAGGACACCACCCTGTTTCAGCTTCACCAGGGCATCGCACGTTTTACCGGCGCCAACCTGGCCCTTACCGCTAATTTTAACCCCCAGGTGTTTCAAAAAACAAATGCCAAATCAAGCTCAACAGGCGTGTGGAACATCGGTACCAGTTACAACTTTGGTTACCAGCCGGCTGCCGGAAAAAACCCGGAAAAAACCACGCAGACTTTTAATTTTAACGGGAACATTGAAGTCACCAAAAACTGGAAGTTTGGATTTAACAGCGGTTACGATTTTAAAACCAACAACCTCAGTTACACCTCCTTTAATTTATACCGCGATTTGCGCTGCTGGGAAGCCCATATCGACTGGGTTCCTTTTGGCTTCAACAAACGCTACTCGGTGACCATCAGTTTAAAATCACCGGCCCTGCGCGATGTAAAGATACCGAGGACAAGGTCCTGGTATGATAATCTTTGAGGTTCTAATTACTTTGGTATAATTTACCTTTATCTCAGTCATGCGTTACTCAAAAAAAATATTTCCTTCTTTCATACTGTATCTATTCCTGGTATGTAAGCCCTTTATCGGCTACGGGCAGTTTTACAACATCAAACACTTTAATACCGAGGATGGCTTGCCCAGCCCCGAAGTATACAATATGCTCCAGGATTCGAAGGGCTATATGTGGTTTGCTACCGATATGGGCATAAGTCGCTACAACGGTTATGAATTTAAAAATTTCAGTACCGAAAATGGTTTGCCCGACAACAGTGTGTTTGGTTTGAGTGAAGACGACAAGGGAAGAATATGGATCAGGTCCTTGTCGGGAAAATTAGCCTATATATTAAACGACAGCATTTACACATTGCCTTGCAATGCTGCTATAACAAAACAACTCGAGTATAAACTAAACACCTCTGTTTATGTAGATGCCGGAGATACTATATGGCTGGGGGTGTATGGTAATTTTATGCTGAAAATAAACCCGGGCTGGCAAAACAAACAGGTACAAAAAATCAGTCTGAGTGAAAACGGACTTTATTTTTGTTCCTTCAATAACAACGAACTTATTTATGGAGGAAATAATTTTTCCGGGAAATGTTACATTACTTCTTATGACAAGCGGGGGAATAAAATTTTTCAACTCAATGCAGGAATTGAATTCAAAAATAAAATAAAACAACGGTATTATGCCCTGGACTTAAAAGACGGAAGCTACCTGCTGTCGATAGACAATGAGCTGTTTCTCTGCAATAACAAACAAATACTTTCGAGGGTAAAAGAAACAGCAACCATCATTAGTTTTACAGCAGATAAAGACAAAAGTATCCTGTGCTGCTTGTACAACGGAATAAAAATATACAAAGACAAATCACTCCTGGAACATACCCTGCTGAATGAATCTACGGGCAAAGTGATTACCGCTGTTGTTACCGATCGCGAAAATGAATTGTGGTACACTACCGAAGGACATGGCGTATATTATATCCCTTTCAGAGAAGGGCGTTATTATACGACGGAACATAATTTACCCCAAAGCCGCATATCCTGCATACTGGCACAAAACAATAAAGTAATTACAGGGCATTTAAACAGAGAAATCAGGGTAATTAAAAAAGATTCGGTTGCACCGGTACAACTGGATTTTAATAAAAATTATGTTAATGGAAACGACAGGGTGACCTGCTTCTATTCCCCACAGCAAAATGAATTATATATTGGGAAACACCTTAACATATACAAATTAAACCCGGATGATACTAAAAACTGTACGGTATATAAAACCGGAGGAGCAAAAAAAATTATAAAAAGCCCGGACTCCAATATCTGGATATTGCGCAACACACACCTGACAAAATTGAATGTAAAAAACAACTTTAGTGTGATGGAAGACATCTCCTTTGGGAATTTTACAGATGATATTTACGAAAGTAAAAATGCTGTTGTCTGGCTCTGCACCAACAAAGGTTTATATGCGTATAAAAACGGTTCAATTATTTCTCCTGAAAAAATGAACCCCTTACTTTCTTCGCGAATAGTAAACATTACAGAAGACAAAAACGGGGATTTATGGATGGCCAGCCGGGGCGAAGGTGTGCTTGTTAAAAGGGGCGATACTGTTGTTCAAATCAAAAAAGAAAACGGTTTAGCCAGCAATATGTGCCGCGATATTTTTATTGACCACAACAATACAATATGGGTGGGCAGCAACAATGGTTTAAGTAAGATTACCCTCCGTGCTAAAGAACCATTTACTTACAAGGTAGACGTGTTTACTGAAAAAAATGGTTTGCTGAGCAATGAAGTCAATCATATTATTGAATACAACAGCGAATTGTGGCTGACACACAACGACGCCATCTCCGTTTTGAACCCCTCTGCATTAAAAAACAATCTCGCCCCTCCACCTGTATATGTTGTGAACACTACAATTAACAATAAAACGTACAAAGAAAATTCTTTGCGGCTCGATTACAGCAAAAATTATTTAAGCATAAGCTATATTGGTTTATCTTATAAAATGCCCGGTTCCATCGAATACAAATACAAAATGGAAGGGCTTGATACCAGCTGGATTTATACCAAATACACTTCTGCTCAGTTTCAAACACTGAGTCCCGGAACCTATAAATTTATTGTGTATGCCAAAAACAATGACGGGTACTGGAGCAATAAACCTGCTGAATTAAGCCTTGTCGTACTACCAGCCTGGTGGCAAACCTGGGTGTTTTACATACTTGTTTTTACTTCACTGACCGGCCTGATATACCTGCTTGTAAAAAAACGAATCGACCTTGTTCAACAACGCAGGCATGAAAAATCGGAATTCAAAACAAAAATAGCCACGAATGAATTAAAAGCACTGCGGGCACAGATGAACCCCCACTTTATTTTTAATGCCATTAATTCCGTGCAGCATTTTATCACCAGCAACGATCCGGTTGCATCACAAAAACATTTATCAAAATTTGCCAAGCTGATCCGTTATGTGGTGGATAATTCCAAGCCCGGTACTATTCCTATTGAAAAAGAATTAGAAGCGATAAAAATATTTTTGGATTTAGAAGCTTTGCGTTTTGAAAACAGGTTTGAATATTTTATTCATGTAGACAATAAAATAGATACCGCTTTCGTTCAAATCCCGTCTATGCTGATACAACCTTATATCGAAAACGCAATATGGCACGGCATTATGCCCAAAGACGGAAAAGGAAAAATAGAAGTAAGTATAGAGTTACTGGAAAACACCTTAAAATGTATTGTGGAAGACAATGGTATAGGCCGCAAAAAATCAAAGGAATTTCAGGCACAGCAAAAATTCAAAACCCATAAATCAATTGGGATGAGCAACACCCGGGAAAGATTAGAAATTATAAACCAGTTGAACAACAGTGCGCTCAGCGTTCAGATTATTGACCTGCTGGATAAAGAAGGAAATGCACTTGGAACAAGGGTGGAGTTGTTTATCCCCTTTTATTAAAAAAATCTTATTTTTACAGGAATGATAAAGGCGATAATTGTAGACGATGAAGCGAAGAGCAGAACGACTTTAAACAGTTTATTAAGCACCTACTGCAAAAACGTTGATGTGCTTGCAACAGCCGATTCTGTTGCTTCGGCCATTAGCGAAATAGATAAACACAAACCAGACCTTGTTTTTTTAGACATTGAAATGCCGCATGGAAACGGCTTTACCCTGTTCGAAAAAATACCCCAACCCGATTTTGAAGTTATATTTACCACTGCTTACGACCAGTACGCCATAAAAGCCATTAAATGCAGTGCCCTCGATTATTTATTAAAACCAATTGACGGAGATGATTTAATTAGTGCGGTAAATAAAATTGAAGACAAACAAAAAAACAAAGCCGAAGACAAACCCAATTTTGAGTTGTTGCTCTCCAACATCAGCCTGAAAGGAAAATCAGCTAAAATAGCTATCCCTACCTTTGAAGGCCTGCAGATGATAAGTGTTGAACACATTGTTAAATGTACGGCTCAGGATAGTTATACATACATTACCCTCGTTGATGGCACCAAACATTTAGTTTCACGGATTTTAAAAGAGTACGACGAATTGTTATCCGACATGAATTTTTTCAGGGTACACCATTCCTGCCTCATCAACCTTGCCCATGTTGTAAAATACATGAAAGGTGATGGAGGTTATGTGGTGATGACGAACGGAGAATCGGTTGAAGTATCGCGCAGAAAAAAGAATGAACTGTTGACTCTGCTGGCCATGGTGCGTACATGATTGGTAGCAGGTATCTGGTAGCAGGTCGTAAGTTCCGTTACCTGCTACTAACTACTTACTACCTGCTACTAAATCTTATAATAATCATTTTTAATGGCGTAAATGGCAAGCCCCACACGGGTTTTCACCTGTAATTTCTGAAACAGTGCGTCCCTGTACCCATCAATTGTTTTGGGACTTAAATACATTTTATCTGCAATTTCTTTATACGTCATTTCAGTACAAATTAATTTGAGCAGTTCTTCTTCGCGGTCCGAAAATTTTATTTTGTTTGCTTTTACCTGCTCTGTTTTTAATGAGTTGACTAAGCTATTGGTAACCGCATCGGTATAATAACAGCCTTTCTCCACCACCGTGTCTAAGGCTGTTTTCAATTCCACATCGTCAATTAATTTCGAAATGTATCCGCAGGCCCCCAGTTTAATCATGCGTATAATGGTTTCTTCGTCATCGTTCATCGAAAGGGCCAGCACTTTTACTTCCGGGAAATCGCGGTGTAAAATTTCCATCGTTTCAAAGCCGTTCATTACGGGCATATTTACGTCCAATAAAACTACATCAGGTATGTTTTTTCTGTTTTTAAATTTCTCGATTAATTCCTGCCCGTTGTTCAAATCGAATAAAATGGTATAGGTTTTAAAACCTTCAATTAATTCAGCAATGGCTTTGGAAACCAATTTGTGATCGTCGACGATGATGATGGATGAATTCATTTTTTAGAATTGAGATGTTAGATATTAGTATTGAGTTCTGTAGCTGGTAGCTGGTATTTGGTAGCAGGTACTGTTCCTATCTGAAATCATTCATTGAATCTTGAATTTTAAATTTTGAATCTGTTTTTAATTTATCATAACCAATCGTCAACGTCAAGGATGTACCTTTATCGTACTCCGATTCAAACACACATTCAGCTTCCATTAAAGCCGCCCGGTTTTTAATGTTTAAAATCCCTGAACCCAGGCCCATCTGGTCGTGTATATTAAATCCCTGCCCATTGTCGTTTATTTCAAGTACAAATTTATCACTACCATAATTCAAAACAATATTTATTTGTGTTGCTTTTGCATATTTAATGGTATTGGCAATAAATTCCTGGATGATCCTGAACACAATAATTTCTATATCGGCCCCTAAAGTCCTGTGTTCATCATTTAATACAAAATTTGTCTGAATAATTTCTAATTTATTGATACGGCTTAATTCTAATTTAACAGCGTCTAATAAACCGAATTGTTTTATTTTTTCCGGGTTCAGTGTTTTTGATAAAGTTCTTAATTCATTGATCGCTTTTTCCACTACATCTCCCGTTTCAGTAATTTTTTCGTTGGTCCTTTTTTCGGGGTACCGGGTTAAAGAATTCAAATGGATTTTAGCCACTGTTAACAATTGCCCCACATTGTCGTGCAATTCGCGGCTGATATGCCCCAGCGTATTTTCCTGGATTTCGATGGTCGCGTTGGCCAGCTCATTGTCGTAAGCTAATTGCATGGTCTTTTTTTCTTCTATGTGGCGCTTTTTGCTGTTCTGAAACAAAATAAAAAACAGCAGCAAACAGATGCATAAAAATAAAAAAAGCAGGGTTCCAATAATCAGCGCAAACGCGACTTCTTCCTGTTCGTGCATAATATACCAATAATAAAAAACGAATACATGGTGTAACTTAAAATTTCGATAATACTAAAATAAGCATTAAAAACAGCTGCATAATTATTGGCTAAGTAATTATAAACAGACATGTAGGGAATGTTGCACACATAAAAAATAAACAAACCCAGGGCAATCCAGAAAAAGGGATGTTCCTGGCAGTTTTCCACTTCTTTTGATAAAATCATTTCCGAGAAAAAATAAACCACCCACACGCTGATTAATAAACAACCAAGAGTAAATGTATAGCTCTCTAATTCTTTATTCAGCTTTTGAATGAAAAAATAATTGACCAATGAAAAGGCTACAAACACAATAATAGTAATCAAAACAGCCTTCCTGGCCTTTTTTCCCATAATATTGCCTCGTATCAAAACGAGGTAATATATAATTTGAAGAATAGAAAATATATTGTAAAATACAATGTTGTTGTGAAATTTAAGGGCGAGGAAAACCCCGAGCAGTTCGCCTGCAAAATTCAAAAATAAAAAAAAGGGGAAACTGCCAAGCCCCCTTTCTTTTAATTTTTTAAAATGCAATGCACTTATCAGAAATACAATAAATTCCAACAACAAACATATCGTTACCCAAGTATCCATTTTATAAAATATAACAGCCTGGTTAATTATTACTGGTTAAGAAACGATGTCGCAGCAGCACCGCCTGTTGGTGGTGGGCATTTTGGCGGACATAAAGCCCCATGATTTAATGCGGTTTGATAAGTACTTATACTATCCGAATTTTTTAATGCTTTCAAGTGAACTGGTTTATTCCCGTTAATATGTTTGGGATCAAAATCAATACTTACTTTATTTACAGCATCGTAATAAGTAGGGACCATGATTAAAGCCTGGTGATTTCTGTCGGCTACAGCAATTGATTGCAGGTAATCAGA
>JAHEYF010000019.1:22647-61009 GCA_023251755.1 Bacteroidota bacterium
TCCTTTTTGGCAGGATAAACCGTGTAATACATTCTTAAGCCATCAAATTTTACGTCTAATTTATTTTCCTTCACCTCTTTTTCAACCTGGTCTACAAAGGCCCTGAGGTCTTCAATCGAAAACCATATACAGCGGGAATCTTCAAAACCTGCCCCGTATTCAGCCTGCAAAACCGGATTGGAGTTAATAATCTCCTGGCGCTCTTTGCGGTATTTATCAACCATGTTCAGTATATCCTTCACCGGAATTTTATACTGCTTTTTATCACCAGTTGTACATGTTTCTGTCTCTGTTTCTTTTGGCTTACACGAAAATGTTATGCCAATACTTAATAAAATGGAGAATGCCAGTAAAGTTTTAGTTTTCATAATTTAAAAATTTGGTTTAAAATTAAGACGAAAATTACAATTAATTCTCCTAACTGACATATATTGTACGTAATGGAATTGTTAATGAACGGTTGATTTTTTCCAGCCCGCCTGTTAGCCTGTTGTCTGAGCCTGTTTCCTGCCTATTTATTTTTTAGCCAATTTGCATAAACAGGAAAATCCCCTTTTTCTTTTTAGTGTTTTTCCTTGTGCATTTTTAGCTGTCTGCCTCTTTCCCAACAACTAATTCGGCTACAACTTTGTCCCGCATATTAAAACAAAAACTGAATAGCACAATCATTGTCAGACCTTTTCAAAAAATTTACAAAAGTCTACCCGGTAGAGCAGGAAAATTGATTTAAATCATTCGGAAAGATGACCATTGGCGTTGAGAAAATATTCGTTCAGACTTAACATTGCAATTTAAAAAGCAAAGGAGTGCGCCAAAAATCCTTTAAAGAGTAGGCTAACACAAAAAAACTAAAACCATGAGAAACAATCTGAAAGTAACGTTTAACCTCGATCATTTGAATTGCTACGATGAAGCAGACGGATGGGGAAGTGCAGAACCCTATATGTGGACTGTATTTTTTAAAATCGACGGAACCACCTGCAGGCTCAACGATTCGCTGATGCTGGAAGGAACGGCCACTGTGTATACCACACCGGGCAGCCACGGCAATTTAGGAAACACAGACGTTGATGAAGGAGATGTTGTTGCCGTACCGGGCGCAATCGGTTTTCAGGAGATGACCCTTACTCCTATCCCCGTTCCGGACTTTGTAAAACAATTGGGTACCGATGATGCCCCGGCCATTGCGGGCTGCATTGTTGTACTGATGGAGGAAGACAATATATCGGACGACGGCGCTGAATCGGGCCACCAGGCTTTAAATGCAGCTGTACAAAATGCTTTGAACAGCCTTATCCCCACTTTAGGGGTATCGAACCAAAGTATTTCAGACGATGATATCAATAACATGAGCGCTCAAATTCAATCAAAAATTGAAGACGCCGTAAAAAATCAACAAAACTTTTTCGAAAATATCTGGAGCTGGCTGAACCCTGATGATACCATTGGAAGCGTGGTGTGGAAATTTTCGGGCGACGATTTATTAAACGATACTTCCATTGCCCTGCAACAAAGATGGAACAATGGCGATGGCGACTGGGAATTGTTTGGTTCGGTTACTACAGCTGAAATACCGACCTGCCCTGCAAATGTTGTAAAAGAAATTTTTGACGCTTTGTTTGGAGGAAGTTCTTCTAAAAAAAGTATGGAAGTCCTGCATCACTTCAGAGACAGGGACATGAAAAAATACACAGGGCTTAATTTATGGTGGACACTTGCAAGTAGGAATTCGCATTTTTTAGTGCAGGCTTTAAAAAATAAAGAGGTTGCGGAAGCCGCTATCACTTTGTTTAAAGAGGCTCCCGCCATCCTAAGCAACAGGGACAAAGCAATTAGCGAGCATCATTTTAATTGCGCCACAAAAGTGCTTGAACACATTGTAACACTCAATACTAAGGAGCGTCAATCGCGCAAAGACATCAAGCGCTCTATTGATGCGCTCCACCTGCTGAAAGGGAAAAGCCCGAATCAGTTGTTCGAAGCCCTGTCTTCTGTTCAACCGGCCCGCTACCCTTCTGTAAATGCACTGGGGGGAAGTTTCAAATTAAAAGTTACAAAAGTAAAATCAACAACAGCCCCGCGCAAAAAACGTAGTGACTGTTAGTTCATTCTGTTCTTTAAGTTCCCGATAAAATAAACTAAAACCAAAAAATGAAACAATGAAAAAAATCACTAACCCTGAGCAAATGCTCAACATCAGGAAAAACACACATCTTTTCCTGCTGCAAAATCCAAATTATTTCGGCACCCTGAGCGACAAGGAGCTGGTTAAAAAATACCTTCCGGTGTTTCAGAACCCCGAACACACGTATTACGAATCCTTAGGCTGCGTAAGTTACAACCCGGACGCTCAAAAGTTAGACGCGGTGGTACACCTTAAACGCGAAACAGGTTATTCGGGCAATGCCTGCCAGGGAGGAAGCCGCGAGTATGTAAGGTTTTATGTAGACTATCACAACAACGGAACCTGGACAGATGAAGGCGCCGCTTTTGTTGGTGTGTACGACAGGAACTTTCCGGAAGACCTGTGTTACAATGTGGAGTTGAAAATAACACCAAAATTAAGGCATTGCTGCGACGATGCACCGGTGTTGCCAAAGGTAAGGGCCATATTGTCCTGGAACACCATTCCACCGGCCAATCAGCCCAACTGGCACCCGGTATGGGGCGCTGTAAAAGATGCCTACGTGCAGATCGCTCCACGCAAAGACTGGTTGTGTTTGTTCCACAATATTTTCAATATTGCCAATATCAAAGCAGCAGACCTGGTTAAATTAAAAGAACCAAAAATACTGGCGGCTATCGAAAACGCGCATCCTCAGCTAAAAGACCTTCAGGCTTCTGCTGCTCCTGAATTATCTGTTACTGAACTTAAAAAATTATATGGCAAACATGTTGAAGACCATCGTTTGCTGGCCAAAACACTTGCCAGCACTTCTTTTAATGTAATGGAAACCCAATTACCTGTGGAGCTGGCCTTGCTCAACATCGACTGGGAGAGCGTAAACGATTTTTACATGGAACCCAAGTTCAACACCACTTATGAAGAAGTGCGTTGCGTGAGTTTAAACAAAGATCAAAGTGAGCTGCACGCCGTTGTTGAAATTAAAAAAGACACGGGGTATTCAGGTGGCCTTTGTACCAAAGGCAGTCAGGAGTATGTGGCCTTTTACATGGACTTCGGAAGCGGCTGGGTGTACATGGGAACATCTTCAGGAAATGTGCATGATATTCCGGGTGCTTCCAAACACGATTTGTGGTACGATATTTCACTGCCGGTGAACTTGGATAAATACCGCAAAGAATGGTGCGCCGTGGGCAAGGCCAAAGTAAAAGCCATCTTGTCCTGGAACACACCCCCACCCGCAAACAGTCCGAATTACACTGCGCACTGGGGCGACTGGGAAGAATGTTATGTAGAAATAAAACCTTTGCCCAAAGGTGTGAACCCCGGCAACCTGTTCCCTTTTATCGAAAAATTAGGCGGTATGGTGGTAACAGACATTGATAGTGCCACAGGTCTGGCTACTACTTCAGGAGGCTCGTCTTCTTTGTCGGGGGCCAACAAAAGCCCTTTTGACGGAAGGGTTGAATTGCTCGGACATTTATTTAACGCCGGCCCGAATATGAAATACCGCCTGATACTTACCGAACCAGGAGGGGCTGTTGGAAACCTGATGACTGCTCAAAACATCGACACCGATTTTATGGGTACCATTACGCACCACAACCTTATTCCGGATGCTGATGGCTGGATAGACTACCTTGAATTTGGAGGAATAAATATTGTTGGCGACCTGCTGGCTAATTTTTACCCTGCAATAGAAGGTAAATTTAAAATAGCCATCGAAGCGAAAGATGCCCTGAACAATATTTACCCGGGCAATGAGGTAACGTTTATGGTAGACAAAAGAGCCCCGGATGTGGCCATTGACATTACCAACGGTGGTGGCAACTGCGGCGTTGATTTTAAACCCGGTGATACGATTGAAGGAACTTATAGTATACACGATGATTATGTAAGCAGTTTCCATATTTACATGACGCCTGCAAAACCCGGAACATGGATTGAAATTGATGGTGTAGTAGTTTCATCCATCAGCCTTCCAACCACGGTAACCTCCAAATCGGGTACCTGGAAATTACACACAACAGCCGGTGTTACACCTACCTGTGGGTATAACATCCGTCTGGATGGATACGACCGCGCCATCATCAGCAGCGCTTATATCGGTCATGGCAACCCTGCCATACAAGGTTTCTGTTTAAATAAATAAAATTCAGAAACACTTTCTAAACCAATCCCGGTAGCCTCAACTGCCGGGATTTTTTTTCGTTTAGAAGTTCTTTCGTTTAATAGTTCATTTGTACCTTCACCATTCAACGTATAAACGGAAAAACTATTGAACGAATAAACTTTTTATATTGGAATTAAGATAAAATGTTCTATTTTTGGTTCATGAAAATCTCAGCTTCTCATTTTACATTTGAATTTCTTGCCTGGGTGGCCATTCCCGGCATGTAGCTCCTTCGTACTCCTTCCTTTTTTTTACAACAATCATTTATTAAACATTTAAAATCAATTACTATGAGTAAAATTATTGTATTGGGTGCCGGTATGGTAGGCAGCGCAATGGCTTTGGATCTGGCAAAAAAACACAGCGTGACTGTAGCCGATTTAAGCGATAAAAATTTAACAAAACTTAAAAATAAAAACGCGGCGATTGAAACACTTCCTCTCAACGCGAAGGACAAAGCCTTGCTGATTGCGGCCATCAGCCCCTTTGACCTGGTGCTGTGTGCAGTACCCGGTTTCATGGGTTTTACGACCCTGAAAACAATTATCGAGGCCGGTAAAAATGTAGTGGACATTTCTTTTTTTCCTGAGAATGCCCTGGAACTAAATGAACTGGCCCGGCAAAAAGGGGTAACTGCAATTGTTGATTGTGGCGTGGCCCCCGGTATGGACAATATTATACTGGGCTATTACAACGAAAAAATGAAGCTGAGTGATTTCGAGTGCCTGGTAGGAGGTTTACCACAACTAAAAAAATGGCCCTTTAATTACAAAGCCCCTTTTTCGCCGGTGGATGTGATAGAAGAATATACACGGCCCGCCCGTTATGTTGAAAACAGCCATGTAATCGTTAAACCGGCGATGTCGGACATAGAACATGTTGAAATAAAGGGGGTGGGAACACTTGAATCGTTTAACTCAGATGGTTTGCGTTCTATCATTCACACCATGCCGCACATTCCGAACATGAAAGAAAAAACACTGCGGTATCCGGGGCATATAGAAAAAGTAATTGCTTTGCGCGACGCCGGTTTTTTTAGCAAAGAACCTATTCAACTAAACGGGGTAGAAATTATTCCTTTGGACTTTACTTCAAAAATATTGTTCAACGAGTGGAAACTTGGGGAAACGGAAGAGGAGTTGACCGTTATGCGCGTAACTATTGTGGGTACTGAAAACGGAACCAAAAAGAAAATCACGTATCACCTGCACGACGTGTACGATACTGCAACACAAACCTCCTCAATGGCCCGTACAACAGGCTATACAGCTACTGCTGCAGTAAATCTGTTTTTAGACGGCCACTTTACCGACAAAGGTGTTTTCCCTCCTGAATTGGTGGGTAAAAAAGAAGCCTGCTTTAATTATTTTATCAATTATTTAAAAGAAAGAAACATTCATTATAAAAAAGAGGAAGTTCTTTTAAGGCAAGAAAGCACGGTGAATTAAGTTAATGCAACAATAGCTCCATTAAGCAGGGTGGCTGGCTGCCCTGCTTAATGGTTTATTGGCTGCCATACAACATAAGTTCTTCTTCATCGCCTGGTAAAAATATTTTTTTCTCAAAGCTCAGTCCTAATTTTTCAAGCAGATGAATGGAAGAATGATTTGCTGCAATGGTAATACCTACGATGCGTTTCAGTCCTAATGTAGCTCTTGAGTGGGCCAGTATCGCTGAGGCCGATTCAAAACCATAGCCTCTTTTTTCGTAAGCCGGCAGAAAAGCAAAACCTATATCAACATCTTCAAGTGCATCTCTTTTAATTAAGCCACACATTCCGATTGGGTTATTGCTGACTTTTAATTTAACGAGGTATAAACCAAAACCATTTTGGGCATAACTTTTTACAGGCCCGTTTTTCAAATACTTCTCCGCATCCTCAATTGTTTTAACACCCCTGTCGCCAATAAATTTTAACCAGGAAGGGCTGTTGAGCAATTCAAAAATAAAAGCCGCATCGTTAACAGACAATTGGCAAATGACGAGGCGTTCAGTTTCGAGGATAGTCATTTTTAGTTTAGAAAGTTAATTCGTTTACAAGTTTAATCGTTTACCCGTTCATTAACTATTAAACGAAAGAACAAGTAAACGTATAAACCTTACTGTCCTAAGTTAAACCTTAAACTAATACCTGTATTGGTTGTAGCTGTTGGGTACGAAGTTGAAACAACCGGTTTATTAATAACCCTGTCGAAGAAAAAGCGGATGTTGACATTGCTGCTTACAACATAATCAACAGCGGTTTTAATGGTGATTACATTTTGCCCCTGTGTTACCTGGTTTACATCGTCGATTACACGGCGCAACACGGTGGTGTTTTTACGGATAGACAAATCGACTTTAAAATTCAAATCGCTTTTAATAGGTTTACCCTTTACTTTAAACCGTTTTATTTCTAAGTTGGGGTAACGGTAACCGGCACCAATCACTATTTCATTTCCTTTGGTTTCGTTTACCTGCGGACCGGTTGAAATAAGGCTGATGTTCCTGTCGCGTTTTATTTCCACATTGGCCAATAAGCCTTTTATGAATCCTTTGTCGTTAAAAGTCATATCAACTTTAATAAGTGGGGCAAAACTCTCGGAGATGGTAACGGTACCAATCTGGTACTGGGAAATAAAGTTTGAGCCTGGTGTTGTTGGATCAACACGCGTATAACTATACATATCTGTTGAAAGTGTGTCCTTATACAAAATATTATTGCTAAAGGCGCCCATGTTATAGGTGGAACGGTATGTATGCCGCAGTACAAATGTTTTAAAATATTTTTTTATGGGTTTTAATTTCCCCAAACCATCATAGGTCACACTCCAGTTGGGCATGGGTATTTTCGAAAACAATTCCATTTTGGTTTTACCCACACCTTTATTTGTATAAGCCGCCATGAAAGAGTACATAATAACATCCTGTTGATTGGCATCATAACCATCGTTTACCTTTGAATGATCCGCATACGGGTTTTTCTCCCATAACAATTGCTGGTAAGTGCTTCTTAAATCCCTGAATTTTTCGAACACGGCATTGGTGTGCGTTGATTTGTTGTCGTTTTTAAATGCCGAACCAATGGTAATGGTAGATATGCTAAAGGTTCCGGTTTTAGTAGCGGTATTGTGCTTGTAAATATCTGTTACGGGGTCGTAACTCAGGTACAAACCATTGTTTTCGCCATAAGTACGGGTGCCGGTAAGGTCTATTTTTAAATCCCTGAAGGGTTCTAATTTAGCCGAAGCATTGAGCGTTTTGGTCACCATGTGCGCATAAGGTGTGGCGAGGTTGTGCCGTTTCACAATCCAATGATTTTGTTCGGCCCGGTCAATAATGTTTTCCTGGCTTCCAAATACAAAACCCAGACCTGGCGCGTAGTTTTTATCAGCCATATCTATTCCCATCATTTGTGGGGTATTATCAAAACCGGGCAGGGTTGTTCCGCTGTTGATGGAATACGTTAACTGCGCCTGCTTCAGGGTCATAATCAAACGGGCAATGTGTTCCAGTACCGGGTAATCCCTTTCTTTTTTGGTTGTGTCGTTCGGGTCTTTCAGGCTCTTGGGGTCCTTTATGTCCTTGCCATCTTTGGATGAAATGGGTGCTTTACCATTTTTGTTGTTTACTTTTTTAAAGTAAGGTATTTTATTGTACAGGTTCACCATGTTGAACTGTCCGTTCCAGCTTTGCGTATTTCCGTTTTGTATGGTGTTCCCAATGGTGTCGGCAGCAAAAGGCCGGCGGGTCCAGGAGTAATTGGCTTTGTAACTATAGGTGGCCGTTACAAAATCGAAAAGAGGGATTTTATTAATAGGAACAGAATAATTCAAATTAGCTGTGTGTGTGTATGCGGTATTTGTGCCCAGTTTAATAATGTTGTTTTTTATGGTGTCCTTTTCCTCTTTCGTGTCAATTTTACCATAAGGTTCAAGTATACGACCAATATTATTGGCGGTAAAGTCTACCTTCAGGTTTTTAGTCAGGTCCCACTTCATATCATAAGTACGGGTCATGTTAAATGTTTTATTGTACTGGGTCAATGTTTTACTATCCATCACCACAATGCTTGTAATATCCCTGGTCAGCACTTCGTTGTAGGTGCGGTTGACATCGGTATTAAAGCCTAAACGACTGGGCAGCGGTGTGAAGTTGATGTCCTTAACCAAAGCAAACCATTTGTTGTTGAGCCATACAGCCTTTGATTTACCAAAGGGTTTAATGTTTTTAGGTGTGGTTTGGAAATTATAGGCAAGTGCGCCCCGGTAAGTTTTCTGTAGGTTGTGATCAACAGTTATGCTTCGTTTAAATTGTTCGGTGTAGGCATAAGTTACCGAAAAATTTTCCACATCCCATACATGCGATTTGGTGGAAGCATTTTTTCCTTTGCCCTTACTTATGTTCGTAAAATTTAATCCGCGTCGCCGGGTATAATCCTGTGCCCTTTCTTTTATTGCACTGATATCCTCTCTTGAAAAACCATTGTCTGCATTCACAGCACTCATTAATACATCGGGGTTTGAAGGATCGTATTGCGGGGTAATGTATGTTTCCGACTGGCCAATGTACATGGGCAGGTTTATTTTCCAGTCGGCAGGTAAAAATTTATTGAGTTGTAAAGTTGATGAGGCATCGTATTGTTTGGTTGTTTCCCGGCTCCGTTCACTTACTTTCTTTTCAATACTACCAAAGAAAGGAGTCATGTAGGCCCCCGACAGCGCTACTTGTCCCACATCGGCCAGCTTAGCCGTTACACGGGCATTGGCTGCCCAGCCGCCTTTCTGGTCAAAGTCGGTCAGGCGCAATTCATTTATCCAGACTTCAATACATTTCGATTCGCCGCCTAAATCTTTTGGGTTGCGTATGCCCACCATCACACTCTTTAAACTTGAAATACTGGGGTTTCCAAATACCCTGATGGTTCGTCCGTCTGCTGTAGTAGACTGTACCATGTCTATACTGCCCGGTTGCCGTTTAAATTTAAGGGCAGTGAGTTCTGCAAAATCAATGTCCACTTCATTTTCACCCGGCCATACCCTTTCCCTGTCCCCGTCATTATTCTGGTCATAATGGCCGGGAGCGGTTATTTTCAGCGGCACTTCATACTCGTAATAATTGCTTGTAAAGTCGGTGCCTATACGCATAAACAAGGTAACATCACCGTCGTTTATGGGGTTGTTTCCATACTTCTCGGCGTGTACAAACATCTTTAATTTTTTAAACGAACGAACGTCGTTGTCTAAGTTTTTGTAAGCAGCCCTCGAATGCCCGTCTTTTAAACCACAGGTGCGCAGTACCAAAGCCTGTTCGTTTAATAAAACTAAGTTGGTCGTCTGCACATTTTGCTGCTGATTGATTCCCGGTGGGATAACGTAGTTCACCGGTGATTTTGTTCCGTTTTCCTGAATGTTCACAGCTGCAATATCAAAGGTAGTCTGGTTGTTGTCTACCGCAATATAATCACCAGCCTGACTAAGGTCGTACTGGTAACTTCTCCAGTCGCTGCGCACCAGCTCCATACGGGCCATACGGCAAACAACAGGGGCACTGAAATTTTTCATGAACATCCGCATAAAACGAATGGAGTTGAAGCCCTCTATGCTTCCTATTTTATTTTCGAAGGAGGTAATGGGTATTTTAAACTGGTACCAGGTAATGGGGTAAGACTGCCCATCGGGTGTATTAACAGTGGTTTCATAAGCATTGGTAATGTAGTTGTTTCCTACATTCTGCGGGTTGATGTCCTGTGGGGTGATTTTTATTTTATACTGGTAATAAGCCTCTGTTTCATTCAGGGTATTGTCGCGGTTGATGTCCTCGCTGTTGGGCATGGTGGTAGCCGTAGTCGGGTAATGACTGCTGTTTAAATTCGTATATTGCGATTCAGTGGGTGAGTTGCCATCCACCCCGTTGTATTTTTTATAGCGAAAAAGTGTATTGGCGCCGCCATTGCCATCGTAATCATCGCCCCTGTAAAAATGGTAATTATCGCCCGAGGGATCAAGGTTGGCATAGCCCCGTACCGTTGGATCGGAAATTAAATTCATATAGGCTGCATTGTAATAGGTCCTTTCATTCTCATCCTTTAGTCCATCGTAGCCCACATCCTGGTCTGGCCGCTCTGATTCCTGCAGGTTAAATGCATTGTTAATCGGTGAAATGGCAGGAACAATGCCCCAGCTGGTAGAGTCGATGGCAAGGGATTGCTGCTGTTGTGTAGGCAGACCATTTTCGAAAGACATTCTTCCGTCCCTTAACACATCTTCGGATATATTACCGAGGTTCACGTACATCTCGCCATTCGTGGGTTTGGTATACCCAGGGAAGGTGCTGTTGTAATCATCGTTAAAAGGGTCCATCATCCAGAACTGGATGAATTCTATATTGGCCGTTTGAAAATCGTTGGTTTCCATCCGGCGCATGATACCGGCCCAGCGCGAAGCAGGGTCGTTTAAACGTATATCCCCTTTTTGCAAACTTTTACTGATGTCAATCCCTTTGGAAAAACTTGTTCCGTTTACATCATAGTTGTAAGGCCCTCTCTCTTCCGGGTAATAGGCTAAATCAAGAACGGGAAGGATGATGGGCTGACCGTTGGGTGGTTGTTTGTTCGGAAAAATTTCTGTTTCCACCACCTGGCGCATAAAATGGTTCGACTGCAGGGATTTGGTAATGTTCCCCGGCGTCAATCCAGACGTTTGCTGATAAAACACAGACTGGTCAACAGTGTACCAGGCTATTTTAGCCCGGTTAAAACCCGATTGAACACTGTCTTTCAATGCTTCAGGGAAAATATCGGTCTGGCCCTGTGGCACACTGGCCAAAAACCAGGAACCCTGACTTCTTAAGTCTATCAGCGAAATACTTCCTTCAAAATCATCGAGGTAGGAGTTCCCGGTTTTTCCAATGGCTTTTGAATGCCCGGGGATCAACTGTGCAAATTCACCCGCTGTTTGTATACTCGAAGATTCTTTTGTATTGATAAGCGGTATTTTATCCACCAGCCTTGTTAACCAGGGTGCGTCTGCCCGGTAATTAAAATCGGTTCCCCATATTGTATTGGATACAGGTTCATCGCCGGCATTTACTTTTTGTGTAAGCGGGCGTTCATTCAAATGCAAAAGGGTTCCACCCACACTAAAGTCTTTGTTTACTTTAAAATCGAGCCGTGTACCGACCAGACTTTTTTGCTGGATGTTAAACAGTGAATTGTTTTCGGAAGAAATTTTAATGGGCTGCCCTGAGTTTAAAATACTTTCGTTGATGATCTTCACCCTGCCAAGTGTATAATCCACGGTATAGTCTACGTTTTCTTTTAAAGGAACACCGCCCGCAGTAACTGTAACCGAACCCTGAGGCACGTTCATGGCATTCAGCGAAATTTCAGAACTACTGCTTGATTTGTAAGAGCCTTTGAATTTGTATACGTTTTTCTTAGTCAGCTGTTGTGCCGCTATCCTGGTAGAGTCGTATAATTCCTGAAAAATATAATCATTTATAGCAGGATCTGCAGAGGTAAACTTTGACCTTAAATCATTTCCGAAGGGCTCTATACTGGGCAGGTAAATCCTACCACTGCTGGGGTTGATGGTCACATCCTGAATAAAATCAAAGTAACCATCCGGCATTTTATCTCCGTTCACATTGATCCGGTCAATGTCCATTACCTGTATCAGCAACTTCCCGTCATTAGGGGGCAATGCAATATAAGGCATATCCACCCCTTTGGTGTTGCGGTATACATCAAATTTAAAATCCTGCGCATTGATTTGGTAGGCCCCTATGGAATAAACGTTTTTCATCATTAAATCCCACATCGCCACTTTGGTATTGACCTGTGTGCTTTTCAGCAATTTAAGCACCAGGGCCTTGTCACCGGTGGGGAATTGATCGGAAAATTCACCCACCTGGTAAGTTTCTCCGTTTATGGTGTATTGAAAGGAAACCGAAAGTACCTCGTCAAAATTAAGGGCCTGGTTCAGGGAGATAAAACCCAGCCTTCTGTTCAGGGTGTATTCTGTAGGTTCTAATTTCCGGGCCCTCGACACCAATTCATAATCGCGGCCACTTTCCATAAATTTTTCTCCTGAATTACAGGTGTTTTTATACGAACCTGCATCCGATAATCTTTGGGAAGCCGCTGTATAATCACGATCGGCCAACAAACCGTTGCCTGCATTCGTAATCATGTTGTACAGGGAGTTCGCCCCGTTTTTAGGAAAAGTCCCCAGCGAATCGGCAATTACATAAGCCTGAACTGCCTGGCAAGCTGCGCTGCTAAGGTTTTGAATAATTTTTGTACCGTCTTCCCCCAAATCGGCAAAGGCAACCAGGTTACGCGCCTGTGAATACTGGGCTGTACGGTTGGTGACCCACACTTCTATTTTGGAAACAACAATGGGGGTGTTGATCACCGGCACGGTTGCCATCCAATTGTTGTAATTGTCGCGGAAGTACTGTGCAAGGAAATAATGGCGGTTGGCCTCGTAGTTATCGGCACCCAGCGTAAATGGTGTTGTTTGTGAACCACCCTGCACGGTAACTTCTGTTTTTTTACCCCTTTGCTGCGACAGCACTGTTGTTGCGCTCAAACGGCCAAACTGCATCTGGGTTTTAATACCGAATAAACTCTGGCTGCCGGTGATCAGCGAACTGTTTAAAGGCAAACTAACGTTACCCGCTTCTATTTTTTTCAGTATCTCATCTTCCAGCCCGTTGTATTCTAACTTCATTTGATTTTCAAAATCAAAGGAGGCCTCGGTGTTGTAATTGGTGGTGAGTTTCAGTTTCTCCCCTATTTTACCAACGAGGTTCAACTGCACCTTCATGTTAAAATCAAAGTTGCTGATGCGCCTTTGTTTAACAGGAATGGCCGGGTTTTCGTTTTTATTGATGACCAAACCAAAAATAAGTTCAGCCGAACCCTGGGGGCGGATATCCACTGTATTGCCCCCGAAAATACGGTCAAACATTTCGCCGCCTACAGTAAGTTTTGGAATCAGCGAAGATTTGGGCGAGTTGATGTCATCGGCTTTAATGCGTGATTTCCAGTAGCTTTTTACCTGTTTTTTAAACATGTAATCGCGGTACTCCTCATCCGTCATATAGGTTGTGGGGCGGTATTCGAGAGTACCCATTTTCTGGGTAAAATTATATTCTTTGGTGGCCGGATCGTACTCGGTTTCGGTTTTAATGTTTGCGGGGTTGTTCAGTATAAGCGGGTGTTGCTGGTTGTACACGGGCTCATCGTAACCGTTGTCGGGAAATGAATAATGCAAATCACTTGCTGTTACAGGCGGAGGCGGGGTATCGTTCAGTGCAACAGCAAGGCCGTTTATGCCCCTCTCTCTGGGTTTGGGTAAAAAGCCATTGCTGCCGGTATTACCTTTTGTAATGACCGATAACAATCCAATAACAGACCCTGTAATGAAAGTATATTTTAGAGCGGTATACAATTAAAAATTCTTTAAAGCAGCTTTAACCATTTGTTCAACATTGTCTGACGCAACCCCCTGTTGTTTGATGGCTTTTTCAAGCGCTTTTTCAGCTGCTTGTTTATTAAAGCCGAGCATCACAAGTGCCATTAACGCTTCTTCTTTGTATTTATTGTAGGAAGGCATTAAAATCTGCGAGATACCGCCCTCGTGTTTTCCCAATTTCCCTTTCAGGTCTACCACAATGCGTTGGGCTGTTTTTTCGCCTATGCCTTTTATGCTTTTCAGCAGGGCCACATTGGCTGTGTTTACTGCCCCGGTAATTTCCATGGGCGATAACGAAGACAGCATTAAAAGGGCGCTGGAACCACCCACCCCCGAAACGGAAATCAATTTGCGAAAAAGTTCGCGTTCTTCAAAATCAAAAAAACCAAAGGATTTTGGATTGTCATCGCGTATGTAAACCTGCTCAACGTAGAGTTTGCACTTTTCGAGTTCGTTTATTTTTGAGTACGTGCTGAGCGATATGTTTAAGCCGTAACCTATTCCGTTTGCCTCAACAACAAGAAAGGCGGGGTTTTTTTCTGTTATTTTTCCTTCAACGTAACTAATCATGCGTCAATTATTTCTTGTTTTGTGCGTCCACAACGGCAATGGTAATCATGTTCACAATTTCACGCACCGAACTGCCTAATTGCAGTACATGCACAGGCTTTTTCAAACCCATTAATATAGGGCCAATGGCTTCGGCGCCACCCAGCTCCTGCATCAGTTTGTAAGTAATGTTGCCCGATTCGAGGTTGGGGAAAATAAAAGTATTGGCGTTTTTATCCACCAATTGCGAAAAGGGGAATTGTTCCTTCATGAGGTCGTTGTTGGCCGCGAAATTGGCCTGCATATCGCCGTCTACAATTAATCCGGGATAGTTTTTATGCAGGATCTCAACCGCTTTCCGTACTTTTCTTGGGGTTTCGCCTTCTGTAGAACCGAAATTGGAATAAGAGAGCATGGCTATACGCGGGGTAACGTTAAATTGTTTGACGGTTTGGGCGGTTAAGGTGGTGATTTCCACCAGTTCCTCAGCCGTTGGATTTACATTCATGGTACAATCGGCAAAAAAGTAAGGCCCCTTTTTGGTAATCATCATGTACAAACCGGCCACACGGGTATTGCCTTCGCGCACGCCAATGCACTGAAGGGCGGCGATAATGGGCTGGGTGTATTTCCGGGTAAGCCCTGTAATCATGGTATCCGCAGCTCCTGTTTCCACCATCATGGCACCAAAATAAATCCGCTCGCGCATCATTTTTTTTGCATCGTAAAGGGTCACTCCTCTCCGCTCGCGTTTGCGCCAGAACAAATCTGCATACTGTTCCCGTCTGGAATCTTCTTCGGCACTAAATGGATCAATGATAGGAATATCAACCAGTTCAAGGCAGTGCTCTTCAATAAGGGCCTGAATTTTTTGTTTATTGCCCAATAAAATGGGTTTGGCTATCCCCTCGTCTTTTACTACCTGTGCGGCTTTTAATATTTTATAATTGTCGGCTTCGGCAAATACCACCCTTTTGGGGAAAGATTTGGCTTTGGCGGCAATGGATTTAATCAGGCGGTTGTCCTTGCCCAGCCTGTTGTCCAATTCTGTTTTATAGGCCTCCCAGTCTGTTATCTTTTTTTGTGCCACGCCACTTTCAATAGCGGCTTTGGCTACAGCCGGCGATACGGTTGAGATCAGGCGGTTGTCGATCGGTTTTGGAATAATGTATTCGGGGCCAAAGGATAAATTTTTTATCCCATACGCTAAGTTTACATGATCGGGAACGGCTTCTTTGGCTAAGTTGGCGATGGCGTAAACGGCGGCTAATTTCATGGCTTCGTTGATCTGCGTGGCCCTCACATCCAATGCACCCCTGAAAATAAAAGGAAAACCAAGCACATTGTTCACCTGGTTGGGGGTGTCTGAACGGCCGGTGGCTACAATAATGTCCTTTCTTACACCAATGGCATCTTCGTAAGTTATTTCAGGATCGGGATTGGCAAGGGCAAATACAATACAATCGGGGGCCATGCTTTTCACCATGTCTTTCGAAAGGACATTGCCTTTTGATAAACCCACAAATACATCGGCCCCTTTTACGGCTTCGGCCAGATTGGTCACATCTTTGCGTTTGGTCGCAAATTGCCTTTTGTTTTCATCAATATCCGTACGGTCAACAGTAATAGGGCCTTTGCTATCGAGCATCACTATATTGTCTTTATTGGCTCCCACGGCTACATACAGCCTTGTGCAGGATATGGCAGAAGCCCCGGCACCGTTGATAACAATCTTTACCTCTCCCATCTTTTTACCCGAAATTTCAACGGCATTCAGCAGTGCAGCCGACGAAATAATAGCTGTACCGTGCTGGTCGTCGTGCATCAGTGGAATGTCCAATTCTTCTTTCAGGCGGCGTTCTATTTCAAAACATTCGGGGGCTTTGATGTCTTCGAGGTTAATGCCTCCAAAGGTGGGGGCAATGGCTTTTACTGTGGTGATAAAGGTTTCAATGTCTTTGGTGTTCACTTCAATGTCAAACACATCTATATCGGCAAATATTTTGAATAAAAGCCCTTTCCCTTCCATTACCGGCTTTGAAGCCTCGGGGCCAATGTCGCCCAGGCCCAGCACGGCTGTTCCGTTAGAAATCACCGCCACTAAGTTTCCTTTTGCGGTGTACCTGTAAACGTCTTCTTTATTGGCAGCTATGGCTAAGCAAGGCTCCGCCACACCTGGTGAATAGGCTAAGGTAAGGTCCCGTTGGGTGCTGTATGGTTTGGTAGGTATTACTTCTATTTTTCCCGGACGCCCCTGTTCGTGATAATCAAGTGCGTCCTGTTTTCTGAATTTTGCCATTTACGTTAAAAAAGATGAATTGCGAAAATAGTAAATAGATATTGATTTTTTTTTAAAAACTTCGTATAAATTACCGCTCAATTCCTTATATACCTAAACGTTAGTAATAATTTAACATAGTGGAAAACAGCGGCTCTTTGTATTTTAAAATTTTCGCCGGATAAAACCAGCTTTTCACCGCTAATGTTAGTACTTTAAGAGTGAAAAATGATATATTTATGTTTTAATCCAGTTTAATTGAATAAAAGAAAAAAAATAGTGGTGTTTAGCGGTGCAGGTATGAGTGCCGAAAGCGGAATCAAAACATTCCGCGACAGTGGCGGCTTGTGGGAAGATTACAAGATAGAGGATGTAGCCACCCCGGAGGCCTGGAACAGAAACCCCGGACTGGTGCTTGATTTTTACAATATGCGCCGCAAGCAGGTAATTGCTGCAAAGCCCAATGAAGCCCATTTGATTCTGGCCAAATTGCAGCAAAAATTTGAAATGGAGATCATTACCCAAAACATTGACGATCTGCACGAAAGGGCCGGCAGTAAACATGTGCTGCATTTGCATGGTGAAATAATGAAATCAAGGTCTACCTCAGACCCCTCTTTGGTGTACACGGTTAAAACCGACGGGATCAAAGCAGGGGATAAATGTGCGAAAGGCTCTCAGCTGCGACCACACATTGTATGGTTTGGCGAAATGGTACCCAATATGGAAACCGCAGTGGCCATTGTGCAAACCGCCGATATATTTATTACAATAGGAACTTCTTTAAATGTATACCCCGCCGCAGGGCTTATGGATGCTGCACCAAAGGACAGCCGTAAGTTTTTGATTGACCCCGGCACCTTTAATTTAGGGTACATCGACAACCTCAGCCACATTCAGGAAAAAGCTGTTAAGGGTATGAAAATTATAGAAAAACAATTGAATGAATCGAAATAAAAAAAGCTGCTTATCGCAGCTTTTTTTATGGATTAGGCCGATTGGATCAGTGGGTGACTATTATCTTTTTACTGGCGATTATTTCATCATTAAGTTGCAGGGAGTAAAAATAAATTCCGTCCGGAAGACCTGTTACATCAATTACCGCCGTTCCTTCCTGTGTTTCTAATTTAAGTTCTTTCACCAATGCCCCCATGGTGTTGTAAACTTTAATAGCGGCCTTTTGCGGCCTGGCATAAAAATTATAATTCAGGGTTGCAGCAGTGGAAACCGGATTGGGGCTTAATGTACCTATTTCAAAGGCTTTGTTTTGAGACTGAATACCGGTACAATTGTCTACTATATAAGTGATGGTAAAACTTGCAGAGTCGCTTGGATTGCTATAATTAAATGCAGTGTACTGTACAATATAGGTTCCGCAGCAATCCGTTTGCTCAATATCGGCCTTTACTGCGTAAGGAGGGCGCACATACGGCGAATCTATAGCTATAGGACCATTCAATGCGCCCGGGTCAAGAGAAATATTAGATTGACTAAGGCTTGTTGCGTAGAGGTAACAACTTTGAGCGTCGCAAAAACGGATGATGTTAGCACCCGAACAGCCGGCTGGTATTGAAAGTATCCGTCTACGGATTTTATAGGTGATGAATGCAGAAGAAATATTTTTTACATCCATAGAGAATTCATCGCCCATTTGATCGTCTACATTTCTGGTGTAATTGGCCTGGGCCGGGGTGTTTGTTCCATGCTCTAAAAACTGCAGGCTCTGGGCCGGTAAACAAGCTGAGCTGATAAGGAATAGGAGTATTAATTTTTTCATTGGATTGATTTTATGCTCATTAAAAACTTAATTGTGGGCCACTATTAATTTTTTAGTGCTGATTGTTTTATCGTTTACATGCAGGGAGTATACGTAAACCCCGTCCGAAAGGTTCGTTAAATCAATATTTGCTTTTCCTTCCTGCCCCTCTAATTTAATTTCTTTTACCAACGAGCCTATTGTGTTGTATATTTTAAGGCTTGCATTTTCGGGCAAAGTGGCGAAATCATATTTTAGTGTAGCCGTAGCAGACACCGGGTTGGGACTGATAGCCCCCGTTGCAAAATGTTTAGTCCCGGCACTTTGAATACCGGTTGGAGTTACAATATAAGTAATGGTAAAGGACGAGGAATCAGTCGGATTATTCACATTAAAGGCACAGTAGCGCACTATGTATGTTCCAAGACAAGTGCCTGCATCAATATCAGCTGTTAAAGCGTGATCGTTTCCATGCCCATTTAATTCCCCTGCAGTTAGTGGTATAACACTCATACTCACAGCTACCATTGGCGGGTAACAGGTGTTGGCATCGCAAAAATGAATTCCGTTGGGAGTGGCACAGCCGGCAGGACTGCTTACAAGTGTTTTACGGATTTTATAATTCAGCGAAGAAGCGGATATATTTTTGACGTCCATAAAAAAATGGTCCCAGTCGTCAACACCTGCATCTTCATACAGGGTGTAATTGGCCTGTGCCGGCACCGAAGTACCATGTTCAAGAAACTGTAAGCTTTGTGCTTTTGCACTATTTAGTGCGGCAACAAGCATGAATAGGAATGTAATTTTTTTCATAAGATTAATTTTTATTGGTGGTGATACCTGAAAAGTTCTACGCTTGCGCATTGCTTTTTACAAATTAAGGAAACAGACACTCTTTTATCCACCTAAAATAGCTTAAAAGTTACAGGTCATATTCTGATTTTATTGAGAACAGCCCTTCACACAAAAGCCACAGCTTGTGCTGTGGCTTTTGTATTGTTAAATAACAGCATTTCTCAATGCGCTACAATTAATTTTTTAGTGCTGATTATTTTGTCGTTTACGTGTAAAGAGTAAAAATAAATTCCATCCGAAAGATCTGTTACATCAATGACTGCTTTGCCTTCCTGTCCTTCTAATTTAACTTCTTTCACCATGGAACCTATTGTATTGTAAATTTTAACAAGGGCATTTCCCGGAGCAGTTGGAAATTCGTATTTCAATACGGCTGCACCCGAAGCTGGATTGGGGCTTGCAGCACTCAGTTCAAAATTTTTGAAGGGGTTTTTTATTCCATTGGTACAATTGGTAACAATGTAGGTGATGTTTACACTTACGCTGTCGTTGGCATTTGTTACATCGTATACTTTGTAACGCACCAGGTAGGTTCCACAGCAATCACCCTGGTCTATATGGGCGCTTAAACCATAACGGGCGGCTGAATCATTAATTATTTGCCCGGCATTGATCTGAAGGTTGTGAGCGCTGATGTTCTGCGTGTTGCTGTAACAATTCTGAGCATCACAAAATTTAATATCATTCGGGGTCGCACATCCTGAAGGTGTGTTCACAATAGTTTTGCGGATTTTATAGGTTTTCATGGAAGAGGATATGTTTTTAATATCCAGTTTGAATTCATCTCCAATTGTTGCATCCACATTCCGGGTGTAATTGGCCTGGGCAACTGTAGAAGTTCCATGCTCCAGAAACTGGAAGCTTTGCGCCCATGCACTATTTGCAAAGGCAACAAATAATAATAATGTAATTTTTTTCATTGGTGGTGGTTTTGGTTTGGGCGAAAATATTGTTTTACTTAAAAAAATCAAATGCAAATTGGTTCAAAAATTACCTGAATTACATGCATGCTGTTACAACACAAAAGCCACAGCTTGTGCCATGGCTTTTTGTGTTGTAACAGTATAAACTGATTAGTGAGCCACCACTAATTTTTTAGTGTTGATTACTTTATCGTTCACGTTTAAAGAGTAAAAATAAATTCCGTCCGAAAAAGTTGTTGCATCAATCACTGCTTTTCCTTCTGAGCCTTCTAATTTAATTTCTTTCACCAGGGAACCTACCATGTTGTAAACTTTAATGCTGGCATTTTCAGGAGTTGAATAAAAATCATATTTCAAAGTTGCCAAAGCCGAAACAGGATTAGGGCTTGCAGTACCAAGTTCAAACGCTTTGTGCGAATTACTAATGCCGGTACAGTTAGACACCATGTAGGTAATTGTAAAACTGGTAGAATCGTTTGCATTTGCAGTGTTAAATGCGGTATAACGCACTACATAAGTTCCACAGCAATCGCCCGGATCGATGTCTGCTTTTAACGCATACCCCGATGAGGCGCCAACAGTTTGATTGGCTGCAATCTGAAGATTTGTAGCACTCAGTGTTCCGTTTGGCGGATAACAATTCATAGCGTCGCAAAAATGAATTGAATTTAAACTGGAGCAACCACTTGGGCTGGTAAGTATTCGCTTACGGATTTTATACGTAAAAGAGTTAGAGGTCAGGTTTTTGAGGTCCATGTCCAGCGCATCCCCCACCTGTCCGTCTACATTTTTATTGTAGTTAGCAGGGGCAGCTGTAGATGTTCCGTGTTCAACAAACTGCAGGCTTTGCCCGAAAGCAAAGGTTCCTGCCAGGGCAAAAAATAATGTTGTAGCTATTCTTTTCATACTCTTTGGTTTAAGTGTTTTATACTGCTTAATGAAATGAAAGTTTCATTTTAGCTGTTGTAAATATATACTATCGTTTCTCTAAAATCAATTGAGAAATAGAGATATTATTAGCTTTGGCATAAAAAAAAGCAAGGCCCTGAGGGCCTTGCCGCAATATGAATAGAGCAAATGAATCGATTACACTGCCTTTTCTGCATATAAGTGCATAAACTCCATGGCTTTTTCTACCATGTCGGAGCAACCAATAAATAATGAAGTGCGCTGGTGCAATTCTTTTATTTCTTTGTCCATGATCCTTGTTTTACCATCGGTGGCTTTGCCTCCGGCCTGCTCCACTATAAAAGCCAAAGGGTTGCATTCATACAGCAATCTTAATTTTCCTTTCGGCGATTTTGTTGTGGTAGGGTAAATATAAACACCACCCACAATTAAATTGCGGTGAATATCGGCTACCCCCGATCCGATGTAACGCGAGGAATAAGGGCGGTTTGTTGCAAGGTCTTCTTCCTGGCAATATTTAATGTATTTTTTTACTCCTTCCGGAAAATGAAGGTAATTGCCTTCGTTAATGGAATAAATCACACCTGTTTCGGGCATTTTCATTTCGGGGTGCGAAAGGCAGAATTCCCCGATACTCGGATCTAAGGTAAAACCATTTACGCCTTTGCCTGTGGTGTATACCAGCATGGCCGAAGAACCGTAAATCACGTACCCGGCAGCCACTTGTTCTGTTCCTCTTTGTAAAAAATCTTCTATTGTTCCCGGGCCATTTAAAGTGGTACGGCGGTAAATAGAAAATATAGTCCCTACCGAAACGTTTACATCAATATTGGAGGAACCATCCAATGGGTCGATGGCAATCACATACCTTGCATTGGCAGAAACCTCGTTGTCGATGGGTATAATGTCTTCATTTTCTTCCGAAGCAATGGCGCAACATTCGCCACCTGCCTTTAATGCGGCGATAAATTGTTCGTTGGCAAATACGTCTAATTTTTTTACTTTTTCGCCCTGGATGTTTGTTTCCCCTGTTTCGCCTAATATTTCAACCAATCCGGCTTTATTTACTTCACGGTTCACAATTTTAGCTGCAATGCCAATATCCCTTAATAAACGGGAAAGTTCGCCTTTGGCGTAAGGAAAATCGGCTTGTTTCTCAATGATAAATTGTCCTAATGTTTGAACTCTCATGGTGTTTTTGTTTAAAAGCAAAAGCGGCTTTCCTGTTGATTAAATAAGGATGAGCCGCTTTTAACTGCGTTTAATTTATGGGTTAAAAATCATACTTCGCTTTGTGGTCCTCGATATTGGCCATTGCCTTTAAGGCTTCGGTTACTTCATAGTCAACACGCGACGAAAGTGAGATGGCTGAACTTTTTTTGGTGTCCTTGTAATCTTTTACAGGGGTTTCTTTTACCGATTCCACTTCCACCACAAAAACGCCTGCCTGGCCTTTGGTTGGTTTAGAAAGGGTGTTTGGTTTTAAAACGCTGGCTATTCCACAAAATGCGTCTTCACGACCGACACCGGTAACAGAATAACTACTAAACAATAAATTTTCGGAACGCTCGGCCTGCACACCCATTTTTTGAGCTAAATCGTTTACTGATTTTACCCCGGACATTTTATCGCTTATTTCTTTAATAAATTGTTCTGCTTTTTTCTCCGTTTTTACTTTCAGGGTCACATCGTCTTTTACCTGTTCAAGTGTTGCGGTGCCTTTACTTTTAATGTCTGTTAAGGTAGCCACCACGTATCTGTTACCAAAGGTAAAAGGTTCTTTGTTCACGTCCCCTATAGCTGCCTCGTAGGCCCATCTTACCATTTCTTTGGGATTGTCCAAACCGGATATGCTGCGTTCGCCTTCATGAATGTTGTCGGCAATGCGTTTGTTTAGTTTTTGATCTTCGGCGGCTTTGGTAAATAATTCTTTGCTGGTGTTTTTTCCTGCAAATTCACTGGCCTGGGCAAAGTATGTTCTGCGGGTTTCATCGCTTGGCTCAATTTTACGGGTAATGGTGGCTAAGGAATATTTTTTTTGCTGGCCTTTGCTTACATCCAATACTTCCATAATGTGAAAACCAAAATTTGATTCAACCACCGCTAAATCTCCTTTTTTACCGGTTAAACCAAATGTCTTGAACGATTCCACAAATCCACTGTTGTCGTTCAACCAGCCGTAATTGCCATCTTTCCCCATCCACTCTGTTTTACCCGGCTGTTCTTTTTTACCGCCGTCATCAGAGTATGTTTTTACAAAATCAGCAAATTTTTTGTTTTCTTTTTTCAATACCAGCAATAAACTATCGGCTAATTTTTTAGCCTGGTCTTTTGATCGTTTTACATCCTGTGAAGCACCAGATCCTGCATAAGCAAGCAGTATGTGGCGCACTTTCGCTGAGTCGAGGATTGAATTTGAACCTATTAATTTGGTTACTTTAACGGTGTTGTTTTCCTGGTAAGGGCCGTAAACGGTTCCGTTTGGAGCGGTGTATACGCTTGAATCAATTTCGGGGCTGATTTGTCCTTTTTTAACCGAAGCGATGTCAATTCTTGATTCTTCATTTTCGGCCTGCATCAGGGCTGAATCTTCTGCTGCTGTTGTTGTTTTTTTAAACGATTCAGCAATCAAAGACAGGTCCTTTTTAATATTTTGAATATCTCCTTCCGAAGCTACGGCGTCCCACACCAGGTATTCCATTTTGCGGCTTGTTTCTTCGTTTTTAAACATGTACTGGTGTTCGTTGTAATATTTCTGAATTTCTTCATCGCTTACCTTCATTGTTGAATCAGCTACAGCATTAAAACGTTTCATTACAAACTTCACATTCATTGAGCGGGTTTGCGCTGCATAATCCAATTTAGCCTGGCTGGTGGTTACATACAAACCTTTTTTAATTAAAGCATTGTATTTTTCGTTGGTTCTGATCTCTTTCACCTGCTCTTCCAAAGCTGCCCATGATTTTTCCTGTTCAGGCTGCATTTGTTGCACCAGGGTATTTAATTTATTGATGTCGAGTGTACCGTCCGGTTTGGCAAACTGGGGGTTTACTTTTCCGGTCTGGCGGTCGGTAAACTGCTGCATTACATAAGTGTGCGGGTGAACCAGCATAAGATCGGTCAATTCCTCTTCCGACACGGTGATGCCTAAGTTTTTATATTCTTCTTTTATTACTTTTTCGTTTATCAGCTGGTTCCAGGTCTGGTCAATAATCATTTGTTTGGTCTGATCATCTACCTGCTGGCCTCCCTTTTGGTACATGGCAACTGTTTCATTTACTTTCTGGCCAAATTCCTGTGCCCCGATATCGGAGCCGGCAATGGTACCAATGGAACGTTCGTTGGTTCCGAATAAAGTACTGCCACTGCTTAATGCACTTTGCAATACAAATAAAACAAGGGCTAAACCGATGATACCAACTAATAAACCGGTTTTGTTACGAATTTTTTCTAAAACACTCATAGTTAAAAATTAAGGCTGCAAATATATGGATTTTTTTAAATATTAAGCAGTATTGAGTAGTTAGATGTGAGATCTGAGATGTGAGTATAGAGATATTAGATGTGAGGTATTAGATATGAGAGGGGAGGATGAAGAATTTAGGACTGTAGAAATTAGAATTTAGAGTTTACAAATTGGGATTTTGCCCCTGTTTTTGCTCCTGTTCGCGGACTTCGTAGCGTTTTCGCATACGTTTTTTAAAGGAATAAAAAAGGCCGGAAAGAAAAGTGAGGGCCAAAAAGTAAATGGCCTGTTCGCGGTTACCGGTTAAAAGTGAATAAACGGTTAATATGACAGATACAGCGGCGAAAAATAACCAGAGGTATTCGTTTATACGAACTATTTTGGAATAATTGGGAGGGGCGGGCCTGGAACTCATGTTTTTTGAATTGTGAAATCAAAGGTACAAAGATATTTTAAAAGGAATGTGCATTAATTTGCACAGGATTAGCTTCGGTTAACTGACCAAAAGGTTGCAACCCCTGATATCACTGTTATCGAAACGGCCCAGGATTTCAAATTTTCCATCGGGATGGATTTTCCCCAGGTCTTTTGTAGCAATAAAGGAGCAGGAATAAACATTGGCCAGGTCAATCACATTCATTCCGCCTGTACGGCCAGGGTCCAGGTATTGAAGGGGGTCGTTCATTCCCCTTATCATCACTTTCATCCAGGGAGGGCAGGTAAAAACCCCGTCACCATTGCTATAGGCCTGCGAGAGCAATTCCGTCATCCCGTATTCGGAGTGCACGCTTGTTATTTTCATTTTTTGTTTCAGGTATCCGTGCAGTTCTTCCCGCAGCATTTCGGGGCGTTTGCCTTTCATCCCACCGGTTTCCATCACAATGCAATGTTCACCCGGTTCACAGCCCATCTCCGCCAAATCCATTAAAGCATAAGTAACTCCCAGCAAAAGCACAGCTTGTTGTTGCGCCTTTAACTGCTTGATTTTTTGTACGAGCTCGGAATAGTTGTGCATATAAAAACCACTGTCGGGGTGCCCGGAAGCCTTTATCAGGTTATCGGCCATGTATACCAACGAGGAGCCTTCGCGTTCGAGATAAGAGGGCAACAAGGCCAATACACAATGCTTTGAAATGTCCCCATAAAACCTTTCGAAACAGCTGCTGAAACTTTTTTCGTACAGGTTTAAGTCGGCCACATAATGTTTGGAAGTGAGGGCGCCTGTGGTTCCGCTGCTCGTAAATACCTTTTGAGGCTCCCCTGCTCCAATGTATACTTTGTGGTGTTTAAACAATTCAACAGGCATAAACGGAATATCACTAACAGCAACAATATCAGTAGCTTTAACCCTTAAATATTGCAGAAATGCCCTGTACACCGGGTTGTATTCAGCCTGAAAATAAAACAGTTCCAGTGCAATTTTTTCAAAGCCTGCTGCGTTATTGATGTTAAAAATATGTTGGGGATCTATTTTCAATGCCTGGTGGATGCGAATTCTAATGTGCCGCAAATTTATCGCTTACATTGCTATATCCGCTGGTTGAAGGTATATTTTTTTCATTACATTTGTTTCAATGAATAAAGTTGTATTCAATATAACAGTCCTATTGTTATTGCTGACGGGTTTAAGCGCCTGTCTGAAAAAGGAAAGCTATCCCGATATTCCGGCTATTGAATACAAATCGTTTACGGCTGAAAATATGGACAAGGCCCTGCTGGTATTTAAGTTTACCGACGGGGACGGGGACATAGGGCTGAAACCTACTGAAAACCTTACTGATTCGCTGTATTATTACAATTTATACATTCAAACCTATTATAAAAATTACCAGGGCATTTTTAAGGACACCACTATTTATTACCCGGTAACTTATATTGTTCATGTCCCGACTCCTTATCCCGGCCACGACAGCACGGTGCACACCACCAAAGTGGATACGGGTTTAATACGGCAACGCATACAATTTATTGAAAACAACAACAAGGACAAAGCCCTGAAAGGCGAGATTTATGTTGACCTTTACGGTTACCGTCAAAAGACAGCCCATAAAATTATTAAGTATAAATTCTGGATGTACGACCGCGCCAAAAACAAAAGCAATGTGGTGGAGACGCCTGAGTTGATTGTTCCGTAGGAGATGTGAGATTGGTAACAGGTAGAAAGTACCTGGTATCAGGAAAGTAGTACACCTGCTACTTACGACCAGCCACCTGCTACTTTTACTGAAAAGAAATTTCTAAATAAAAAAAAGCAAACCGTTGGTTTGCTTTTTTTTATTTAGTGTGTATAAGACTTAGGCTATGCTAACGTTTACAGCGTTAAGGCCTTTTTTACCTTCCTGCACTTCGTATACTACTTCGTCGTTTTCACGGATTTCTTCTTTTAATCCTGATGCGTGAACAAATATTTCTTGTCCGTTTTCTCCTGTAATAAATCCGAAACCTTTGGTTTCGTTGAAAAATTTTACTGTTCCTTTATTCATTTTGTTTTTGTTTTGTACTCACCGTTATGGCGAGGGGTTATTGTTTGTTTTTACTTTTTAGTATTGAGATGTTAGATGCGAGATTTTAGATCATGAGTCGTCTCAATACTCAAATCTCAATACTCACATCTCACTACAATTTAAGCCCTGCTAACGTTTACAGCGTTAAGGCCTTTTTTGCCTTCCTGTACATCGTATATGACTGTGTCATTTTCGCGGATTTCTTCTTTTAATCCTGAAGCATGAACAAATATTTCCTGTCCGTTTTCTCCTGTAATAAATCCGAAACCTTTGGCTTCGTTGAAAAATTTTACTGTTCCTTTATTCATTTTGTTTTGTTTTGTTCTCACCGTTATGGCGAGGGGTTATTGTTTGTTTTTATTGTTACTCTTCGTTTTTGGGCGTTGCATTTCATCTATTAAAGCCTGTAGCTTATAATAAGTTTTAATTTTTGAAACGGCTTAATTATTTTTTAGTTATTCAATTAGTTCAATTTCCTTCAGGAAATTTACCTCGATTATCCGCTAAGAAAAGTGTAAACGTTATCGAATTGCAATTAGTAGTTACAAACCAGATTGAGATACAATCTTCATCAGAAGAGAACAAATGTAATCATTATTATCTGATAAACAAATAATAATTAATTCCTGTCTAAATACTAAAATCTAACATCGCGTTATCCTACAGCATCTTTCTTTAAGTGCTTTTAAAAACAAAACACCCGGACAGAGCCGCATTTATTTTAATTCCGAATGAGGTAAAGTGAATCCGATGCCTTATCTTTGCGGCAGCATAAAAACTCTGAAAACCTCAGTGAATCCAATACACTGAGGTTTTTTAGTTTGAACATTAAAAACAGTAAGCAGGATGACACAGGAAAAAAAAACAAAGGAAAAAGTATTTACAAAATACCAGGTCTTTATGATTGTCATACTGGCTATTATACAGTTTACCGTCGTACTTGATTTTATGGTCCTGTCGCCCTTGTTGCCTACCCTTTCAAAAGAGATGGTGATTTCCGCATCGCAGTTCACAATAGTTGTTGCAGCTTATGCTTTTAGTGCCGGGATTGCGGGTTTGCTGGCTGCGGGTTTCGCAGATAAATTCGACCGGAAAAAACTGTTGATTTTCTTTTACACCGGTTTTGTTATGGGTACTTTGTTGTGCGCCATTGCCCCTACTTATGAATTTCTGCTTGTGGCCCGTATAGTGGCCGGTTTGTTTGGCGGTGTGATCAGCTCTGTAAGTTTTGCCATCATCAGCGACTTATTTAAAATGGAAGTAAGGGGGCGTGTAATGGGCTTTGTACAAATGGCTTTTGCAGCCAGCCAGGTTTTAGGGCTTCCCATCGGACTTGAACTGGCCAATAAATTCGGATGGCATTCCTGCTTCTGGATGATTGTAGTATTTGCGATCCTTGTTGGTGTTGTAATAATAATATACATGCAAGCAATTACCGGACACCTTAAGTTAAAATCAGACCGTAATGCTTTTCAGCATTTAATTAAAACCACCACACAAGTCAATTACCTCAAAGGTTTTTTAGCCACCACCTTATTGGCAACCGGGGGCTTTATGCTGATGCCCTTAGGCGGTAAATTCGCTACAAACAACCTCGGACTTACGGTTGAACAATTAACACCCCTGTATGCTGTTACGGGCGTATTTTCTATCATTTTCGGGCCGCTGTTAGGAAAGTTGAGTGATAAAATCGGAAAGTACAAGCTGTTTGTAATCGGTTCGGTTATCGCCATGATCATGGTGTGCATTTATTGCCACAGCGGTGTAACGCCTTTGTGGTTAGTGATTACAATCAACGTTGTTCTTTTCATCGGAATTTCTGCCCGTATGATCTCCTCTTCGGCTTTAATGACGGCTGTTCCGGAGCCACAGGACAGGGGGGCTTTCATGAGTGTCAATTCATCCGTTCAGCAAATTTCGGGAGGTATCGCTTCAATCATTACCGGTTTAATTGTGGTTGAAACTAAAAGCGGTTTACTCGAACGCTACGATATACTGGGTTATGTAGTAATGAGCAGCATGGTTGTATGTGCCGTGATGATGTATTTTATTAACAACTACGTGAACCGGAAAACATCGAAGGTTCAATAGTTCATTCGTTTATTTGTTTATTCGTTCAATTGTTCATTCGGTGTCTATTACTAATGAATGAACAAATAAACAAAAGAGCGAATAAACTGAATTTGAATTATTTTTTCGTACTGGGCAGTTCAGACTTTTCTCCGCGGGATTTTAAAAAAGGAAGGTTTAATTTAACACTGTGCCTTTCGTCGAGTACACCGTAACAAATAATGGTGAGCAACACTAAACTAAGTGCGCTGTACAATATACCGTAATACCAGAAACCAAAAAAGCTATACTGGTAAGCATCTTCAGGGTTTTTGTTTTTATAAACAACTGTTACAATTTCTCCTTCTTCTAATTTCAGGTTTTCAATGCCCTTAATTTTATACGTTTGGTTGTTTACTTTGTATTCAAGTATAGCATAATAACTATCCGCGCTTTTACGTCTTCCTTCTGGGTAAATCACCTCGTAGCCCAGGCATTTTGCCGGGGTGCCTGATGTATCGTACAGAAAGGAGCCTTTATTCAAAAAATAAAACAGCAGTATTAAACCGATTCCACTTAAAAATATATGTTTGCGTTTTAGTAGAACCATTCTTCGTTTTTTCGTTTACCCGTTTATCCGTTCAGTTGTTCGTGCAGAAAACTATTAAAAGAATAAACGAGCAAACGGATGAACTTATATCTTACATCCCAGCGTAAAAGCCAAATGAAAATTCCTTATGTACAAAGAACCCGGTGTAAAACTTTCCTGAATTAAAAAACGGGTAAGGCTGTATTTAAAATTAAGTTCAAAGAACAGGGCTTTGTGATTGCTTAAAAAGTTTTTTTGCAACCCTGCATTAAATGCTATAAAGGAAGAGCCCCGTGGATAAATGAAAGGGTGTTCAAACGAAACCTTTGTAAATCCGTCGAAAGGCTGCGATCCATCGAGGTTGGATTTTACAGCGAGGTGTGTTAACAAAACATACCTGAAATCGTAACCGAAGCTGGCGTATGGCGAAAAATGATTTTTCTCTTCCCCATGCGGATTAAACCGCATCAACAGGGGCAGGTTAATTTCATTCATAAAAACGGAATAACGAAAATCTAAATTATTGTTGTACACCCTTGTTGCTCCATCCGGGAAATAATAGGAATTAAAATTAAGGCCGTGTAATAAATATTCGAGGCCGGTTAAAAAAGCCACCCGTTTGTTTATTCTTATCTCCGTTAAAAAAGAAAAATTATAGGCAGGGCTTGCCGTGTTTGAGGAAGTATGGTAAGGATTGTTTTTATAAAAGGACAAAACCGGCGCAAAGCCTAAGCGGTAAAATACTTTTTTATGCGCCACGTCCTGCGCCTTTGTTGTATAAGAGAAAACTACAACTAAAAAAAAGATCCGTAGTATTTTGTTAAACATTGACATTTGTATATTGTACGCTGTATGTTGTCTCCAGACTGGATGCATAGTACACTGTATTTTGAATCTCATTAACTACGATACGAATTTGTACGAATATACTAATGCCATTTTATATAGTAACACACCCTGATTGGTATATTCGTATTGATTCGTATTTACCAGAAAACTAAGAACTATGAACAAAGAACTAATCACCCCTTATAAAACATCCATTTCCCCAGTTCTTTCCAGGTAATTTTTTTACCGTACATTAAAATTCCGGTCCGGTAAATTTTTGCTGCAATCCAGGTGGTAAATATAAAACCCGCAATTAAAAATGTTACCGAAAGTGCTATTTGCCACAAGGGAACCCCGAAAGGAAGCCTTACCATCATTACGATGGGTGAAGTAAAGGGAATCATTGAACCCCAGAAGGCTAAATTGCTTTCGGGGTTTTGAATAAAATTAATAGACATCACGTAGCCTAATATAAGTGGTAACATCACGGGCATCATAAACTGCTGGGTATCGGCCTCCGAATCAACGGCTGAACCAATGGCCGCAAACAAAGCGCTGTACAACAAATAACCTCCCAGGAAATAAATTAAAAAACAAACCAGTACCTCTGTAAAGTTTATTGTTTTCAAATGCTGAATCACTTCGATGGCTTCCATTTTCGAAGACATTTTTTCCAATTGCTCAGCATTCAGGTTACTGCCTTGTTTATAAACTATTTCTTTATTGTTTTGCAATTTACCTGCATCATCCATTATTTTATTAAAAATCATAGCCGACGAAGCTGTTGTTAAAACAGTAGACAGAATAACCCAGATAATAAACTGCGTTAATCCCACCATGGCCACACCTATTATTTTCCCCATCATCAACTGAAAGGGTTTTACCGAGGAAACAATCACCTCAACAATACGGTTTGTTTTTTCTTCCATTACACCGCGCATGACCTGCATGCCATATATAATCACAAACATAAATATCAACACTCCGCAAAAAAATCCGATAAACATCACATCCTCGTGTTTTGAATCAACAGCATTTCCTGATTCGTCCATTTTCTTAGTTGCCAGGGTAACAGGCCTCCGGGCATTTTTTATTACGTTCGGATCAATATTATTGGAGGCCAGCTGAAACTCATAAAATTTAGATTCCAACTGGCTCTTGATATAATTTTCGGTTGAAAAGCCGGGGGATTTTTTATAAAACAATTCTACTATTGCAGCCACCGCCACATTTTCACTGTTATTGATGTGTAAGATGCAGGTAAAATCTGCTTCCTGAAACGTCTTGCAGGCTTCATCATAAGTAATTTCAGGGTAATAAAATTTAATGAATTCATTGTCCGGAATTTTATTTTGCTTCACCACGCCCGACTCATCAATCACCATAATCTTTTGAGTTGTTTTATCGGCATTGGGCAACCACACCATAAATGTAAAAAAGCCGGCAATCAATAAAGGGCCGAGTATAGACATCACGATAAACGTTTTGTTCCGTACCCTTGTCCAGTATTCTCTCCAAATAATTAAACCTATTTTTCCCATAGTCTTTTTATTAATCGCAATTTTTATTCCGTTAAATTACTTTGTGTTCCGGCAACTGTAAGTGTCTGGTTGACGGTTTGAATAAATATATCGTTCATGGAAGGAATAATTTCATTGAATGAAATAATTTCAGCAATCGGTAACACCGCTCCCAGCAAGTCGTTCGGTTTATTCCCTCCGTTTAGTTTAACGGTAACATGGTTTATATCGTCCTCCGTGTGTTTGGTCAGTATTTCCCCACCCGCCCACAGGGTATTGGCAAAAGCAATCATGCTGCCTTTAAAACTTACGGTATAAGTATGCGTGCGGTAGCGTTTACGGATTTCCTTTACAGAACCGTCCAATATTTTTTGCGATTTATTGATCAGGGCGATGTTATCGCACAGCTCTTCTACAGAGCCCATATTGTGGGTCGAAAAAACAATGGTGGCCCCTTTCTGCCTCAGTTCTAATATTTCGTTTTTAATCAGGTTGGCGTTGATGGGGTCAAAACCACTGAAAGGTTCATCCAGAATAAGCAGGCGGGGTTCGTGCAACACGGTAACAATAAATTGAACTTTCTGTTGCATTCCCTTACTGAGTTCATCAACTTTTTTATTCCACCAGCCCTTCATTTCAAATTTTTCAAACCACAGTTTTAAACGCAGTTCGGCATCCTTTTTCGATAAACCTTTGAGGCGGGCCAGGTACATGCACTGTTCCCCCACTTTCATTTTTTTATACAGGCCCCGTTCTTCGGGCAGGTAACCAATATGGTCAACGTGCTTTGCGTTTAATTTTTCACCGTTGAAAAAAATCTCCCCGCTATCGGGCCCGGTAATCTGGTTAATAATCCGGATCAGGGATGTTTTGCCGGCGCCATTGGGACCCAGCAAACCGAAAATTGATTTTTCAGGAATGTCTATACTAACATTGTCGAGGGCCGTGTGGTTGGAGTACTTTTTGACTATATTTTTAACCGATAAAATAGCTTGCATAATGGTGATTTAACGTTTAAAATTCAAAATTCAAAGAGTGATCCCCTTTTCATTCATAACCGAAATCGCTTTTGGGCTTTTGGCTTTTTACTTTTGGCTTCATGAAAGTATGCTACAAATATAAGTAAGAAAAATACCCGGAACCATTTTTACCACAGGAGTTTTACACAGGCTATACAAACGGTATTTTTCAGGGAAAAAAGGTAGTGTTGTGTATAATGGTATTGTTGTAGCACTGTATAAAAGCTTTGATTTTTTTCTCCATAAGCTCCTGCTCCGCTTTATGCTGACCGGGAATATTCCGGATCAATAAACTGTCTGTTTTAAAGTTAAAAAAGCCTGTGGTTTTTTCTCCGTCAAATGTCAATAGATTATTTCCGGCATATAACTGATACAGGTTGCTGCTCATATTGATGCAATAACCTTGTTTTTCAAAGGCATTGTTCCCAAATGCAAAATAAGGTTTATCGTAATGGGTATGGGCCAATACTGTTGGTAGAATATCTATTTGCTGTATGAAAGTAGTATCTGTTCCCTTTAAGGAAGAATTTGCTTTGTAAAACAGCAGTGGGATTTGAAAGTTCCCCACAGGGTTCGAATAAAAAGGGTCTTCTGATAAACCGGTATGGTCGGCTGTTATCACAAACAGGGTGTTGTTGTACCATGCCGATTTTTTTACGCTTTCGAAAAAACCTTTCAATGCAAAATCGGTATAAGCAATACATTCTAATATGGGCATTTTACCTTTGGGGAATTTGTCTTTGTATTTAGCCGGCACATTGAATGGATGATGAGAACTTAAAGTAAATACAGAAGAAACAAAAGGCTCTTGCATTTCATTTAATCTGGCCGCATAAAACTGCAGAAAGGCTTCGTCCCATATTCCCCAGCGCCCGTCGTAATCTGCCTCGTTGTTGTATTCTGTGCGACCGAAGTATTGATCGAAACCAGCCAGCTTACAAAAAGAATCAAAACTCATGGTACCATTGGTCCCACCATGAAAAAAAGAAGAAGTATAACCTTTGTTTTTAAGAATACTTGCAAAAGACTGAATTTTGTTTGAACTGTAGATGGTGTTCACATAAGGCTTGCTAAACGAAGGCATAGCGGCCAGAATAGCCGGTATACCTTCAATGGAACGCTTGCCATTGGCATAAGCATTTGTAAACACCAATGATTCTTTCATTAAAGAATCGAGAAAGGGCGTGTAGCTTTTCCGTTTTCCCAGGCCGGTATATTCTTTCGAAAAACTTTCGAGGATAATGATGACGATATTCTCTTTGTTAAATGGAACAGTGTCTTTGAAGGTTTTATTTTTTACAGGATCAAACAATTGATTGAGCTCCTTTTCACTATAGTAGTGCTTCTCGTCAAAGGTGTTTAACTCAGTCGATTTAACGAGCGTGAAAGGGGTGTTCAGCACCAATGGAATGTATTGATTTTCTACATTGTCGCCTGCATTCACCAGGCTTACGGGGATAAGTTGCAAGCCACCCCGCATACCCAGGGTGGTGAATCCAAATACAAAGCCAAAGGAAATAAACTGGTATACAAAATCCCTGGCTCCGGGTTTTGTTTTTTGAAAATGGAATTTTTTCTCCATGCGGTTATAGCAATAAACAAGCAGTAACACATGCAAAATGCACAATACAAATACATACCAATAGTCCATGATAAATACAGGAAGCAATTTTCGAAATTCACTTTGCTCCCCCATCAGGCGGAACACATCAAAGGTGGTGCGTTTGAACGTAAATTGAAAATACACAAAATCGCTGCAATTGGCCAATACGGCCACCGTGTTGAAGAGAACAAATATTGTTTTTGCAGTAAGGCGGTAAGCCCTGTTGTGCATAGGGCTGTAGGGTATGGCCAACAATAAAATAAACAGGGCGTTTATAAAAAACAAAGCCGCAATATCGAAACGCAAACCATAAAAACTTATTTTAATAAAATCAAGAAAGCCCAGGTTTGGGAAGGAAGCTTTGTTGAAAAAATAAAACAAGACCCTGCAATCCATAAAAATCAACAAGACCATTAACAAGGCAAGTATCAGAAATTTTATACGCTGCAGGTAATTCAACATTGGCTTATTGTGTAAGAATGAAACAGGGCGTGTTATTCAAACACACCCTGCAAAAATACTGTATTCGTTTAAAAAACAAAGCTCATTCAAAGTATTCTTTCATACGGTCAAAAAATCCCTTTTCTCTTTTACCGGGATTGGGGTGAAAATTTTTTGATTCCTTTAGTTTTTCCATTAATTTTTTCTCTTCCGCAGTCAGGCTTTGTGGTGTCCATACATTAATATTCACCAGCAAATCCCCTTTGCCATAGGTATTGATATCAGGCACCCCTTTTCCTTTTAAGCGCAATACTTTTCCACTTTGGGTGCCCGGCTCTATTTTAATTTTTGCTTTGCCTTCAATGGTTGGAATCTCAACTGTTGTTCCCATAGCTGCGTCGGCAAAATTGATGTAACAATCGTAAAACAAATTCATTCCATCGCGTTTCAGCTCCGGATGTTCTTCTTCTTCAATGGCTACAATTAAATCACCGTTTATTCCACCACGGGGTGCAGCATTTCCCTTTCCACCAACCGAAAGCTGCATTCCATCGGCTACTCCGGCGGGTATATTAATGCTAATGGTATCATCTCCGCGCACAATTCCATCACCGTGACAGGCGGAACATTTGTCTTTTATTATTCTTCCTTCGCCACTACAGGCACTACAGGTGCTTTGCGTTTGCATAGCCCCCAATATGGTTTGGGTAAGCCGTGTATGAACCCCCGATCCATTACAGGAACGGCAATTTTCGTAGGCATTGCCCTTGGCACCTGTTCCGCTGCATGTACCACAGGACACAAATTTCTGTAGTTTTAATTTTTTTTCTGCTCCGTTGGCTATTTCTTCTAAATTCAATTTTACTTTTATACGCAGGTTGCTTCCTTTGTTCACACGCCTTCCGCCCCGCGATCCACCGCCACCGCCTCCACTAAAACCAAAAGCACCACCAAAAATATCGCCGAACTGCGAGAAGATATCGTCCATGTTCATCCCACCACCACCAAAACCACCACCGGATGCACCTCCCACACCTGCATGGCCAAACTGGTTGTAGCGCTGGCGTTTTTCGGGGTTGCTCAATACTTCGTAAGCTTCGGCTGCTTCCTTAAACTTATCTTCTGCTTGTTTATCATCAGGGTTTTTATCAGGATGAAACTTAATTGCGAGTTTGCGGTAGGCTTTTTTTATTTCGTCATCGCCCGCATTTTTACTTACTCCTAATATTTCGTAATAATCTCTTTTCGACATGTATTATTAATTTGATGATTATTTGATTAGCCAATTAGCTGATGTGCTGATTAGCTGATTAATGATAATGATGTGCAGTAGGTGAATCCAATAATTTAGGAACCTCCATCAGCTAATTAGCTAATCATCACATCAGCTAATCCTTCTCCCATCAACTTCCTACAATTACCTTCGCATAACGTATTACTTTCCCGTTCAGCAAATAGCCTTTTTCCACTTCGTCTACTACCTTGCCTTTCAGCTCTTCGCTTGGGGCCGGAATGTGTGTAATGGCTTCCATGATATCGGAATTAAATTCTTTGCCAATACTCTCCATTGCTTCCAGGCCTTTTTGGGTAAAGCTGTTTTTCATCTTCGCATAAATAAGCTGAATGCCTTCATTTACGGTTTTAATATCGCTGGTGGTTTCGTTGGCTTTAATGGCCCTTTCAAAATCGTCAATCGTTGAAAGAATGGCTTTAAAAATATCTTCGCCGGCAGTTTTTATTAAGTCCACCCGCTCGCGGGCATTGCGTTTCCTGAAATTATCGAATTCAGAGTACAGGCGCAGGTGCTTGTCATTTAATTCCGCTACCCTGGCTTCTAATTCCATTATTTTACCGTCCTTGTCCCCCGGGTTGCCAACATTGCTGTTTTCTGACGAATTTTCAGTATCATTTTGCTCTGCTGAGCTGTTTTCATTCAATTGTTCTTCATTCATATCATCCTTTACTGCTTCATTTTCAGGCTTATTCATGTTTTTAAAAAATTTGGTTATACGCTTCATTCAATAGTTTAAGCTGCCAATAAATTGGCGACAAAGATACTCAAATAGTTTGCCATTGAAGATTTTTAGGAAATTTTGGCAGGCGCGGATTTAGGCCGAAAAATCATGAAAAAGGGGATCATTCTTCCACTATGAATTTTTCGGTATATATTTTCCCATTGTCCTGTACCGAAATAAAGTACATTCCCCTGCTCAGATGTTCAGTATTTATATTCACTTCGTTTCCATTAAAAGCAGTGCTATAAACATTTTCGCCAAGGGAATTAAAAACAACACATTGCTTTGCAGAAGTACTATTGTTAATGAATTGAACAAACAATTTATTTTTTACCGGGTTGGGAAACACCTTCAGTAAAGACCGGCGACTATTCGTGCTCAGTTCATTCAGGCCAATCGTATTGTTGTTGTCGTTGCTGAAAATAGAAGTTTGCCCAAAGTACTCAACCAGAAAAATCAAATTGTCTTTGCAAAATAAATCCTGTATGCCCCAGAGGTTGTCGTACATAAATTCGAGTCCGTGTAAATAATTGTTTACATAAGCCAGTGTTTTTTTGTTATAAATTTCTACGCCGTATTCGGTAAATCCAACATACAGCCCGAACGAATCAACGGCCATGCAATGCGGATTGGTATGAGGCAGTACAACATGTGCATCTTCGCTTAAAGTGTTGTTTGTATTGTTAAACAAATAGCGGGTCAGGCCGTAATTGGCTGTATAAGCATACAGCGTATCCTTGTAAAAGGCAAGGGTTTTAAAGCTTTGTAAAAAATTGGCGCGTGCAACAGACTCCAGCCAAATCGGCGAAGTACCCGTTATATCATACACCCTGATGGAATCATTGGTGGCCATAACTAATTTTCCATTGGGCGTCACCAGCATATCGTTAATGGTAATGCTCAACTGCGATTGAATTTGCGGATTGGCCGGTGTACTCACATCAATAATAAATACTTTGTTGGAAGAAGCTGAAATGGCTTTGTGCTGGTATACACAGGTTCTTTTTTCGCCCACATCGGTATTCAGGCTGCCTATCATTTGAAAATTATTGTTGACATCAAATACCTTGAATTGCTGGTTGGTGAGGTAATACGCATAGACATAATTTCCATTGGAAGAAAAATCAGCGTTCATGCAAAAGCCCACTAATGTATCTTTGGCAATCAATACAGGGTTTTGAATGTTCGAAACATCATACAAGCGGATGCCATAACCCTCGTTGGCCTGTACTAATTTGTTCCCATACTTGTCTGCACCAATGGCCCAGCCACCGGTTAACACACGGCTGTATTCGGCCT
>JAHEYF010000003.1 GCA_023251755.1 Bacteroidota bacterium
AAGCTGGGATTGAGTTTAACCAATTTGGCCAGCGGAGCTGATCCGCTACTGTAACCGCCGACCACATAACCATTGTCGCTTGTTTTGTCGATGGAATTGCAACGCCCCTTTGCGAATTTTTTTGTAAACAAAGTGTCCCCCTTTGAATTGGTTTTTACAATGCACATATCCGCTACAGGGTTGTTGACGTTAATGCTGGCCAGTATAATGAAGCTGCTATCCGGCAATTGCATCAGCTGGGTGGGTAATTGCTCGCCATTTCCAACGTTGATGTTTTTAAACCAGATGGAAGGACCTCCTGCTGAATCTACTTTTGCCAGGCCGATGTGATTGTAACTGCTGTTAAAAGCAGGGCCGCAGATTGCGTAATGGCCATCTAATGTTTCTATTATGGATTTGGAAGAACTTGATAAGGCCACATTGTAATTGCGAAACCATTTTTGGGTTCCGGCAGCATTTGTTTTTACAACATAATAATGGCTGTATCCGTTGTAGGCATACTGGCCTGTCATTACAAAATCACCTTTTTTTGTTTGTATTGCATCGTAAGCTTCTTCGCAATAGGTTCCGGGAATTCCGTATGTTTTTCCCCAGATGGAATCACCGTTTGTTTTTACTTTTAATAAAAACATGTCGTGGGCGTAAATGTTGGACCATTGCGAAGTATAACCGGCAATCATATAACAGGAATCTTTTGTGGGATGGATCCGATAGGCCCAGTTGTCGGGGTCAGATTTATACCGCCTGGTCCATAAGGTATCACCAATGCTATCGGTTTTTACCAGGTAATAATAATGATCGGTAGAGGTAGAGGTGTTGCCACAAAAAATATAACCTCCATCGGGAGTTTGAAAACCTGAGTAGCCCCTGTCGTTGAGCGCGCCGCCATACACTTTTTCGAAGAGCAGTGATTGCGACTTCAGGATGTTAAAACAAAAAAGCGATAACAGCAGGATAATTTTCATGAGGTAAATTCTAACACCTAAAGTTATAAATTCTAAAACAATCCTGGAAACATACTATTCAATAGTAGAATTTGGAGATCAGGTATTAGAATTTTTATCCAGGTAATCTTTCAGTAATGTACCCATCAGCATGGTCCATCCTTCTGCAAAATTTTCTTTTGCAAAATCCGCATTGCTGGCCGGGAAAGTTTCCAGTCCTTTGTGTGTAAGCTTCAACCGGGTTTTAGTTCCTTCTTCAAAAAGTTCGAAGGTTACAAATGAATTGCCCGGATGCCCGTCGTAACGCCAGCTGTAAGTGAGTTTTTTTTCTACCACCACTTCAGTTATTTTACACAGGTGCAGGTATGGGTGAGCAGCATCCTTTCCGCCCAAAAACTGAAATTCAAACCCCACTTCGGCTTTAAATTCCTTCAGGTCGAAATACCACTGTTTCATTTCATCCTTGTTGGTTAAAGCTTTCCACACTTTTGATACAGGTGCGTTGTAAGTGCGTCCAATGGTAAATGCTTCGTGTGTCATGGTTCATTTTTATATTTACATTTTTGACAAATATTGCTCCAGTTTATTAATTGTCTGAATACCTCCTTCGGCTGCACCATATTCATTTACCACCCTGTTGCGTTCTTCAGCCGTAGCAAAGATTGCCCGCATAGTGAGGAGCGTTTTTCCATTCTGATTTTCAAAAGTTACTGTTGTATGAAATACATTCGGATCGTTTTCATCTTCTGAACTATGGGTATAGGTCAGGTGTTCGGGTTTCACCACTTCATTAAAAATAATTTTGTTTGGAAAATCCATACCGTTTGGTCCGTGCATCATAAAGCGCCACACACCACCTGGTTTCACAGTCATTTCATGGATGGTGTTGGTGAAGCCATCCGGCCCCCACCAATTCACCACATGTTTTGGGTTTGTCCATGCTTCCCATACCAATTCCCTGGGGGCATTCAGTAGCTTTGTGATCACTAATTCACGATCGGCTGTGTTGTTGATTGTTGCATTCATGTTTTATTTTTTTGATTGTTTAGGGCCTGTTTTTTTTGTAGCCTGTTTTTTCGGTTTTATTTTTATTTTCGTTTCTGTTTGCATTTTATCCAGGTATAGCTCCAGCGCATCCAGTTTAGTTGTCCAGAACTTACGGTATTGTTCCACCCAAGCGGACACTTCAGTTAACTTTTCTAATTTAGCTTCACAGTATCTTTCCCTTCCTTGTTTTTTTATTTGCACAAGGCCACACTCGATAAGTAGTTTAATGTGTTGTGAGATAGCAGGACGGCTAACGTCGAAATTCTCAGCTATGGCATTCAGGTTTAAGGATTGTTGTGCAATCAGGTGAATGATTTTTCTCCTTGTAGGGTCGGCTATGGCCTGAAATACATCTCTTCTCATCTGCTTAGTAATTTATATTATGTAAGTAATTGCTTACAAATATATATGTAAGTATTTACTTACGCAAATTTATTTTTGGACAATTTTAATTTTTCTGCTTGTTCACCATATCAACTTCGCTCGAAGAAAAGACTAATTAGCGGGACGTTTATGTAATAGAAACCAAGAAGTACTATAATCAAGGGAAGGTTCTCGAACTTGACTGTGAAAACTTTTATTCATGTGCTTTCAAAGTATAATGTATGCTGCCAGTTTAGAAAGTTCAAAGTAATTAATATTTGTGATGTTCTAAATTCGTGTTCTTCCGATATTTTTAATCATGTCTTGAACTTCTGAGATAGTTGCAAGATCAATAGTCCTTTTTGAAGAAGAGTGATTGGCTTTAAAAAGGTATTTTTTTGAATCTATTGGAGTTGTAATGTCGTTTGTTCTGAGCCTAACCCTATGACCTTCTTCTTGAACATAGCTAAAATTAAATTTACTTAAATACCAGCTTGAATACCTGTTTGTACAATGTAATTTAAAAAGGCCAGCTAAAGCATATAAAGCGGTTTTATAATTGGCGTTCTTTTTTTTCTTGTGTCCATCATGCTTTATGCTGTTATAATTACTCCACCAAAATGGGGCTGTATTTATATCCCAATCTTCAAATGGGTAAATATCTTTGTCTAAGGGCATAACGTGTATTGAAGAGTGTAGATCAGATAGGACTGGGTAAAAGAAGTGAAAATCATTTATTTTCCAGTCTTTCGGGCTTTTTAATTTACCATTTTTATACTTTTTATGAAGTAATGGGAAGTTTGGAGCTCTCATAGATTCCCATTTGCCCCACTCTTTAAAAAATATTTCAACTTGCACACAGGCACGTATAATTATATCGCCTAAGACAGGCGAATAAACATCAAAATGGTCATCTACTAATGGCACAACCCTAATAAAATCTATAAAATCTTTCTCAATAATCTGATAACGTTCATAAGATTCCCCTGATCCAAGCATTCCTCCTTGCTGGTGATATTGGCATAAATATCCATCCATTCCTACATCATCATCGCAATCCATCCATTTACAAATAACTCTATTTACCATACCATGAGATTTTATTGTTTAAAAGTATGAAAACGAATGTGAAAACAGACTATTTCTACCATATTCAAAAATCCTTTTATTGTTACATCTTTGTTTGGCGAACCAGAGCTAGGTTGAATTTCATAACTGCAAGAAATCATACTTGAGGTTATAATCTTTTGGAATCCCTGTTATTATTGTATTTCGAAGCCCGAAAGCATAAGGAGCGGTGAGTAAAAGAGAAGAATCAATAGAAAATCAAAAAGCCACGACAATCATCGTGGCTTTCCTGCTTTACCGTGATCCCGCTGGGATCATTATTACTGATTTCCAATAATTAACTATTGAAACCGTTCTTAATACATGAACCCTTTAAACACAGTATATTCAGGCTATATAGTGTAAATTTTTAATTTTTATAATTTGATTCGAAAAACCAAAAACTGTATGTATATTTGTATGTAAATATCAAATTAAATAAATGAAATCGGAGGCTAAATTTTATCTGGAAAAACGCAAGGACAAGGAAAGTGGGAAGGTTATGACCAATAATGTACCTATTTTCCTTTTTTTTAGCTTTGATGGACAAAGGTTGCAATATTATAGCGGGTTTAGAGTAGATGCCGCAAAGTGGGATGAAGAAAACATGAAGGTTAAAAAGGGCTTTGAAGAAGCGGCTGATATAAACCGGGAACTGGGAAAGCTCAAAACTAAAGTAGAAGATATATACACCAAAGCCAAAGCTCTGGATGAAGAACTAAACATAGAAGAATTCAGGAGACGTGTAAAAGGAGAACAGGAAGCCCCTAAGTGTAAAAAAAGCTTTCAGGAGTGTTTAACAGAGTATCAGGATAGTTCTGCTTTAACCAAAACCAGTGGAACTATGCGGGCCATTAAATCTACCTTTAATATTCTCAAAGAATTTTCTAAAGAAACCGGGAATATTTTAGAGTTCAAAAACATTACACAAGAACTTTACGACAATTTATTGAACTATTGTTTTAATGAACAGGATTATAAAAATGCCTACACGGGAAAATTAATAAAAGACTTAAAGGCATTTTTAAACTGGGCAACTGACAAGGGTTATAATACGAACCTGGATTTTAAGAAAAGGAGTTTTAAAAAATTGACGGAGGAGCCTGAAATCATTTTTTTGACTTATGATGAACTGATACTATTGTATAACTACAATTTTTCATCCAACCCAGCATTTGATCAGGTAAGGGATGTTTTTTGTTTTGGCTGTTTTACCGGGATGAGATATTCTGATATTGCATCTTTAGCCCCAGAGCATATTCACAAAGAGTTTATCAATTACAGGATAGAAAAAACCCGCGTGAACAATACTATTCCCCTAAACCCTTTTACGAAGGAATTGTTAAAAAAATACAAGGGGAAAATACCAGATAGGTGTTTACCTGTTATATCTGAACAAAACACGAATGAAAATCTGAAAAAATTATTTAAGAAAGCCAAACTCACCAGGAAAGTGCAGAAGATTAATTTTCAGGGGGCAAAACAAATTAAAGTAACCGCCCCTTTGCATGAAGTGATCACTTTCCACATGAGTAAAAAAACCTTTATGACCAACTTTTTGGCAAAAGGTGGTAGTTTATTAACGGCAATGTCTATAACGGGTAATAAGGACCTGAAAACAGCCCGCAGGTATTATAAAGTAGTGGATACCTTAAAGGCGGATGAAATGCAAAAAGTTTTCGGAAAAAAGTAATAGCCAGATTTACTGTTGGGTTTTAATGCTGTCTGACGATTGTACAATAAAACGTGTTCCTGTTTTAGGAAAGCCTTCTATTTTAACTCTGCCATCTTCGCGGAAAATTTTGGTCTGGTTGAGATACTGTAAGGCTCAGAATTAAACCTATCAAAAAACCTCCGATGAGTCCTCCTATATGAGCAGCATTATCAATCCCTCCTAATAAACCCATTAATAACGTAATACCACCGAATAAAAGTATTATTATCAGGTAAATGCCCCCGCTCTCCTGCTTGTACTTTTTTGTAAGCAGCAAGGCGCACATCACCCCAATCATTCCTAATATTGCTCCCGATGCCCCAACACTAACAGTGTTTTCGTGCCAGTAAATACTTACCAAACCACCTATGATACCCGAAAAAATATAAGCAAACACCAAGCGAAATTTTCCTAAAACAGCTTCAAGCAAAAAAGTAGTTACCCCCAAACCTATTATATTCATAAACAAATGCATAAATCCTCCATGAATAAAAAGGGAAGAAACCAGCCTCCACCATTCACCATTAATTACTTCGTACCTCCGGATTGCTCCAATATTCAGTAATTCCAGCGGGGTTGGAGAAACTGCATTTAGCCCGCCCAGTACCATACTAATAAACACAATCAAATTACTGTCAAGCAAAAGGGCAGTAATTACATGTTGCCCTTTTGGTATAAATACTGTAAGCATTGGAATTAAATCATCATTCCGGATTGGCCGGTCTTCAATAAAATCTCTCAGTTTTAAACGGTTAACAGAAGGGAACAAAAGCAAAATAAAAAACACTCCTGCCCCAATACCAAAAGAACCGAAGCTCCATGCAAGCATTTTGTCCGCTTTATTTTCAAACGCTTCGTCTTTAGGCTCAACAATAACAATATTGTTTTCTCCACTTTTTCTCGTTCTTGACTCAATAGCCTTTAAATAACCATCCCTGTCATCATTATAACCAACAATTTTTAAATACTTAAACCTGTGGAAGTCATATTTATTGGCTTTACTCACCGATTCGTTATAAAACTCTTCATAGGCAGCGTTTTTTTCCTTATCGCCTCCATGATTACTAATTTGTTTGGTAAACCTGAAACCAAACCAGTATTGACGTGAGTTTCCATTTATAGCTATATCCTTATCCTTTATTGCAGCAACAAAATATATGTAAAATGTAAGGTATTGATTGTTTTTTCCGCTTGTGCGCGATGTAGGGTACACTCCCCCCGACTGCTGGTCTATATTTATTTCTTTAAGTGAATAACAATTACCCGATGCATGTTTTTCAATATCACCAATATGTATAATTGAAATTAACTTATTCCCAACTTCCTTTACATACATCTGTGCTATGATCATAGATGCAGCAATAGAAAAAAAAGCAATCATCTGATAAAAAGTATAACCTTTATCACTCTTCCAATCCAAATTCATTACATGAATTCTCTTTCGCAGAAACAATAATACCAAAAGAGCAGCCAATCCAAAAGGGATCCAGAAATCTTTTACATCTTCTTTCAGGTGGACAAGCTCCATGTGTGTATCAAATAAATACCTGAGCGAGGTATATAACACAATAGATACTATTGTGATGAAAACATAAGGAAGGAAAATATAGCGTAGCTTCTCTTTTAACTCATTCATTGTTTTACAATATTATTTTATTATTCCGATAAAAAGAGAAAGCTTTTTTGAGACACACTCAGCAGAGAAATAATTCTTAACTTTTTCCATATTCCATTCAACAGCATCACTCAACAATGCTATTATTTCTCCAAACAGCTTTATATTATTTGTTTGCCAATGTATACAAACATTCAGCCCTCGATTCAATTTCAAGTCTCTTGTATAATTTATCCAGCCATTTTTTTGGAATGCCATTCATTCCATAATAGGCGCCGGCTATTTGCCCGTATACAGCTCCTGTTGTATCGGCGTCATCACCAAGGTTCACTACTTTTAATGCCCCCGATTCAAAATCGTTGGTGTGATAAAAGGCCCATAGTGCTGCTTCAAGGGTATTGACAACATAACCAGATCCGCAAATTTGTGGAGGCATGCGTTCTTTGTAAGAGCCTATTCGTATGGCTTCAACAGTAAAGTCCAATGGGTTATTGTCCCAATAATCAGGGGTAATAGAAAACGTTTTACTCAAAAGCTCTTCTTTAGTTGATCCCTTAATTGCCCCTGCAATTAAACAGGACATAAACTTACATGCAGAAAGGCACTGTGGGGCAGCATGTGTAGTTTTAGAACTCAGTTCAGCCCGGAACATCAATTCTTCAGCCTGGTTAAAATAAGTTATGGGTATAGGAGCTAAACGCATAATGGATCCGTTGCCTGCGGTATCCCTTGCAGTGCGCCCGCAATAGGGCTGCCCGGTATCGATAAAGTATCCAAGAGCGTCCAGTACTGTACTTCCAATATCAAAACAACTTCCCGTACTACTGTTGTAACCATTTTTATACCACCTCACATATCTTTCCAACTGATCAAAAGCATCAAATCCTTCTTTTTCAATTAAACTATCCGCAAGACACAAGGCCATTGAAGTATCGTCCGTCCACTTACCAACCGGCAGGCCAAAAACACCTCCTCCAACTATATCAGTAAGAGGGACAAAAGAACCTGCTCTTTGAAATTCAACTGTTGTACCTAAAGCATCTCCAATGGCCAAGCCCAATAATGCGCCTTTACACCTGTCCAATTCATTATCCATTTTCTTTTATCCCTTTAAATTTTTCACCATAAAATGTTTTCACCACTTTAATACCCGAGAGTATCCTGGAATTAAATTCGTCCAATTCTTTTGCGGGAACCCACAACTCATTGTGATTAGCAGCGCCTACGTTTTCTGTTTTAAATTTTTGAAAATAATCCAGTGGTATTTCAAACTGTGTCACATACCCCACATTTCCATTTTCATCGTCCTGGGTATTCCAGTCTTTGGCAATGGTGCAGGCATACTCAAAATCCATTACAGGATAAAAGATGGGTTGCCAGGCAAGCCTTGGAGGAAAACGTTTGTAAGCAGATGCTTTAATCAGTTCCAGTTCCTTTTGTCCAACAGGGCGGTATAATATTTTAGAATTCGTATTCATTTTATTTTTCAATTGCACGCTTCATTTGATGCAGGTCTTTTTCGCTGAAACAAACGAGGTACACTTTTTCAATTGTGTTAGCTGCTTTTAAAAATGCAGAAATTGTTTGCTCTGCAATTTTAGCTGCCTGGTCAAAAGGAAAACGATAAGCACCTGTACTGATGGAAGGAAAAGCAATTGTTTTTACCTGGTATTGCACAGCTAATTCCAAAGCTGTTTTATAACAGGAAGCCAGCAGTTCCTTTTCGTTCTGTGTTCCATTGTTCCAAACGGGGCCAACGGTATGAATAATGTATTTTGCTTTTAGGTTATAGCCTTTCGTTACCTTCGACCGGCCTGTTGCACACCCTTTCAATAACCTGCATTCCTCCAGCAATTCTTTTCCGGCGGCTTTATGAATAGCACCGTCAACCCCGCCACCGCCCATAAGGGAGTTATTGGCAGCGTTAACGATGGCATCCACATTTAATTGTGTAATATCTGCTTGTATGATTTCAATTTTGTTCATTACAAAACGGGTACCTGCACCTCCAATTGTTTGTTTATTCTTTTTCTTATTTCCGAAAGTGATTGCTCATTCAGCAGTTTCCCATTTTCAAAAACTGTTTGCAACAAGCCTTTCTTTTCCTCTTCCCAACTACATTCATCTTGAAGCAAAAGGCCACCGCCTTTTTCGTGAACACATAACAATCCTTTCGCAGATTTTTTTGTTCCATCATCTGTTTTAGGATCTTTGAATATGTTTCTGCTTTCACCGTTCACTTCACCATAAGTGGCTTTCATGGCAAAACCATAAGTATCGCGGGTTACATACTCGTATGTGTAAGAACCAATTCCCAATACCACATTAAAGGAAGCAAAGCCTTTTTCTTTTAAGCCTTCCAGTATGGCTTTCTGGCGTTGCAAGGTAATGCTGTCGCCATAAATTAAACCAATGTGTGAATCGAGTAACTTATATCCTTTCTCCGTAATTATTCCCCCGAATGTTTCCCACATACATTCTATAGCGCCTTTGAATTCAGGACTTCCTGGTGTTGCACCCTTATCACCAATAATAATTTTTACAGGATCACCACTATCAGGACGGATGACTACCTTGCCATTCCTCGCCATTATTTTTTCTTTTAACTGGGGCAAATATTCTGTAATCACCTGCCAGAAATCCCAGGTATCAGAAACAATGGACACAATACCATTCGGATATAAGTCGACAATTAAACGTTCAAAGGTTGCTATCTCATTGTCTTTTGTGCCCATACACATTACCGAGTGTTCGGTGGCCGGAACACTTCCGCCAATCAATTCTTTATCGGAGTTTGCATTGTAATACAATTCGTGGAAATCAATGGCAGGAACCGTGTCTGTTCCATAAAAAGACAACAGGTGACCAGCGGCACTGATACAGGCATCTTCAATACCACTCATTCCCCTGAAACTAAAATCGTGCCCCTGCCAGTATACAAAATCAATGTCCTTATCACTTACCGTATTTTTGGCGTACTCATTAAATGTTTTCCTGTATTGAAAAGCAGTAGTGGCACTTGTTGAAGGCTTCCATAAAATAGCCGACATCAATGATTCGAGGTAATTGGTTAACCAGAAAAATTTGGGTTGTGTGTTATACACTGTAACCACCGGAATTTTAGGAGATACAATTGTTCCTTCAGGCAAGCCTTTTACCACCAAAGGTAAATGGCCAAGGTCATGCAATTCAGCAATGTGTTCAACAGGAATGCTGTCTTTCCCGAGGGCATTGTCCATGCGGCGCCTGTAATCGGCCATCACCTTTTCTTTAGGTACATTAAAGAACCCTTCGTTCCATTGTTTAATCAAATATTCTTTAATAAAATACTGCAAGCCAAAAAACACCAGCTTATCATTTTCAGCCAGCCGCGATTTACGGGGTGTAAAGTTGGAGTAAACCATTTCTGTTCCTTCGGGGTACTGCCTGCGGTGATCAGCTTTATAAAAGTCGATCAGCATTAAGGGATTAATTTTCATATTCTCTGTTTTTAGTTTTAACCAATTCTATTAATTCTTCTATTGTACTTACCTGTTTAATATTGCATTGTTCACACACTATATCAATGTTTCCTTTTTTCCAAAAGCCCTCCTGGCAGCACACAACTGCCTTTCCCGACCTTGCATACAAGCCAAACTCGAGCAGGGTGATCGGAGATTTGGCCTCTTTGTCAAAATAAACAACTACCAGGTCGGAGCTTTCAAGCCCCTGTAATTCCCATTTAACCTGTGCATAAAATTTTGGGTCCGACTTTTCTTCCCTCCAGGTGTCGTCCCAGTCTTCTCTTCTGGGGTTCAGCAAAACAACTGAATTGCTGTCGGCAAATGCTTTTTCCATTTTCATGTGCCATGTTTCCGCTACGCCTTTTTCTATTGATCCGGCCATAAATACGGTAAATTGTTTTTCGCCTATCGCGATTGGAAGTGGTGCTTTAATTAACATGTTGCTTTCTGTTTTTTGTTATACCTGTTCTTTTCTCTATCTCTATTTTTAATCTTTATTTCTTCCCTTTTCATTTGGGTATAATTCTTTTACTACATCACTTTGCCAAAACTGTTTACTATGTTTTAAATCTTTCATTGTTTAATTTTTTAATAATTCATTCCTCACTTCCATTAAGGCAAATCCCAGCAGGTTTTCTCCTCTCCATTCTTGCGGGTTCAAAGACTTAGGATTATCTTCTGCCAGGCCTATTCCCCATATTGTATCCACCGGGCTTGCTTCAACCAGTATTTTGTTTCCTGTCTGTAGGATGAAATTTTTTAATTCTTCGTTTTGAGAAAACTTCAATGAGTTTCCTTGTTTTACTATTTTGTATTTGTTCTCGTCCCATAGCACAGGGTCGAAATTTTTTATTTGCCTGCCAAGGTCCTTTACATCTTTTGGGGAAGATTTTTCCAGTATCTTTTCAAAAATTGTTTGGTCATTGAACAGCCTGGCTTTAGCCGCCATCATATAATGTTCAGCTGTAGGATAAACAATACCTTCTTCCTTAAATGAAGCCGGCCACCATTGGCTCATACATGTTTTAATAATGGAACCATCCCTGCCTGGCTGATGCCCCCAGAAAAACAAATACTCCACGCGTTCGCCTTTATTTATCTGATCTTTCAACCAGTTGATGCTATAGTTCATATTAAAACAAATTATACTGTTTGTAAAAATCATCTTCGGCCCGGTTTGCAATGGAGTTAGAACTGCAAACACTTTTATAACCAGCCTCTTTTAATCTTTCTAATGCCTGGTGAACAAAAATCCCGTGCGATACAATTAAGTGCAGGTCGCCTGCATTTTTGGCTTTAAGTGCTTTCGCCAATTCAATAAATGTCCGGCCTCCATCACAAATATCATCTACCACAATACAGGATTTTCCATTCAAATCATCTGTGTTCACATCACTTTTTATAATCTCACCCGTTGAAAGGTCCCTTATTTTAAGGCCAGTTGCTATATTGCTTTTATATTCGATTTTGTGAGCCAGCTTATCTACTTTTTTGTAGGCACCCAGGTCAGGAGAAACCAATGTAAAATCAGCTAAACCGTACCGCTTCAAAAAGTGGTTCACCATCTCGTAATTGGGTATATTCTCGCACCTGTCTAATAAGGCCACTGCAACATCACTGTGCGCATCAAAAACGCTCACTTTATTTAAACCCAAATTATTGACCATACCTGCAAACACCTTAACAGACAGGGGCTCCCCGGGCACCATCACCCTGTCTTGTCTGGCATAAGGTATATATGGAATAAATACTTCAATGTGCTTTACATACATATTTCTTAAGGCATCCACTGCAAGGCATAGGTTCATTACGTCATCCGAAGAGTTTAAACGTGTATTGATTTTTATTTTATCATTTTCGGAGAGTGTAGGCATAAACCGTATGTGATTTTCGCCACCTGCAAACCTGCTGATTTTCACATCTTCATTTGATTCAAATAGGTTGATTGTTTTCATAATTCCTCCTTTATAATTCAAAATAGAACCCTTTTTGTGTTAATTCCTTATATGCTTTTTTATCAAAACTGTAAAAACGGGCTGCCTTGTGTGCAACATTTTTTTCTTTCTCATCCAGCTCTTTCAGTAAAGCCATCCCAAGAATTTTTTTCCGAAAATTTCTTTTATCTATCTGGACTTCCAAAATGGCTTCATACAATTGTTGCAATTGGGATAAAGTAAATTTTTCGTTCAACAATTCGAAGCCAATCGGTTGATAGTTCACTTTCCCCTTTATTCGTTGTAAGGCCATTTTAATTATTTTGGCATGGTCAAAGCCAAGTTTAGGTAAATCAGAAAGTGCAAACCATTCCGTTTTCAAGGTATCCCTTCCTGCAATGAGTTCATATTGATACGTATTCACCAAAGCATAATAGCTCACAGAAACAATCCTTTCCCTTGGGTCGCGGTCAATTTCGCTAAAGGTGAACAACTGTTCAACGAACACATTTTTAATCCCGGTTTTTTCATGCAATATCCTTTTTGCACATTCTTCGGTTGTTTCTTCAATAAAAACAAAGCCTCCAGGTAAAGCCCATTTGTTTTTAAAGGGCTCTTTTTCACGTTCGGTTAACAGCACTTTTAGGTCCCCACCGTCAAAACCAAAAATAACACAATCGCTTGCAAGGGCCGGCCTTGGGTACTCGTACTGGTATTTGTTGTTGTTTTTCATTTCTTAGTGTAATAATGACACAAAGATAGGTGAGATTTTTAATCGCACAAATTAATTAGTGTTAAAATTACACTAAGAGTGTGTATTCAATTGAATGACAGTGAAATAGAATTTACCGGTTAAATTTTATTTATGTAATTGGTAAGCAAGAGTACGCAGCTTTTAACCAATGATTTATGAATGAATTCTTCTATCTGCTATGTTTGTTTTCGTTGTCAATTGAAATATATTGTCAAAAATATACTACTTAAATAGGCCCAAAGTATCGAAAATAGTATGTGCATTAGCGTTTCAAAAGTTTTTCCTTTCCAAAGGTCTGATGAATAACCAAAAAACTGAATGAACAATCGAATAGCCCAGAATACACCGAGTCCAAGTGATATTTTTTTTCCAAGATTCGTTTCAATTAATTCGCCTGAAGATGTCAGGCAAAGTAAACCCATCATAAATACGGTCAATGCAATAAAAAATGTATGCACCGTCATCATTTGGCGATTGATTACACTCAATGATTTAAGTTCTTTGTCCCAGTTAAAATACTTTGGAAAGGGAATATGTATCAATGCCAGCGCGACTAAAAGTACCCCGGTTATTTTTAGATGTAGGTGCATTTTTTAAAAGAGTTCGTGTTAAAAAATTATGGACAACAGGTAAAGACAGACATAAAGGGTGTAAATTTACTTTCCATAAATGATGAAAACCCTGCACTTTCAAATGCTTTTTTCCATGCTTTCCGTGAGAAAAAGTGAGTGAATCCAACTGAAAATGCCAGAAAGTTTGGAAAGTCTCTTAAGTGTTCGACCATAATTACTTTTCCTGTTGGTTTGCAAAGGCGATGGCATTCCTTTAAAAATTGAACCTTTTCTTCATGTGACCTAATTTCATGGGCGGCCGAAAGAAGAAAGACAAGGTCAACTGATTTATCTTTTAAAGGTATAGCATTGGACCTTATTTGTTGTGTATTCGGATAAACTAAACTTACTTTTCTTGCTCTTATAATAGCAGGTTCGGTATGCCGTTTAGCATTGTAAAAATCAAACACTTTTAAATCAGATTGGGGAAAATTATTTTTAATGATAAAGCTGGTTTCATCAAAGCCAGCGTTAATGTTAAGTATTTGATTTGTACTTGAATCTTCCAGCGCACAATTTTTCAACCAGTGGAAATCATAATATCCGGAAAAATCATATACATAAGCAGAAACTATTAAAGGCATGATCAGGCCATATAAAAAGGATGCGACAATTACCCAATACAACAGATCTGACCATGCAATCAGTACATGGCTTGTTATTATTAAAACCAAAATCCCAAGACCAATTACATAAAAGTGCCGGTTAAAACTTAAAATATTTAATACTCCCTGAAAGGGTCTTCTTTTTATTTCCATTGTTCAATTTTACCTTTCTTCCAATAGTATGGAATGTTTTTAATAATAAAAGCATTTGCTAAACAGGGGTTTTGAAGTTTTAATGAGCTTAAAAATGCAAAATCATAATTTATGATTTTTACAGGAGCAGGTGTCCAGTTTTCTCTTACGCCTTCAATGATGAGAACTTCTTTGGTTTTTTTGTTATATGTAAAAGTAAAAGGCAAAGGGCCGGCAAACCTTCTTGCTTCTTTCCAGTCTGAAAATGGTGAATGTACAGGCAAAGAAATCTCTTCTTCTGTTTTGTCTATCGTTATGTTAAAGTTTGAAGTGACTGAGCTTATTTCTTTTGTATCTGTTTTTTCAATTTGACTGATATCGGTTGTTGTGTAATTGTAATGAGTAAAAACATTGCCCATCGACTCCATTTTCTTTTTGTCTGTTTCAGATTTAAGAATGTATAAGCCACGCAAGTTTTTCCCGGCCTTGTTTCGGTAACGAACAAATACACGATAACCAATCAGAAAAAAGTCGTTGCCCATAAATTTTGGAAATCCTTTTGGGCGCAAATCTTTTGTCTGAACCATTGCAATTGCTATAAATG
>JAHEYF010000020.1 GCA_023251755.1 Bacteroidota bacterium
TGAGTGCCTTGTTAAATGGTTGCACCGGGACTTCAAGTTATACCATAGGCGTAAAACCTGTTCCGGTAATGTCTGCTATTGCAAATGCTTCTGCTTGTAACCATACTGCTGTTGTTTCAACAGCCTTTGCAAGTTCGCCAACCGGCTCAACTTATGCCTGGACAAACAGCAACGCTACCATTGGTTTAGCTGCGAACGGTACAGGAAGTCTGCCGACATTTACAGCTACTACTACAGGCACCTCTGTAAATACAGGCACTATTACTGTAACCCCAACATTAAATGCCTGTGCCGGAAATGCCGGTAGCTTTACCTTTACTGTAAATCCTTTACCTGCCATTAATGCCAGCACCAACCACGACACGATCTGTTTGGGAAGTTCTGCCTTACTTAACATTGGCGGAACCGGTGTTGCTTATTTATGGACGCCTGCTACAGGCTTAAGCAGTGCCACTGTGGCCAGTCCTACTGCTTCGCCTACTGCAACTACATCGTATATTGCTACAATAACCGACAACAATGCCTGCCAGGGAATAGATACAGTAAAAATTGTTGTGAAAAATTGCACCGGAATCAATACTTTAAGTGCAGCTGGAATTAAAATAGCTTTTGATGCGTCCAGCAATCAATATTCTCTTTTAAGCTACAACACTACCTATGGTAATGCGAACATCAGCATTTACAATTCGCTGGGTCAGGAAGTGCAACACGCTGTTTATGTATTGAACACAGACAGAACTGTTATTCACACAGACGGATTAAGCGCCGGAATTTATTATGTAAAATGTGTGTTGAACAACACAGGTTTTACTGAAAAGATGCTGGTTAAGTAAGCAATACCTCTTTAAATAAAAAGCCCCGTTACGTGCGTAACGGGGCTTTTTATTTTTTGTTCATTCGTTTACCCGTTCGTAATAGCACCCGAACAAATGAACACATAAACGAATAAACTTTTTAACTATAACAACTCGTTCGCTAAATTCGCCAGCTCACTTCTTTCTCCTTTTTGCAAAGTAACATGTGCGTAAATAGATTTGTCTTTTATTTTGTCTATCAGGTACGACAGTCCGTTACTTTGTGTATCTAAGTAAGGTGTATCGATCTGGTACACATCACCGGTAAACACTATTTTGGTGTTTTCTCCGGCACGGGTAATAATGGTTTTTACTTCGTGCGGGGTTAGGTTTTGTGCCTCGTCTACAATAAAAAATACATTGCTCAGACTTCTTCCGCGTATATAAGCCAAAGGACAAACGACCAGTTTTTCGTTCTCCACCATGTCGTTTATTTGTTTGAACTCTTTTTCCTTTTCAGTAAACTGGTTTTTAATGTATTTTAAATTATCCCACAAAGGCTCCATATAGGGGTTGAGTTTGGAATTCACATCGCCCGGCAGGTAACCAATGTCTTTATTACTCAATGGTACTATAGGCCTGGCCAGATACACCTGGTGGTAATTTCTTCGTTGCTCAATAGCTCCGGCCAGCGACAGCAAGGTTTTTCCTGTTCCGGCAACGCCTTGTATTGTTACCAAACGAATGTTGGGGTTCATAATCGCATCCAGTGCAAAAGCCTGTTCTGCATTTTTAGGCATAATACCAAAGGCCGCTGTTTTATGGACTCTTCTTAAAGTAGACGTTTCAGCATCGTAAGTGGCCAACACCGATTTCTGGTTGTTTTTTAAAATATAAAAATGGTTGGACATGGGCTTGTTACGTTTAAGCGCTACATTCACCGCCACACCACCGCTTTCGTAAATGGCGTCAATTGCATCGATGGTCACTTTGTCCACCGTAGTAATACCGGTATACAGCTCATCCACGTGTTTGATTTTCCCGGTTTCATAATCTTCCGCAGTGAGTCCAAGCGATTTTGCTTTTATGCGCAGGTTAATATCCTTGGTCACCATAATGATTTTCCGGTCCGGGTATTCTTCCGAAAGAGAAAGGGCTGTGTTTAAAATCCGGTGATCGGCTTTGCGTTCACCAAACACCACCTCTGCATCTACCTTCGATTTCTGGTGCATGTCTATTTTAAATACACCGTGGCTTCTACCATTAATGGGGGTCCAGTCCTGCAGGGTGTTGTTGCCTGATAATTTATCAATGTACCGGGTAAATTCACGGGCTGCGAAATTTTTAGTGTCGTTGCCCTTTTTAAAATTATCCAGCTCTTCCAGCACTGTAATAGGTATTACCACATCGTGTTCCTGAAAATGTTTGATTGCCGTATGATCGTAAATTATAACCGAGGTATCGAGTACAAATATTTTTTTTGCTGATACTGCTTTCTTCGCTGCGCTTTTTGCCATAAAGGAAATTTAGATAATTATATAGTATTAAAACTAAAAGATTAGATGCTTTAATATACCAAAAAAAAGAATAGAAATGAACAAGTCGTTGTTCACACCATAAACTTATTCAAAGACAAATAATTACGTTTTGTTATTTTAAGATCCCGTTGATTTGTTCTTTTGTTTATATGTTCAGCTCTTATTAGGAGCAAAAAAACCACCGACAATTGCTAAGTCTATACAGTTTCCTGTGTTTCAACTTATTAATTCGGTTGTTCCTGAATTTTGATTTCTGAGAAATAAGCTTTTAATTTGAAAAAGAATCAAAAACCACAGCACCCATTTATCAACCACATGTTGCCAGGCTTCTAAATCCTGGCAAAAAATCAACCCATCCATGAGATTTTTTTTTACCCTTATCCTTATTTTTTCTATTCAACTCCCTGTAATGAAGGCTCAGCAGGAAGAAGATTTTGTAAAATTAAAGAACGGCCCTAAAGCCAGTTTTTTTGATGTTCAGAAAGCCTTTACTACGTATTGGGAAACCCGCGATAAAAACCAAAAAGGCAAAGGCTGGAAAGCTTTCAAGCGTTGGGAATATATGATGCGCGACAGGGTGGACGCCACTGGTCGTATTCCGGATCCGGCTATTGCTTATACCGAATGGAAAAAATACCACCCGGCCGGTACCCATGCAGTGAAAGTAAACGGCAACAACCAGGTGAATGCAGGCAGCCAGTGGTCGTACCTCGGCCCCAACGGGGGTGTTCCTGCCAATGGTGGCGCGGGTCGGATTACCTGTATGGAGTTTCATCCCAACAACACAAACACTATATTTGTAGGTGCCCCTGCAGGTGGCTTATGGAAAACCACCGACGGTGGATTAACCTGGAGTACCAATACAGATGAACTTTCGGTATTGGGCATTTCTGATATTGCGATAAACCCTTCCAACCCCGCTACTATGTATGTTGCCACCGGCGACAGGGATGGAAACGACACCTATAGTGCTGGTGTTTTAAAAAGTACCGATGGAGGATTAAGCTGGAATACAACCGGTTTGTTGTATGCCGTGAGTCAGCAGTTTGATGTAAATTCCCTCTTGATTCACCCAACCAGTACCAGCACTTTATTCGCCGCTACTTCAAACGGAATCTTTAAAAGTACAGATGCCGGAGTGAACTGGGTTTCGGTAAAAACCGGGGGCTATAAAGAAATTTGTTTTAAGCCCGGAGATCCTACTACAATTTACGCCATTGGAACAAGCTTTGCCCGTTCTACAGATGGCGGAAATACATGGACAACTACTGCAGTAGGATTGCCCACAAGTGTGTCGAGGATGGCCATGGCCGTTACTGCGGCGGACCCCAATTATATTTATGTTATAGCCGGCCAGCCTGCGGCAAATGATTATGGTTTTGATGGCATCTATCGCTCAACCAACGGAGGCACTTCTTTTACAAAAATGTGCGGCACCCCCAATGTTTTAGGTTGGAACTCAAACGGCAATGATACAGGTGGACAGGCCTGGTACGATTTAACAATAGCAGCCTCTCCGGCTAATAAAGATTTTATTGTTACCGGTGGAGTGAATATATGGAAAAGTACAAACGGCGGGACCAGCATGCAAATAATGGCCCACTGGACAGGCAACGGAGCCCCTTATGTGCATGCGGATGTACACACACTTGAGTTTTTACCAGGCAGCGGAACAACTGTGTTTGCCGGTTGCGATGGAGGGTTTTTTAAAACTGCGAATTCAGGAAGCAGCTGGACAGACCTCAGTAAGTCTGCTTCCGGAACAGGTTTACAAATAGGCCAAATGTACCGGCTCGGTGTTTCACAATCAAATGCCAACTTAACCATCACGGGCTGGCAGGACAACGGCACAAGCCTTCATAACAATGGCACTTCATCTGCCTCCTATGTTTTAGGGGGCGATGGGATGGAATGTATTATTGATTATAACAATGCCAACATCATGTACGGCGAACAATACAACGGAAGCATTCAAAAGTCTACCAATGGCGGTGGAAGTTTCCCAACCACCATCGCAAATACAGGAGGAACCGGTGTAAACGAAGATGGGGACTGGGTAACGCCTTATATCCTGCACCCCACATCTCCCGCTACTATATTGGTTGGTAAAAAAAATGTTTACAGGTCTACCAATAGCGGAAGCACCTGGTCTACTTTAACACTAAGCGGAGGTAGCGGTGATGTTATTGCAATGGCTTATGCCCCTTCGAACCCCAATTATATTTATGTAGCCCGGCAGGCTGAAATGCACATATCTACAAACGGCACCAGCTTTACCAATTTAAGCACAGCTTTAGGCGGAGGCAACATTACCTATATCTGTGTAGACCCCACTAATCCGCAGCGGGCCTGGTACACCTCGGCAGGTTACACAGCAGGCAACAAAGTACATTACACCTCAAACGCCGGAACAAGCTGGAGCAATGTGTCTGCCAACCTGCCCAATGTACCGGTAAACACTATTGTTTATGAGCCGGGTTCAAACGATGGTTTGTATGTTGGAACAGACATTGGCGTATTTTATAAAAATGCAGGCATGGCCAACTGGATATTATACAGCGATGGTTTGCCCAATGTAATTGTAAAAGAACTCGAAATTCAGAAAAGCAGCAATAAACTGCGTGCAGCAACGTTTGGGAGGGGTCTGTGGCAATGTGACCTGTACACCGCTCCGGTAGTAAAACCTGTTGTAGCCTTCTCTTCCAACAAAACAAGCGTGTGTAAAAACGGTAGTGTTAATTTTAGCGACAATTCCACGAACCTGCCCAGCTCATGGGCCTGGAGCTTTGGCGGTGGAACGCCGGCCACCTCAGGTAATCAGTTCCCAAGCGTTACCTATACTACCCCGGGTACATATCCGGTAAAATTGGTGGCTACCAATGCAGCCGGAACAGATAGTCTGGTTGCATCCAGCTACATCACTGTATTGCCAAGTCCTGCAGTTAATGCAGGCAATGATGTTCACCTCTGTAAAGGCGATACAGCTTACCTTTCTGCAAGCGGAGGCGTTTCCTATTCCTGGACACCAACCATCAGCCTTAGCGGGGCACAAACCGCTACGCCCTACTCCACCACCACAGTTACCCGTGTTTATACCGTAACCGCTGGCGATGCGAACGGTTGCACAGCTGCAGATGCCATTACCGTATTCATTACCGGCATACCGGCTACTCCATTCATCAGCCTTTACCACACCGATAGTTTGTATTGCACCACTTCAAACGTTCATTACCAGTGGTACCTGAACGGCACATTAATTCCCAACGATACCACCCAGTATATTCATGCATTACAGGATGGCAATTACACTGTAACCGTAAGCGATACCGCCGGTTGTGGTTTTTCAAATTCTTCAACAGCCTTTAACTATGTGGGCATTGATGAATACGTCCTTGCTTCGGCAGACATAAACGTATTTCCAAACCCTACAAAAGGAGCTTTTGACCTTGTTTTAAGTACAAAAAAAGAAGGCCATTACCTTCTGAGAATTTTGAATCCACTGGGTGAAAGCGTTTATAGTGAAGTGATTCATAAAGTCAATGGTAGTTTCAGAAAAAATATGTCTGTTCAGTTTGCTGCCGGTGCATACCTGGTTGAATTAACGGATATAGGTACTCAGCAAAAAGCACTAAAGAAATTCATCATTATCAACCCGTAAATTTTTCTGAAGGCCCTGTTAGGATTCCAACAAGTGCTGATTTTTTGTTTTGAGGTCTTTATATTTGGAATTATGTTAGGAGTTCTATTCATAACTAATACCAAAAACCAAATGAAAAAAACACTATTCTTATCCGTATTATTAATTGCTATGGCGGCTAAAACGAATGCAGCCATCAAGCAAATAAGGTGGGGCAGCAGTGGCAACCCGCTTAATGGCTTAACAATCACATGGAGCAACACAGGTGCGGCAGACTCTATCCGGTGGGGCTACACCACTGCTTATGAACAAGGCGGATTTAAAGCTGTGAAAAGAACAGGCTATGCTTCAGGAACATCTTTTTTTAAATACGTGTTCCCATCGCCTGTAACCGCCAGTTCAACAATCTATTACAAAATGTGGGATTCCAGTACCAACAGCTGGACCACACAAAAAACCTTTGCCACTGCACCACCCGAAAACTCAAGCAATTTTTCGTTTTGTGCCCTGGGGGATTGCAGGGACGACTTAACTGTGCTGGCAGCTGTTTCCAATTTAGCCAATGCAAAACATTCTGCACTCACTGTGTTCAACGGAGACCTTACCTATTCGGGCAATGTTGCTTCCGAATACGATGATTTTTTTACTTCCACTTCTGCTTTTTTAGCAAACAACGTAGTGTATCACGCGCAGGGGAATCATGATGTTGGCGGCGCTACCTGGTTTCAAAACATTTTTGATTTACCACAAACAAACGGGTCTAATTTATATTATTCGGTAAGGTATGGCAATGCGATCTTTATTACCCTGAATTCTGAAAGCCCCTCTGGTCAGACCACCTGGCTGAACACCACCCTGGCTGCAGCTGCTGCTGACCCAACTATCGAATGGAAAGTAATTTCTTTTCACAAACCATTTTTTAATGTTGGTTCGCACGTGGGCGATATGAACTCCTACCGCACCACCTGGTGGAAAGCATTTGATGATTACGGAGTTGATTTGATTCTGAACGGGCACGATCACAACTACCAAAGAACAAAACCAATTAATTTAAAAGTAAGCACAAGCGCCCCTGTTGCAAAATACGGAAGCGCTACCGGAGAAGGAAGATGTGAAATTGTTTGCGGAGGAGCCGGAGCAGGCCTTTATTCAGTTGGAACCACAGCCGATTCATGGGCGATGAATTATTTTAATTCAAAATACAATTATGTGTATTGTGATGTACAGGGTTGCAAAATGGTTATTACGGCTTATACAAACACAGGCACTGTGCTTGAAACCTTTACACTTGACAAGTCGGCTTCCTGTACCATAGGTGCGCCCGAAGTAACAGAAAGGTTTAATGCCATCAGTGTTTTCCCTAATCCGGCAGAAAACAATTTTACTTTGCATTATTCATCGGAAAAAACAGGCGATGCAATTGTAAAAATATTTAACTCGATGGGGCAGGAAGTAGCTTCAGAAAAAGTAAGTAAAACATCAACAGAATTAGAATTTAAATACGATGTATCTAAATATTCTAAGGGTATTTATGTGGTTTCTGTAATTATAGACAATCAAAGAGATAATTCAGTGCTTATTTTGAAATAAGCAATTTTTGTAATAAAACTAAAAACGCAATTCCGATGGAATTGCGTTTTTGGTTTAAATAATATCCGCTGCATTTAGGCTACAAATCCAGAGCAGGCCTTCGGGATTCAACAATCAAAAAAATAGTAAACAAAAGACCGTTAAGAAGTTCTTTGTTAAGGGCCCGCCGTTTTTTCTTTATTTACCTTATTTTTGCGCGTAGGATTTGACGATTTGCTATAAAATCGTTAAACTTACTGACAATTTTATTTTATATGAACGCAAGCAATACCCCTTTTGATTATTTCCCGCTTATTTTAATGTTTATCGTTGCCGCAGGCTTTGTTGTATTTACAATGGTTGTTACACACTGGCTGGGGCCCAAACGAAAAACAAAAATAAAGCTCGATACCTTTGAATGTGGGATTGAGAGCAAAGGCAATGCCCGTGTTCCTTTTTCCATAAAATACTTTCTGGTCGCCATATTATTTGTGTTGTTTGATGTGGAAGTTATTTTTATGTACCCCTGGGCTGTGAATTTTAAAGAGCTTGGAGCGCTTGGGATTATTGAAATGTTCTCGTTCATCGCCCTTTTATTGGTTGGTTTTTATTATATCATCGCCAAAAAAGCATTGACCTGGGAGGATTAAATTAAAAGTCAAAAGTTAAAAGCCAGGAGCCAAAAGAGTGATCACGGGTAGAAAGTAGCAGGGCTGGACACAAGTTACAAAATACAGTATACAAGGTACAATAATAAAAAAATGAGTAAAGAACTCGCGAAAAGAACAAAAGTAGAAATTGCCAAATCGCCGGAAGGTATTGAGGGACCTGGATTTTTTGCAAGCAAATTAGAAGATGTGGTAGGAATGGCCCGTAAAAATTCAATCTGGCCTTTGCCTTTTGCCACCTCCTGCTGCGGTATTGAGTTTATGGCCACCATGGCTTCGCACTACGACCTTGGCCGTTTTGGAGCCGAACGCTTAAGTTTTTCTCCCCGCCAGGCCGACCTCTTAATGGTAATGGGAACCATCTCCAAAAAAATGGGCCCTGTATTGCGCCAGGTATACGAACAAATGGCCGAACCAAGATGGGTTTTATCGGTAGGAGCCTGTGCTTCGAGCGGTGGTATTTTTGACACTTATAGCGTATTGCAGGGTATAGACCGGATCATTCCGGTGGACGTTTATGTTCCCGGTTGCCCCCCACGCCCTGAACAAATCATCGATGGTATTTTAAAAATCCAGGAACTCGTGCAGAACGAATCTTTCCGCAGACGCGATTCTCCTGAGTACAAAAAAATGTTGAACAGCTACGGAATCGAATAGTAAAACACAAATACAAAATTCTAAACTCTAAATTCTAAGAACTACAAATTTAGAATTTGAAAATTTAGAATTTAGAATTTATAAAATATGAGCAGCGAAGAAATTTTTACTCTTGTTGAAAATAAATTAAAGGCGCAGTTCGAGGGGTCTGTTGAAAGTGCCGAATTGCTTTACGACTTCCCCGTATTTACTGTAAACAAAGAAAAAATTCACGAAGTCCTGGCGTTTTTACGCAACGATCCGGAATTGAACTTTCATTTCCTTACCGATTTAACAGGTATACAAACAGCCGACGAAAAACACCTCGGTGTGATTTATCATTTACACAACATGCCGAAGAACATTCGCATCCGTGTAAAAACGTTTTTCCCGATGGCACATCCCGAAATACCCACCGCTACTGACCTGTGGCTGGGTGCCAACTGGATGGAACGGGAAACCTATGATTTTTTCGGAATCCGCTTTAAAGGTCATCCCAATTTAAAACGGATTTTAAACATGGACGGAATGGATTATTATCCGCTTCGCAAAGAATATCCTTTGGAAGACCAGACCCGTGAAGACAAAAACGATAAAATGTTTGGAAGATAAAGCCAGACAATAAGCCAAAAGTAAAAAGCCAAAAACCAAAAACGGGGCATCTACTTGAAGCTTTTAAATAACAATGCAATGAGCAAAAAAGAAAATAAAAATATAACAGCAGAAGCCATCGAGGAAAAAGAATATTCTATTCTTAATCTCGGACCCACACACCCTGCTACTCACGGTATTTTTCAGAATGTATTAACCATGGACGGTGAAATTATTCACGATGCCGAGCCCACCATTGGCTACATTCACCGGGCTTTCGAAAAATTAGCCGAACGCCGTCCCTACAACCAGATTACTACCCTTACCGATCGTTTAAACTATTGTTCATCGCCCATCAACAACATGGGCTGGGAAATGACGGTAGAAAAATTAATCGGCGCCGAAATTCCTAAACGCGTTGAATACATGCGTGTAATTATTATGGAACTGGCCCGCATTGCAGATCACATTGTTTGCAACTCGGTAATTGGTGTAGATACAGGCGCAATGACCGGCTTTCTGTATGTGTTCCAGTTGCGTGAAAAAATATATGAAATTTACGAATCCATTTGCGGAGCCCGCCTTACTACCAATATTGGCCGTATTGGTGGTTTTGAACGCGAGTGGAGCAAAGACACCTGGGATAAAATTCATGCCTTTATTCCAGAATTTAAAAAAGGACTAAAAGAGTTTGCCAACCTGCTCGAACGCAACCGTATTTTTATGGAACGTACTATCGACTGCGGACCCATTAGCGCTGAAAGAGCCCTGAGCTATAGCTTTACCGGCCCTAACTTACGTGCCGCAGGTGTTGATTACGATGTACGTGTAGCAAGCCCTTATTGCTCATACCAGGATTTTGATTTCAAAATTCCTGTAGGTAGCCAGGGTGATACCTACGATCGTTTTATGGTTCGCCAGGAAGAGATGTGGCAAAGCATCAGCATTATTGAACAGGCCATTAAAAACATGCCGAAAGACGGGCCGTTCCATGCTGATTTACCTGAATTTTACCTTCCTCCAAAAGAGGAAGTCTATAATAACATGGAAGCGCTGATTTACCATTTTAAAATTGTAATGGGCGAAACCACAGTACCTAAAGGCGAAGTATACCATTGTGTAGAAGGTGGTAACGGAGAATTGGGTTTTTATTTAGTGAGTGATGGCGGACGTACACCTTTCCGTTTGCATTTCCGCCGACCTTGTTTTATTTATTACCAGGCTTACCCTGAAATGATAAAAGGACGTATGTTATCGGATGCGATATTGACGATGAGTAGTATGAATGTGATTGCGGGGGAGTTGGATGCTTAATTATAAAGCCAAAAGTAAAAAGCCAAGAGCCAAGAAGTGTTGGGGTGTAGAAGAAGATAAAGTTTAGAGCCAAAAATGAGAACGGGAAATTGAGAAAAATTAGAGTATAAAAAAATTAAAAGAAGGCAAAAAATAGTTCTTTGATAGAAAAGCCTAAATACGAATATGATATAAAAGAAAAATCAGTTGAATTTTCTATAAGATTGTTGAAGTATTTAGATCAGAAAGTAGAAAAAAGAAAAATCCTTTATCCACTAATTGACCAATTGGTTAGAGCCGGGACTTCTGTTGGAGCAAATATTCATGAAGCCCAGTCAAGTCAGTCGGTTAAAGAAATGATGAGGTATTACAGAATTGCTTTGAAATCTGCCAATGAATCCAATTATTGGTTTATCCTTTTGGAGAACATGGTAGAAAAAGAAGAAATATTAATGGAATTAAAAAAGGAGTTAAACACTTTAAGAAATATTTTAGAAAAGTCTTAATACGGTTAAAAGACAAAAGAGAAAAATAACAACAATTGAATAAATTATAAATAAACAATAGTAAACGGTGTTGCCTCTTTTGGCTTTTGGCTCTTTACTTTTGACTTTTTAGATCTTACAATATGAGTGGACAAGTACATGGAGCACAACATTTCGACGCGAAAAAAAGAGCTGAATTAAAATTCAGCGATGCCGCGATGGAAACAGTGCAGACTATTATTAAACGGTATCCTGAAGGCAAACACAAATCGGCTGTCATTCCTATATTACATATAGCACAGGCTGAGTTCGACGGTTGGTTAAGTCCGGAGTCAATGGATTACGTGGCTTCAATTTTAAACATCAAACCTATTGAAGTGTTTGAAGTGGCTTCGTTTTATTCCATGTTCAATTTAAAGCCTGTGGGCAAATGCACCCTGGAAGTTTGCCGTACCAGCTCCTGCTGGTTGTGCGGCGCCGAAGACATTGTAAAATACATTGAGAAAAAATTAAATATAAAAGACGGAGAAACAAGTGCAGACGGAATGTTTACCTTAAAAACAGTGGAATGTTTGGGCTCTTGCGGAACAGCACCCATGCTGCAATGCGGGGCCTCTTTTCATGAAAACCTGACCTACGACAAAGTAGACAAAATTATTGCGGATTATAAAAGCGAAGGAAAAAGAAAAAGTTATACGGATTTAGATTATAAAAACACATTATAAAATCCTTCTCCCCTCTCCTTTGGAGAGGGGCTGGGGGTGAGGCAGCAATGGGCAAAAAACTTTTAATACACAACGAACACGTAGCGGGTATTCACACCTACGAAGTATACCGCCAGATGGGCGGGTACGCGTCGGTTGAAAAGGCGATCAAAACCATGACTCCCGATCAGGTGACTGATGAAGTGAAAAAATCGGGTCTGCGCGGCCGCGGCGGCGCAGGTTTTCCTACCGGCTTAAAATGGAGCTTCCTGGCAAAACCAGAAGGCGTTCCGCGTTACTTAGTCTGCAATGCAGATGAATCGGAACCCGGAACTTTTAAGGACCGTTACCTGATGGAGAAAATTCCCCATGCTTTGATTGAGGGGATGATTACTTCTTCTTATGCCTTAGGTGCCAACACTTCTTATATCTACATTCGCGGGGAATATTTTTACGTAGCCCGCATACTTGAAACCGCCATTCAGGAAGCCTATACCAACGGTTGGTTAGGCAAAAATATTTTAGGTTCAAATTATTCCTTAGACTTATACGTGCAGGTGGGTGCAGGTGCTTACATCTGCGGTGAAGAAACTGCTTTATTGGAATCATTGGAAGGTAAACGTGGCAACCCGCGCATTAAACCTCCCTTTCCTGCTGTAGCTGGTTTGTACGGCGCCCCAACGGTGGTGAATAATGTAGAGACCATTGCGGCCGTTGTTCCCATTGTAAACAACGGTGGTGAAGAATATGCAAAAATAGGTGTCGGAAAATCAACCGGAACAAAATTGATTTCTGCTTCCGGCCACATTAACAAACCCGGTGTTTATGAAATTGAATTAGGTATACCTGTTGAAGAATTTATTTACTCCGAAGAATATTGCGGAGGCATACGCAACGGAAAAAAATTAAAAGCGGTTGTAGCCGGAGGTTCTTCTGTTCCCATTCTGCCAACCGAACTGATTTTAAAAACAGCCAAAGGCGAACCCCGTTTAATGACGTACGAAAGTTTGTCTGACGGTGGCTTTATAACCGGAACCATGCTGGGCTCAGGTGGGTTTATCGCCATGGACGAAGATACCAGCATTGTTAAAAACCTGTTTACATTTGCACGCTTTTACCACCACGAGTCTTGCGGACAATGCTCCCCTTGCCGCGAAGGAACAGGATGGATGGAGAAGATCCTGAAAAAATTCATGAACGGAACAGCCAACGAAGCCGATGTTGATTTGTTGTGGGACATACAAAGTAAAATTGAAGGCAAAACAATTTGTCCTTTGGGAGAAGCAGCGGCATGGCCGGTAGCAGCAGCCATCCGTCATTTTAAACAGGAGTTTATTGATATTGCGAAAAGTAAAAAGTTTGTAGACGTGAGTCACTACAATAGATTGAATAAAACTAAGGAAGCTGTTTGATGAGATTTTTGATTATTATATTATTGTTTGCCAGTTCTTGGAGTTATTCAAATTGTTTATCACAATCTGATTCGATAAGGTATATATCAAGAAAAATTGTTTACCCTCAGGATGCTAAAGAAAATGGATATATGGGAAAACCTTTAGTAGGATTTTGGGTAGATACGTCTGGAAGTATTGGTGATGTAAAAATTTTAATCTCCTCTGAACATGCTTCACTTGATAACGAAGCATTGCGTGTAGTTAAAACAATGCCTAAATGGAAGTCAACAAATAAAAATGTTTATTATAGAGTTCCAGTGACTTTTATGTTAGGGCCATTGAAAGAATCTGAAAAGTTTGCTTTTGAAAATAAATGGAAAATAAAATACTTAGATTATTATTATAATGAAGGAGTTCGCCTTTTTAAAGAAGAGAAATCTGAAGACGCCTTATTCCATTTTAATGAAGCGTTAAAAATTTACCCTAAAGATATTGATGCTTTATATAATATGGGGACAGTTTTTTATAAAAAAAACAACATAGACAGTGCTTGTTATTTTTGGTATCAAATAAAATCTTTAGGCAAAAATGATGCGGATGCTTTAATTAATAAATATTGTAGTGCGGATATTCCAAGAATTGATTCAAATATTGTTTTTACAGTTGTTGAAGAGATGCCTGGGTATCCTGGTGGACCAAATGAAATGATGAGATTTATGCAAAAAACTATGATTTATCCTGCTGAGGCAAAAAAGAAAGGTATTTCAGGTAAAACTTATGTAAAATTTATAATAGAAGAAACAGGCGAAATCACTCATACAATTCTGCTAAGGAGTTCTGGAAATGAAGAATTAGATAATGAAGCGCTGAGGGTTGTGTCAAGTTTTCCACCATGGAAACCTGGCAAACAAAATGGTAAACCGGTAAGAGTATATTTTAATTTGCCCGTAAATTTTCAATTAAGATAATTTTGAATAGAATTTAAACAATAATGCCAAAAGTAACAATAGACGGAATAGAAATTGAAGTGCCAAAGGGTACTACCATTTTGCAGGCTGCGCGCATGATCGGGCCGGAGGTTGCTCCGCCAACCATGTGCTATTACAGCAAACTGAAAACAAGCGGAGGCTATTGCCGTACCTGTATTGTTAAAGTTAGCAAAGGCTCGGCACAAAACCCCAACCCCATGCCCAAACCGGTAGCCAGCTGCCGCACCGAGGTAATGGACGGAATGGAAGTGCAAAACATTACTTCGCCCGAGGTATTGGAAGCACGTAAAGGTGTGGTGGAATTTTTATTGATCAATCATCCGCTCGATTGCCCTATATGCGACCAGGCCGGAGAATGCGATTTGCAAAATTTAGGTTACGAACATGGCGCGGTAAAAACCCGTTATGAATTCAAACGCCGCGAATTTGAAGTGATTGATATTGGTAAATACATTAAGTTGCACATGACCCGTTGCATCCTGTGCTACCGTTGTGTGAAAACCTGCGAACAAATTACCGACAAGCGCGTGCACGGTGTTATTCACCGTGGCGATGTTTCCGAAATATCTACCTACATTGAAAATGCGATTGAAAACGATTTCTCAGGAAACGTAATTGATGTATGCCCTGTAGGTGCCTTAACCGACAGGACCTTCCGCTTTAAAAGCCGTGTGTGGTTTACCAAACCGGTTGATGCGCATTGCGGATGTAACAAATGCAGCGGTAAAGTCCGCCTGTGGTTAAAAGGTGAAGAAGTGTTGCGTGTTACTGCGCGTAAAGACCAGTGGGGTGAAGTGGAAGAATTTATATGCAACAGCTGTCGTTTTGAGAAAAAGAAAAAATCAGATTGGGTGATAGAAGGGCCTTCGCCTATCAGTCATCAATCGGTTATTTCACAAAACCATTACAACCACCTGAACGAAGTAAAAATACAGGTGTTAAAACAGCAAAAAGCCTTAGGCTTTGCTGAAACCAAAGGAGATAGTGTTACCCGTAAATAAAAAGATATGTTACTTGTTTCGACTTTTATAATTTATAAATCCATTGTTTGTGTGGCGGCCTTTGCCGTAGCCCTGGGCGTTGCTGCCTATTCAACCTGGATTGAACGTAAATTTTCTGCCGTGTTGCAGGACCGCAAAGGACCTAACCGTGCCGGCCCTTTTGGTTTATTGCAACCATTGGCCGATGGGGTGAAGATGTTTATGAAAGAAGAAATCATTCCCAACGTTTCCAATAAGTTTCTGTTCATCCTCGGCCCTTCATTAGCTATGCTTACGGCTTGTATGACGGGCGCTATTATTCCCTGGGGAAAAGATTTTGTTGCTGCCGACGGAACCGCTTATGCTTTGCAGGTAACCGACATTAACATTGGTTTTCTGTATTTGTTTGGTGTAGTATCTATTGGTGTATACGGCATCATGATTGGTGGCTGGGCCTCCAACAACAAATACTCTTTGTTGGGCGCCATCCGTGCTTCTTCACAAATGATCTCTTACGAAATTGCCATGGGCCTTTCCATCATTGCATTAATCATGACAACAGGCAGTTTAAGTTTCAGGGAAATACTGAACCAACAGGATGCAGGCCTTTGCAATTTCTGTTACCAGCCACTTGGCTTTTTAATTTTCTTTATCTGTGCTTTGGCCGAAACCAACCGTGCCCCTTTCGACTTACCGGAATGTGAAACAGAATTGGTAGGTGGTTATCACACCGAGTACTCTTCCATGAAATTAGGTTTTTATTTATTTGCCGAATACATCAATATGTTTGTATCATCAGCCGTTTTGGCGGGTGTGTATTTTGGTGGTTACAACTTTCCTTTTGCAAAAGAGTTTTATGAAACATGCGGAATTGCAGAAGGTTCCGCATTAATGAGCCTCATCGGTTTCTTAGTTTATTTTATGAAAGTAATCGGCTTCATCCTTTTATTTATGTGGATACGCTGGACCTTGCCCCGTTTCCGTTACGATCAGTTAATGGATCTGGGCTGGAAAAAATTAATCCCTTTGTCGATTTTGAATATTGTAGTTACAGGAATTGTAATGGGATGGAAAGACATTGTTGCACTATTTAATTAATCAACGCATGCAACTTACAAACAGAAGAATAGAAGTATCGAACAAGGAAATGACTTTTTCCGAAAAGCTTTACCTGCCGGCCATAGCAAAAGGAATGCTCATTACACTCAGTCATGCTTTTAAACGAAAAGCCACGATTGATTACCCTAAAAAAACACGGCCCATTGCCCCGGTGTTTCGCGGACAACATGTGTTAAAACGTGATGAGAACGGAGCCGAACGTTGTACCTCCTGCGGCTTGTGCGCGGTGGCTTGTCCGGCTGAGGCAATTACCATGACATCCGGTGAACGCAAAAAAGGAGAAGAGCATTTATACCGGGAAGAAAAATATGCAACGACTTATGAGATCAACATGCTGCGTTGCATTTTCTGCGGCCTTTGCGAAGAAGCCTGCCCGAAGGAGGCCATCTTCTTAACCGACAGGATTGTGCCTACTGAATTTGAACGCAATGAATTTGTTTATGGTAAAGATATCCTGGTGGAGAAAGTAGACAAACGCATTGATGTAAGTGTAAGACAAACAAAAGACGTTGCCGAGTTTAAAAAATTACCCGGCACCAAACACAATACCTTATACGAAGGAAAAACGATTAACAATAAAAAATAATACGATTTAAATTATGGCGCTGATAAATTCGAATAATTACATCATTAACCGTGATTTCATTATTTCGAATTATTTATTCGCAAAAGCGTCAGGTCGCAAAGAGTTTAATTTTAACCGAAATCGCTTTTTGGCTTTTGGCTTATTACTTTTGGCTTCTCAATTTTTGACTTATTACTTTTAACTTAATATTATGCTTTTAAATATACCCCTTACCCAATACCTGTTCTACTTCCTGTCCTTTGTGGCCTTGTTGTGTGGACTAATGGTAGTGTTCTCTAAAAACCCTGTGCACAGTGTGCTTTACTTAGTACTCACCTTCTTTGCTATTGCGGGCCATTACATTTTACTCAACGCGCAGTTCTTAGCTATTGTTCACATTGTGGTGTATGCCGGTGCCATTATGGTATTGTTCCTGTTTGTGATCATGTTATTGAACCTTAACCACGATTCCGAGCCACATAAAAATATGCTACTGAAAGGCGCAGCGGTTCTTGCCGGTGGTTTATTATTAATGGTCTTAACCGGATCTTTAAAAGGAGCTGAAACCCTGGCTATGCATCAGCCACTGAATACACAGGTAGGCTTAATAAAAAATTTGGGTACTGTTTTATTTAAAGATTTTTTATTCCCTTTTGAAATATCGTCCATCCTTTTGCTTGGCGCAATGGTAGGTGCGGTGATGATTGGGAAGAAGGAAATTAAGTGATTAGCTGATGTGATGATTAGCTAATTAGCTGATGAGAGAGCCGTATTTGATGATTAGTTGATTTGAGAATTTGAAGATGAGGAAAAGATTAGCTGATGGGAGAACCGGATTTGAAGATGAACAAATTAAGAACAAAGAACTTCGAACTAAGAACTAAAATATAATGAACAACATTTTACTACAATCTTCCATACAAGTCATTCCCATTAACTGGTACATTTTATTAAGCGCCGCGCTTTTCACTATTGGTGCCTTGGGTGTGATGTTCCGTCGCAATGCCATTATTATTTTTATGTGCATCGAATTAATGCTGAATGCTGTTAATTTATTATTGGTGGCTTTTTCCAGTTTTCATTCCGATGCAGCCGGACAGGTATTTGTGTTCTTTATTATGGCTGTTGCTGCTGCTGAGGTAGCTGTGGGGCTGGCCATTTTAACCATGATATACAGAAATGTAAAAAGTATTGATATTGACCTCTTGGGTAATTTAAAAAATTAATAAAGTATTTCTTTAGATAAAGGCGTTATGATAAAATTAATTGGTTTGGTTCCTCTCTTCCCCTTGATCGGTTTTCTGATCAATGGTTTCATCGGTAAAAAATTAAGCAAAGGTGTTTCGGGTGCCATCGGAAGTTTTAGTATCCTTGCTTCCTTTGTTGTTTCCCTGCTCATTTTTATTGAGCTGAATGGTTCCGCTCAAAAATCGCATGTAGTGGATTTGTTCAGCTGGATTTCTTCCGGCAACCTACAGGTTCCTTTTTCCTTTTTAGTAGATCCTTTGTCTGCCCTCTTCTTATTGATCATCACCGGCATCGGTTTTTTAATTCACGTTTACTCCGTCGGTTATATGCACGAGGATGAAGGCTTCAGCCGTTTCTTCACTTACCTCAACCTCTTTGTTTTCTTTATGTTGTTACTCGTATTAGGAAACAATTACCTCATCATGTTTGTGGGTTGGGAAGGGGTAGGTCTATGTTCCTACTTACTCATCGGTTTCTGGTTTAAAAACACCGCTTACAACAATGCCGCTAAAAAAGCTTTTGTGATCAACCGTATTGGTGACCTTGGTTTTTTACTGGGCATCATTTTAATCTTCTTTACCTTCAATACCATTTCTTATGGCGAAGTATTTAAACTCGCCAACACCGGTATTGCCGCGCAGGGAACCATCACCGCCATTGCTTTGTTATTGTTTATAGGCGCTATGGGTAAAAGTGCACAAATCCCTTTGTACACCTGGTTGCCCGATGCCATGGCCGGTCCAACACCTGTATCAGCATTAATCCACGCTGCAACCATGGTTACCGCCGGTATATACATGATTGTGCGTTCCAATATTTTTTATTCCATGTCTGACGTAGCTTCCGAAACAGTTGCTGTGGTGGGCGCTGCAACAGCCCTGTTTGCGGCAACCATTGGTATGGTGCAAACCGACATTAAAAAAGTACTGGCCTACTCCACCGTATCTCAACTGGGCTTAATGTTTTTGGCTTTGGGCGCCGGTGCATACAGCTCCGCTGTTTTCCATGTGGCCACCCATGCTTTCTTTAAAGCTTTGTTGTTCCTGGGTGCAGGTTCGGTTATACATGCCATGGGTGGCGAGCAGGACATCCGTAAAATGGGCGCACTCAAAAAAGCATTGCCTGTTACCTTCTTCACAATGGCCATTGGAACTATTGCTATCAGCGGTATTCCTCCTTTCTCCGGTTTCTTTAGTAAAGATGAGATATTGGCCCATGTATACGAAGAAAATAAATTATTGTGGTTCATTGGTTCTGTAACCTCTATGCTCACTGCGTTTTATATGTTCCGTATGTTTTACCTGACCTTCTTTGGTAAATTCAGAGGTACACACGAACAGGAACATCACTTACACGAATCTCCTAAATCGATGACCGTGCCTTTGATTGTACTGGCTATATTGGCTGCATTGGGTGGGGTGATGGGCCTACCGGAATTCTGGGGAACACACAACTGGATTGCAGACTATTTATCACCTCTTATTTACCGTAAAAACCCTTCCATCCTTTCGCACGAAACAGAATGGGTGCTGATGGGCTTAGCTGTGGCTGCTGCTGCTGTTTCAATTTACACCGCTTACAATGTATATCGTAAAAACAACATCCTTCCTGCAGCAAAAGAAGAAGACATGGGCGGAGCAGAACGTTTTGTGTACCACAAATACAAAGTAGATGAGTTTTACGAAGCGGTCATCACCAAACCACTAAATCTTATCTCTGAAGCTTTTTATAAGTTTTTTGACCTTAAAATTGTTGATGGTATCGTAAACGGTACCGGGCAAGCCGTTAACTGGTTCAGTGAGCTGATTCGCAAATTACAGACAGGAAACATTGGGTTTTATATATTGGCCATGGTGGCAGGTATTGTAGCTATTTTATTTACAAGTTTATTTTAAAATCATCCGCCCTGGGCGGATAATAATTGAATTATGTTAACAGGTTTATTAATTATTTTTCCCTTAATTGCAGCCATACTGGTTTTCCTTACAAAGGGTAAAACGGCTCGTAATGCCGCGCTGGTATTATCGGTGCTTGAATTTATTATTTCCCTGCTGGTGTTTTACCAGTTCAAACACAACCCCGGTGCAAAGGAATTATTGCTCAACTGCACCTGGATAGAATCGCTGGGAATTAAATTCGCTGTGGGCATAGACGGAATTAGTCTGCTGATGGTGATGCTCACCACTTTTCTTGTACCTCTTATTATCCTTTCTTCTTATAAAAACGAATACGATAAACCCAACAGTTTTTATGGCCTGATCTTATTGATGCAAATGGCCTTAGTAGGTGTGTTCATAGCCAACGACGGTTTCTTGTTTTACATTTTCTGGGAACTTGCCCTTATACCCATTTATTTTATCTGCCTGCTTTGGGGTGGCGAAGACCGTGGACGCATCACCTTCAAGTTTTTTGTCTACACCTTGTTGGGTTCCTTGTTTATGTTAGTTGGTCTTGTGTTCCTGTACCAGCACACAGGAGGCGCAACAGGTATTAAATCATGGGCGCTGAATGATTTGTATGCTGCCGGTAAAAACCTTTCTTTATATCAACAGTCCTTTGTATTCTGGAGCATATTTGTAGCCTTCGCTATTAAAATGCCCATCTTTCCTTTTCATACCTGGCAACCCGATACTTATGTTACTGCACCAACGCAAGGCACCATGCTGCTTTCGGGTATCATGCTGAAGATGGGAACCTTTGGTTTAATTAAATGGTTAATGCCCATTGTTCCGCTGGCCTTAGCCAAATGGGGGAATACGGCTATGATGATGAGTGTATTCGGAATTATTTATGCTTCCTGCATTGCCATTGCACAAAAAGATTACAAACGTTTAATCGCTTATTCATCTATTGCCCACGTGGGTTTAATAGCTGCCGGTATATTAGCCTTTAACCAACAAGGGCTGCAGGGTGCTGTAATTCAAATGCTCGGACATGGTGTGAACGTGGTAGGCCTGTTCCTTATTGCCGACATCTTATTCCGTCATACAGGCACACGCAACATTGATAGCTTAGGTGGAATAAGAAATGTGAACCCTCAGTTTGCTGTATTGTTTTTAATTGTATTGCTGGGTTCAGTAGCCTTGCCATTAACCAATGGTTTTGTAGGCGAGTTTTTGTTGATCAGCGGTATTTATAAATACGGTGCCTGGACAGCGGCCATTGCCGGCTTAAGTGTGATACTTGGCGCCGTATACATGTTGCGCAGTTACCAGAACATTATGCTGGGCGAAGTAAAAACAAGTACTGCCGGTTTTGGTGAATTGGCCAAAAGCGACAAAGCTGTTTTAATTATTGTATGCGCGGCCATTATTGCTTTTGGGGTTTACCCGAAACCATTGAATGATGTGACAGAACCTGCAGTAAAAGCTTTATTGGAAAATTTAAAATAAAGCGCGGCACTTTGAATTTTGAATCTTAAATATTGAATTATATAGTATGAAAGGACTTTTTATAGTAAGTGGTTTGGGAATTTTAGCCATGCTGGCCGAAATATTCAAATTCAAAAAATTAGTTTACCCGCTTGTTTTAATTGGCTTAATTGCTGCATACGCCGTTAATTTTACCGAATGGAATTTTGACTGGAGCCAGGGAAATCCTTATCCCCTCTTCGCCAACATGATCCGTTTCGATAACCCTGCCCTGGCCTTTAGCGGTGTTATACTCGCTGTGGCTTTCTTCTGGTTCATCTTCGCCAACGACTATTTTAAAAACGAAACCAATATCACCGATCATTTTGCTTTGGTGTTGTTTACCCTTACCGGTGCTTTAATGCTGACTGCTTACCAAAACATGGTAACGCTTTTCTTAGGCATCGAAATTATGTCTATCCCTTTATACGTATTGGCTGCAAGCCGTAAAAACGACATGTCTTCGAACGAAGCCGGCTTCAAGTATTTAATTATGGGTTCCTTTGCTACCGGCTTTTTATTGTTTGGTATTGCTTTGGTATATGGCGCTACCGGTACTTTCGATATAAGTTTGATCAGTGCGAAAATAGCCGCTGCGCATGGTGCGTTGCCTATTTTTTGTTATGCAGGTATATTGCTGATGTTAGTGGCCATGTGTTTTAAAGTGTCTGCAGCTCCTTTCCATTTCTGGGCGCCTGATGTGTATCAGGGTTCTCCCACCGTAATTACAGCTTTTATGAGCACCATCGTAAAAACAGCTGCCTTTGCTGCTTTTATGCGTTTGTTCCTCTTTGGCTTTGGCCCTGCTCACGATAAATGGGCTACAGGCCTGAGTGTGATTATTGCCCTTTCTTTGGTTATATCCAATATAACAGCGGCTGCGCAGACAAGTGTAAAACGTATGCTGGCCTATTCAAGTATCAGTCATGCCGCATTTATGCTGATGGCTATATTAGCCAATAACGGAGACATGTCGGTTCCTCCTATTTTATATTACACCTTTGCTTACTCCATTGGCTCCATTACTGCTTTTGCCATTTTGTATGCAATAAGCAAAAGTGAAGGGCACGATGGCTTTGATGCCTTTAACGGCCTGGGCAAGCGCAATCCTTTAATAGCAGCCTGTATGGTTATTGCCATGTTGTCTTTAGCGGGTATACCTATTACAGCCGGCTTCTTTGCCAAGTATTATATTTTTACAACCCTTATGGCCACCACTTATAAATGGTTATTGATATTAGCCGTATTAACATCGGCTGTAGGTGTGTATTATTATTTTAAAGTCATTATTGCCATGTACTTTAAATCTTCAGCTAAAAGTGAAGCTGTAGCTTTTGACTCTACCACCACAGCCCTGGTTGTTATTACCAGCCTGCTTACATTGGCTATAGGATTTGTTCCGAACTTTATTATTGATATGTTGCGGTAATCCGCAAAGATTAGGATTTAAAAACCCGAATGAGAAATCTATTACGTTTACACAAACCCTCATCCATGTTTAGAGTGCTTTAGTTAAGTAGGTTTCTGGATGAACTATTTTGATTGTGGCTTTCTTAAAGTCTTTAGTATTTCGTGTCACCAAAATTGTTAACCCGTTTTCAATGGCAGAGAAATATTGAATAGCATCTTCGAAGTCCTTAAATTCTGACGCAATAGCCAGATCAATGGTTTTACTATCCACGAATAAAACAGTCACCAGTGTTTTGAATTTCGCAATGATTTGCCTTGAATGATTTGTTGAATATTGTGACCTTAATACATAATCAATATTCGCAAATGAAAGAGATGAAACATAAATTTTTATCTTACCGGTGTCAGCCAGTGAAAACAATTTTTCGGCGTGAGCATTAAAGGGCTGCCGACCCGATAAAAGGTCCAAGCATACGTCCGTGTCAACAAATATTTTAGCTGTTTTACCTGGCATATTTGTCGAGTATATGTTTTTTATACCCCTTTTTAGGTTCGAAGTCTTCAGGTAAACTTAAGACTCCGGAAAGGCTTTTTACCAATGGAGTCACCTCGTTGTTGTCCTTAGGCTCTACCAGTAGCCCTAAATAGGATTCTATAAGTTTAGAAAGGCTTGTGTTTTGTTTTCGGGCGTAGGTTTTTGCCTGCTCAATTATGGAGTAGTCCAGTTTAAGTGTTAATTTAGTGTCCATTGTTCAATTTGTTTACACGTACAAATATAATATATTAATACGTACTTTGCAAATCCGCCCAAATAATCAATGCGGTTTGGATAAGCCAATGTTTTAATCCTAATTTTCCACTTTGAGTTCTCAAAAATTCCTATTTCTTTTTCCCTTTTTCCAATTCCTTATTTTTCTTCGCTGCCGGTAAATAATTTTTGGGCGATACTACTTTGTCTCCTGTTTTCAATTCCAGGGCTTTTCTTGCATCGCCTGCAATTTTCCCGCCCTGCTTCGCTGTCTTTTTATTTTCAATAAAACCAAGCGGGTTTTTCTTTTTTACTATTTCAGTCGTTGATGCTTCTCCCAGCATAGAGAAAATTAATTCAAGGTCCGTCATGTGGTCGCGAAGGTTCTGGCTTTTCAGCCCTTTTACCTTTTTATATTCAGCAGGTGTTAAACCAAAAGTTGCTTTGGAAATCTCTGCCGTCAATATCGAATATTCTACCTGTTCTTTTACTCCCCTGTTTTTCCATTCTTCGGTCAGCTCTTCACGAATAGCAATACTTCGCATTCGTTTTTCTATCCAGTCGTCTGGGCAGCCCTTCAGTTTGTATAGTTCCCTTGTCCGCTGTGTTGCTAACTCAGGGTTTTCAATTTCCTCCAACCTGTCTGCACCAACCTGTGCCAACCAAAGTTTAAAGGGTTCTGCTTTAGGCGAAGGGATAGATTGTATTATCCGCAAAAGTCCTTTTGCATTAGCACAATTCAGTTTTTGTTTACCACCAATAGTGTCAACTGAAAGGGGGGTGACAAATTGTCCCCACCCTTTGGAAAGCTCCTCGTCACGTTTACGCATTTTCTTTATATAGTCTCCTGCGTTGGGTGTATCGGTTAGCACCTGAATAACATCTACAACGACGAAATACCATTTTTCGTCTGCTTCATTCCAAACAGTTCGTATCTGTTTGTTTTCAAAAAGCTTAATATTTCCCATAAGGCGAATTTAATAATAAATTGATTCGCTTAAAGAGTCTGAAAATCAATGTCAGTGCCTTCTCTGAAATAAATCGAAGGCTTCTTATTTAATTTTCCGTACCGGCGATTCGTAAATAAGTGTACCCAATTCCAGCAAATAAGCGGGTTTAATTACCGGCGGCAGTTTAACCGAATCTTTTATTGAAGGGTAACAATACACAACCAGTTCACTGCAATAATACCTTTCCGGACTGTTGAATCCTACAGTGCCTAAAAAATCATAGGCTTTTCCGATTTTTGCGTTTGCATTATTTACGGCTAAGTCTCCCAGTTGTTTTGTATAATTAAATGGTTTTACAACTGTAATTGTATACGAGTGGTCTATAAATTTTTCCAGACTACTCTCGTGAATCCCCGTTGCATCCGCCTCAATCACTCTTTTTGCATTTACATCCAATAGGGCGGCATGCGAATAATCAGTTAAGGTGGCCGTTGCAACAAGATGGTCGGTAACTTTATACCCTCTTACAACTAACCAATACCCATTTTCACTCCTTTTCAAAATCTCTTTCATGTACAGCTGGTTCTCGTTTTCAGCTTCCGGGCTTTTTGGTTTCTTCACCAGGCCGTATTTACAACTGAATAATAAGCCGGCAGCTAACAGTATTGATAGTTTTATTTTCATGTGTTGATTATGTCTTTTTAATTTTTGCCACATGGTATAATCATCATTTGTATTTGTTCTTTTTTGGAATGATGATTATTTCATGCATAGTAAAAATATGCTTTCTTTCCCCGTTAAACAAAAACAAAAAATTTCGTTGTTCACAACATATTGGTACTTTTAAAGTCGGTAATCGCTTTGGCTTTTATTAAAAATATTGTGCAAAAAAAATACCTCATTCTCGCCCTTGTATTTCACCTGCTTGCTGCCTGGTTCAGCATCGGGCGTTACCATGCCGATGAACAGTTTCAGATCATAGAATTTACAGGCTACAAAACAGGGGTAAACAGCGCGGCAGAAATGCCCTGGGAGTTTCACGAAAAAATGCGGCCCGCTATACAGGTGTTTTTTGCCTATACTGTTATTAAGGTATTTTCTTTTATCAGCAATCCCTTTACACAGGTATTCTTATTGCGCTTGTTTGCTTCCCTGCTGGGATTGTTGGCGCTGTATAAATTACTTGCCGCGTTTAAATATCATTTCTCCGAACGACAGTATCAAGTCCTGTGTATGCTCAGTTGTGTTTATTGTTTTATTCCTTATTTCCACGCGAGGTTTTCTTCCGAAAATATTTCTTCGTCTTTATTTATTTTAGGTTTTACTTCTTTGCTCCATTCAAGAAACAACAAATACTTATTAGCTGGTTTATTGTTTGGCCTGGCTTACACCGTCCGTATGCAAAGCCTGTTTATGATTGCCGGCCTGGGCTTATGGATGCTTTTTATCAATAAAAATAAATTCAAAGACCTGTTCGTTTTAACTACAGGCTTTGCAATGGCTGTTGGTATAGGTCTTTTATGCGACCGTTGGTTTTATGGCCAATGGGTAAACAGCACCTGGAACTATGTGTTTCAAAACATTGTTCTGCACAAATCTGCTGAGTATGGAACCCAGCCTTTCTGGTTTTATTTCGAACGGACTTTACTCGATACCATTCCGCCTTTCAGTTTAATTATCATAGCTTCCTTTTTTATTTTATTTATTTATAAGCCCAAACATATCCTCACCTGGACTTTTGTTCCTTTCTTGCTGGTTCATTTGTTTACCGCCCACAAGGAATTACGTTTTTTATTTCCCTTCATTAATTTTATCCCACTGGTGTTTGTTTTTGCATTAAAGGAAGTGCAGGAAAACAAAGTTTTATCTTCATTAAAGAACAGCATCATAAAATACAAAGGCTTTTATACGCGTCCTTTGTTTATTGCTGTAAACAGTATATTGCTCCTTTACCTTTGTTTTAAACCGGCTGATGACTATACGCCTGTATTAAAGTTTTTGTACAACAATTACGGTCAATACACGACTACTATGTATTATACCTCCTATAATCCTTACGACAACTTAGCTGCGCTCAACTTTTACAAATCAAAAAATATTACACCGGTAAAGGTAGAGCCGGCTTTATTGGATATTCAGTTGCAGTACAAAGAAAAGATGTTAATGGTGAGTGAAAATGATTCATCTGTAGAAGTACTAATAAAAAAGGGATACGTTCTGCATTGTGTATACAGCAGTATCCCTGATTTTATGTATTACTTTAATTTTAACGGCTGGATCGAACGAAGCAGCCCGGTGAAAATTTATGAGCTTCAACCGCTAACACGTTTGTGCCAGCAAAAAAATTCCCCTGATTATTGTTTTTCTAAAACAACTTTAAGGTTGGCAAGCCCTCCTTCAAGGTCTTTCCCAACTTCTTTATCCATATCAAAAAACAAACACATAAAATTCATCGGGTAAGGCATAGAACCCGTAAAGCCCCATTTTACTTTGGTTTGAGTTGGCGTTACCGATTCAGTAATAAAATAAGCATCGTCTTCTGCTTCAAAAGGTATTTTAAACCTTAGCTTCACATCCATCCGTTCTCCTTCAGTAATTTTTACAATTTCCTGTTCTCCTTTTCCAACTTCTTTGTTTTCACTTTCCCAGGCCGAAATAAAACCAACCGATCCATCCGTTCCCGTATAGGTTTTTTTCATGTTCGGGTCTTTCATCGACCATACGCTAAAATAGTCTTGGTTTTTAAGCATTTTTATGTACTCAAAAACTTCCTGTTTACTTTTATTAATACTTACTTCTCTTTCAACAGCATAATCCTTTTTTATAAACAGGGCCATGATTAATGGAATGGCAATAATAATGGCCAATACAATTAAGATTTTTTTAATAAGTTTCATGTTTTTGGAGTTTAAATATTAGAGATCAAAGGTAATTTTTTGCTGTTATCTGCCAACATAATTTACAGATTTAGATAGCTCCCTTCGACTACGCTCAGGGAGCCCCTTAATCGTTCAGCTTCAACACCGCCATAAACGCCGATTGCGGAATCTCCACACTACCTACCTGGCGCATGCGTTTTTTTCCTTCTTTCTGTTTTTCCAACAATTTACGTTTACGGCTGATATCACCACCGTAACATTTTGCAGTCACGTCTTTGCGCAAAGCCCTGATGGTTTCGCGGGCAATAATTTTGGCGCCAATAGCGGCCTGTATAGGAATTTCAAATTGCTGACGGGGAATCAGCTCTTTTAATTTTTCACATATCTTCTTTCCGAAATTGTGCGCATTGCTTCTGTGAATAAGGGCACTCAAAGCATCCACCTGTTCGCTGTTCAATAAAATATCGAGCTTCACCAGGTCGCTTTGACGCATGCCTATCGGATGGTAATCAAAGGATGCATAACCTTTTGAAATAGACTTCAGCCTGTCGTAAAAATCGAACACAATTTCGCCCAAAGGCATTTCAAATACCAATTCTACACGGTCGGCCGTCAGGTAATTCTGGTTTACAATCGAACCGCGTTTTTCAATACACAAACCCATTACCGAACCAATGAACTCCGATTTGGTAATGATATTGGCTTTGATATAAGGTTCTTCAATAAAGTCAATGCGCGATACTTCGGGTAAATCACTGGGGTTGTTCACTGTTATTTTTTCACCTTTGGTAGTATAGGCTAAGTACGATACGTTGGGAACCGTAGTAATCACCGTCATGTTGAACTCACGCTCCAAACGCTCCTGCACAATTTCCATGTGCAGCATTCCTAAAAACCCGCAACGGAATCCAAAACCCAGGGCAGCCGATGCTTCGGGTTCCCAGGTTAAAGAGGCATCGTTCAGCTGTAGTTTTTCCATGGAATAACGCAGCTCTTCAAAATCTTCGGTATCTACCGGGTAAATTCCGGCAAATACCATTGGTTTTACTTCCACAAAACCCTGAATGGCTTCTTTGCAGGGGTTGGCCGAAGTAGTAATGGTATCGCCCACTTTTACTTCACGGGCGTCTTTAATGCCGGATATGATATAGCCCACGTCCCCTATTTTCACAGTGTCGCGGGGGCTCATTTGTAATTTTAATATCCCCACCTCATCGGCATTGTATTCATTGCCTGTGTTCACAAATTTTACTTTGTCGCCTTTTTTAATGGACCCGTTGTAAATTCTGAAATAAGCAATAATACCCCTGAAAGAGTTGAACACCGAGTCAAAGATCAGAGCCTGCAAAGGCCCGTCCGGGTCACCTTTTGGGGCAGGGATGCGTTCAACAACCGCTGCTAAAATATCCAGTACACCCAAACCTGTTTTACCGGAAGCCGAAAGAATCTCTTCGCGTTTGCATCCTAATAAATCAACAATCTGGTCTTTTACCAGTTCGGGTTCGGCACTTGGTAAATCTATTTTATTCAACACCGGAATTATTTCCAGGTCGTTTTCCAAAGCTAAGTAAAGGTTGGAGATTGTCTGAGCCTGTATACCCTGTGCGGCATCCACAATCAACAAAGCCCCTTCGCAGGCGGCAATGGAGCGTGAAACTTCGTAGCTAAAATCAACGTGACCGGGCGTATCAATCAGGTTGAATACATATTTTTTTCCATTGTATTCATAATCCATTTGGATGGCGTGACTCTTAATGGTGATGCCCCGCTCCTTCTCCAAATCCATATCGTCGAGCACCTGGGCCTGCATTTCGCGTTTTGAAATGGTATTGGTGTATTCTAATAAACGATCCGCCAGCGTGCTTTTTCCGTGATCAATATGCGCAATAATGCAAAAATTCCTGATATGTTCCATGAGGCTGCAAATATACTACGTTTTAAGCGTTGAACCAGCGCCCGATGCAAAAAAACAGGAATAAAGAAGTACATGGCCTTTAACCCGGAGTAATATCTATTATTTTCAGGCTGTTCCTTGCATTGAGGTGGTATTTGCGCAGCATCACCCGCCTCAGTACCAGCCCGGATAAGGTGAAACAGGCCCCTTCTAAAAGCGCTTCTTTTTTAATTATCTGCGGTTCTTTGTTTATTAAGTTGTTAAATATATCAAGGCCCGGAAAACCTATTCCGTATATAATACCGGCCTTCGACAACATACGGGTAAGGAAATTTGATTTATCATAATAAACAATACGTATATCATTTAAAGGAATGTAATAGTTGCCGGCGATAATTATAGAATCGCCAAAACCAGTGATGGTTGCGTAATGTCTTTTCACTCCATCCTTTAATTTAAAACAGATTTGATCTCCGCTTGTAAAACGATGCCGGTTAAACATACCCCACCTGTTTACATCCAGTATAAGTATTTTTTGCGCATGGCCTGTTTCAAACAGCGCAACAAAAGATATCAGGAGAAAGAGCTTCTTCATACCGGATTTTCTTTTCAAACTCTTAGTCCAATAATACAAATATCATCCACTTGTTCAAGCTCACCTTTCCATTGTTCAATGGTCTCATCAAGAACCTGTTTTTGTTCCTCCATTGTTTTATTGCAATTTGCAAGCAGCAATTCCTGAAAAGCTTTGTATTTGAATTTTTTCTTCTTTGGGCCACCAAACTGATCGGCATAACCATCGGAAAACAAATACAGAAGATCCCCCTTTTGAAGTTCACAGGCATGTGTGGTAAAAGGTTTGGGAGCGTCAAATTTACCTATGGGTTGTTTGTCTGCTTTCATCTCAGTATGCACCCCGTTGCGTATCATCCACAAGGGGTTGTTGGCACCCGCAAACAGAAGTTTATTCCCTTCCAATGAACACAAGGTTATGTCCATTCCGTCTTTTACTTCTTCATCCGATTTTTCAAATTCCTGAATCACAATCTCCCTGGCTTTGTCTAAAATTTCGCCCGGTATCCTCAAACCATATTCCCTCACGGCGCGGTTGAGGGCATTGTTGCACACCACACTGACCATCGCCCCCGGCACACCATGCCCTGTACAATCTGCTGCTGCAAACAATGTTCGTCCTTCCCTTCGTTCCATCCAATAGAAGTCGCCCGCTACAATGTCTTTGGGTTTATATAAAATAAACGAATCCTTCAGGTACTCCTTTATTACTTTAGAAGGAGGAAGTATAGCCGATTGAATCCGTTTCGCATAATTTATAGAATCGTGTACTTCCCTGTTTTTTTCTTCTACCAGCTCTTTCTGTCTTTCAACCTCCTGTTTCTGCGATTCAATAATACCTTTTTGCCTGCGTGTTATTCTAAAACGGTTGTACATAATTCCGCCAAACAGGATGAGTAAGCCCAGTCCCCCATACAATGTATTTCTTTTTGTTTTTTCTTCTTCAAGCTGTGCGTGTTGTGCAGCTATGTGCGCATCAGTCACCTTTTTTTCTTCTACAGTTTTCACACTATCGGCAGCCACCTGTTTTTCATAAATATATTTATACTCCTGCCGGATAACATTTTTCTGATTTTCAACGCTTCGGAAACTATCCCGCGTGGAGATGTACAGCTCGTGCATCTCTAATGCCCGTTGGGAATTGTTGGTTGCGCGGTAACTTTCATACAAGGTTTTGGCCGCATCCATACTCTCCCTGATCATGCCCTGTTGTTTTGCAATGGCAAGTGCTTTGGTTCCATAGTCAATCGCCTTGCTGTATTTTTTTTGATTGGAATAAATGACACCCAGGTAATTCAGGGACCAGCTGTTGATTTTATAATTCCTTGTTTCCTCACTTATTTTTAAACTTTTATTCAGGAATTCCATTGCTTTTGCATCATCTTTCTGATCCTTGTAAACAAGTCCCAGGTTGAGAAATGAAACAGCAGGTGTCGTTCCGGTTTTTTGATAAGCCTTCACACTGTTGTTATAATACTCAAGTGCCTTGTCGTAATTTTTAAGCCAGTAATAATTGGCTCCGATGTTGTTCAGCATATCTGCTTCTCCCCAGGGGTCTCCTCCCAACTCTTCACGGATTTTCAGACTTCTGGAATAATACTCAATACTCTGTACATAATTACATTGTTCTAAATGTATACCTCCAATATCATTCAGTGTGGTGGCCAGGCCCCGTTTATCCCCGCTTTCCTCCAACACTTTTAGGCTTTGAGTATAGAAGCCAATAGCCATCGCATAATCACAATGATGGCTCATATAAAAGCGGGCGAGATGATTAAGGGTCACCACAATTCCTTCTTTGTCCTTTTCTTCCCTGTAGATTTTTAATCCCCTGTTATAATACTCCAATGCTTTCTCTTTCGGTTGTTGATTATAATAATTATACAGGTTCCCGATATTGATCAGGGAAGCCGCCACCCTGGGCTGATCCATAATTTCCTCACGGAGGTTTAAACTTTTGGTATAATAAATCAATGCCTTTTCAGGTTTACCCAGATTAGCAAGGGCTATACCCTGTGTGTTCAATGCACCGGCCATGTATTTTTTATCGCCGGCTGATCCGGCTAATGCATATTCCAGCTGAGCAAAATAATAAGCGGTATCCGGCTTTCTGTCCACATAGTCCCAGGCCAATGTATGCATGGCTTTAAGGCGTTCGGCAACAAGCTGTTTGGGATTGTTCCAAACCTTCCACAGGCTGTCGGGTTTCACCTGTGCGCTTAGCGTGCCAGAAAGCAGAACAATGAATAGTGCAAGTACTTTTTTCAATTCCTGATGATGAATGGGCTTCAAAATTTTGTTTTATTAAATATATCGTTTTTTCTTTTTGGTTTGATACATCCCTCCACTTCGTTTAACATAAACATACAGAGGTCTTACCGGCTTTAAATTAAAATAACCTTTCCCGGGTATAAAATACTTACGTAGATATTCGTAAATTCGTATTCTATTTAGTATTATTTATGAAATTAACCGAAAAGCTCTCACAGAGTAAGAAAACACTTTTCTCTATTGAAATTTTACCCCCTCTTAAAGGAAAAAGCATTCAATCCATTTACGATGGTATTGATCCTTTGATGGAATTTAAACCGGCCTTTGTTGATGTGACCTATCACCGCGAGGAATACGTATACAAAAAACGTGAAGGTGGTTACCTCGAAAAAGTAAGTATACGCAAGCGCCCGGGTACAGTTGGCATTTGCGCGGCCATTATGAACAAGTACAATGTGGACGCAGTGCCCCATATTATTTGCGGAGGTTTTACGAGGGAAGAAACTGAAAACGCATTAATTGATCTTCAATTCTTAGGCGTTGACAATGTGCTGGCCCTGCGCGGGGATTCTATTAAAACAGAACCCAATTTTGTACCCGAACCGGGCGGGCACGCTTATGGCCTTGACCTGGTAAAACAAATAGGCACCATGAACAAAGGGCAATACATGGACGATGAAATGAAAGATGCCGAACCCACCAATTTTTGTATAGGCATAGCCGGTTACCCCGAAAAACATTTTGAAGCACCCAACATGTTCAGCGATATGAAGTATTTAAAAGCCAAGATCGATGCGGGTGCCGATTATATTGTAACCCAAATGTTTTTCGACAACAAAAAGTTTTTTGAATTTGTGCAGCTGTGCCGCGACAATGGAATTACCGTTCCCATTATTCCCGGCTTAAAAATACTAACCAGTAAAAAACAACTGACTGCTTTGCCGAAGATATTTCACATTGATTTGCCCCAGCCTTTTTACGAAGAACTGGAAAAATGCAAAGACGACAAGCAGGTGAAAGAAGCCGGAATAAAATGGTGTATTGAACAAAGTAAAGAATTGCTGAAAGCGAATGTACCCTGTTTGCATTACTACACTATGGGGACTTCCGATACCACCAGAAGAGTAGCAAAAGAAGTGTTCTGATAATTGATTTGCGAATTACGAAGTACGATTGACGATTGACGATTGGTTTTAAACTTTCGACTTATTTCTCGCAGAAAAGCACTGATTAAACCGCAGAGTTCCGCAAAGGATGTTTCGGAACCGTGATCGTTCTTTTGGCTCCTGGCTTTTAACTTATTACTTATTACTTCTAACTTAGCATTGAATGTCTAAAAACAAAAAGCCCTCTAAGTCCTATTTATTTGAGCAGGTGTTGGACCTCCTGAAACACAATGCCGGCAAAGCCCTTAACCATAAACAGATCAGTGCAGGATTAGAAATAAACACCGACCCCGAACGCCTGCAGGTGATAGAAGTATTGGAATTATTAAAAGAACAAGCCTTTGTAACTGAACCGGAAGTGGGGAAGTTTATGGTGAAAGATGTAAAAACCTACATCAGTGGTGTTATTGATTTTACTTCTTCAGGAACGGCTTATGTAACTGTGGCTGAAAGCGAGTCGGATATTTTTATTTCCGAACGTAAAACCAAAGATGCCTTACAGGGCGATTTGGTGAAGATATATGTATACGCTCAAAAGGTAAGGGGCAAAAAAGAAGGCGAAGTTATTGAAGTCATTAAACGCAACAAAACAACATTTGTTGGCACGGTTCAGGTACTTCCCCGTTTTTGTTTTTTAATTCCCGATAACCACAAGATACACGTAGACTTTTTTATCCCTCTCGATAAAAGCATGGGGGTAAAAAACGGACAAAAAGCATCGGCCCGCTTAACCGAATGGAAAAAAGGAGATGCCAATCCCAATGCAGAAATTATTGAAGTGTTTGGTTTCCCCGGCGAGCACCAGGCCGAAATACACGCCATCATGGCTGAGTATGGTTTACCCGCTGAATTCCCTGCCGCAGTAGAAAAAGCCGCAAAAGATATTCCCACCGAAATTACCCCGGCTGAAATTGCCCGCCGCCGCGACTTCCGTGACATCACCACTTTTACGATTGACCCCGTTGACGCCAAAGATTTTGACGACGCACTTTCCTATAAAGTACTGGACAATGGAAATTACGAAATAGGTGTACACATTGCCGATGTTACGCATTACCTGAAGATTGGAGGGATCATTGATAAGGAAGCCATACAACGCGCTACTTCAGTCTACCTGGTAGACAGGTGTATTCCTATGCTACCCGAAGTGCTGAGTAATTTTGTTTGCTCCCTTCGCCCCAACGAAGAAAAATGCTGTTTTAGTGCTGTGTTCGAAATGGACGAAGAAGGCACCATCTTTCACCAGTGGTTCGGGAAAACAGTGATCTATAGTAACCGCCGGTTCTCCTACGAAGAAGTGCAAAAAATTATTGAAAGTGGAGAAGGAGAATACAAAGACGAGATTTTAATATTAGACAAACTCGCAAAAAAACTACGCGCCGAACGTACCCGCAAAGGTTCCATCTTTTTTGATAAAGAAGAAGTAAAATTTAACCTCGACGAACACGGCAATCCTTTGGGCGTGTATTTTAAAAAACAACAGGATGCCCACAAACTCATCGAAGACTTTATGTTGCTGGCCAACCGCAAGGTGGCGGAGTTTATTGGCAAAGGAAACAAAGACGAAAAACACGAGCAGCAAAAAAACAATAAATCAAAAGACAAAGACAATAAGTCTGTTTGTGTATACCGTGTACACGACATCCCTTCCAATGAAAAACTAAGCGACCTGACCAGTTTTGTATCGCGCTTTGGTTACGAAATGAATACCAAAAGTAAACTGAGCACCGTTCAGTCCATCAACAAATTACTGGTGGATGTAAAAGGCAAAAAAGAAGGGGGTATGATTGAACTCCTCACGCTCCGCTCAATGCCCAAGGCGGTGTACACAGTCAAAAACATTGGCCACTACGGTTTAGGCTTTGAATATTACACGCACTTTACATCGCCCATCAGGCGTTACCCCGATGTATTGGTGCACCGATTGCTGGAAGCTAAACTGAATCATAAATTGTATTCCAATGCCGACGAGCTGGAAATGTTGTGTAAACACTCCAGCGACATGGAACGAATGGCCGCCGAGGCCGAACGTGCATCCATTAAATACAAACAGGTGGAGTTTATGGAAGACAAGGTGGGGCAAACTTTCCCCGGTGTTATTTCGGGGGTTACCGAATGGGGAATTTATGTGGAAATTATTGAAAACAAATGCGAAGGCATGATCAAGGCCCGCGATATGCGCGACGATAATTATTATTTTGATGAGGACAATTACCGTTACGTAGGGCGCAACACCGGACGAATATACTCATTGGGCGATACTGTTACCATTGAAGTAAAACGTGCCGACTTAATTAAAAAACAACTGGACTTTGCCTTTGTAACTTCTGCTGTGGTTGCACAGGATAAGCCCCAACAACGACAAGGGAAGAAACGAAGACGGTAACGATTAGCCAATGTGATGATTAGCTAATTAGCTGATGGGACAAATAGGTAAATAAAAGTCTGATAGGTATTGATGATTGGCTAATGAGGGTTTTCAAAACTAATTTAAAAACTATATTCTGAGATCAGTTAAACTCAACACCAAAGTTAATCAGCTAATCATCACATCAGCTAATTAGCTAATTTAAATCATCTATGCCCCAACTATCTGTTGTAATAATTACCTATAACGAAGAAAAAAACATTGCTACCTGCCTCGATTCGGTGAAGGAGGTGGCAGACGATATTGTGGTGGTGGATTCTTTTAGTACCGACAAAACAAAAGAAATATGCCTGAATAAAGGTGCACGGTTTATTGAACATGTTTTTGAAGGACACATCCAGCAAAAAAACTGGGCCATTACACAGGCGAAGTACCCTCATGTATTGTCATTAGATGCAGACGAAGCTTTGGATGAGACCTTAAAAAAGTCTATCCTTACCCTGAAAAACAACTGGCAAAAAGACGGTTATTACATGAACCGCTTAACCAATTACTGCGGGCATTGGGTGAAGCACTGCGGCTGGTACCCCGATAAAAAATTACGTTTGTGGGACAGCCGCAAAGGGGAATGGCGGGGCGTCAACCCACACGATAAATATGAATTGTTTGAAGGCGATAAAAAAAGTGGATTTTTAAAAGGAGATATTTTACATTACAGTTATTATTCGGTAGAAGACCATTACAAACAAGTTGAGTATTTTACCAGTATTGCGGCAAAGGCTTATTATGCCAATGGGAAAAAAGCCCCGGTGTATAAATTAATAGTGAACCCTGTAGCCAAGTTTATTGATCATTATTTGCTTAAATTAGGTTTTTTAGACGGGATGAGTGGTTACCGGATCTCGCGCATTTCCGCGTACGCCACTTACCTGAAGTACAAAAAAATTCGTAACTTATACCAAAGCAATGGCTCCACTATCTAAAGCAACCACTATCCTTATCAGCCGTGCCGACAGCATTGGCGATGTGGTGCTGACTTTACCACTGGCAGGTGTATTGAAACAGATGATCCCCGGCGTAAAAATTATTTTCCTGGGAAAAGACTATACCCGCGATGTGGTTGCACTTTCGGAGCATGTGGATGAGTTTATCAGCTATGACGAACTCCTGCAAAAACCGTTTGACGAGCAGGTGTATTTTTTGCGCGAAAGAAACATTGATGCCGCTGTTCATGTTTTCCCAAAAGCTGAACTGGCCCGCCTGTTTAAAAAAGCGGGTATTACACTAAGAATTGGAACCACCAACCGTTTGTTTCATTGGTTCAATTGCAACAAATTAGTTACACTGTCCCGGAAAAATTCCCAGTACCATGAAGCCCAGCTGAATCTGAAATTAATTAAATGCCTGGGCGCTAAAGAACACTACGAGTTACACGACATTATTCCGTATTATGGTTTTACAAAAGTAGCTGAACTCAAAGCGGAATTCGCCAATTTAATTGACCAGCAAAAAACAAATATTATTCTTCACCCTAAATCAAAAGGCAGTGCCCGCGAATGGGGAATAGAGAACTACGATAAATTAATCAGGCAACTGCCTTCTGAAAAGTATAAAATTTTTATTTCCGGAACGAAAGAAGAAGGAATTACATTAAAAGACCTGCTGCAAAAAAATCCACAGGTAACAGACCTTAGTGGAAGGATGGACCTGCAACAGTTTGCTGCTTTTATTCAGGCCTGCGATGGTTTGATTGCAGCCAGCACTGGTCCTTTGCACATTGCCGCTGCATTGGGTAAAAAAGCCCTGGGTTTGTTTTCTCCCCGCCGGCCTATACACCCCGGCAGGTGGATGCCTCTTGGAACCCATGCCGGTTATCTGATTTTTGAAAACGACTGCCCCACCTGTAAAAAAGGAAAAGACTGTAGTTGCATTCAAAACATTTCTGTTGCCAGCGTAATTAAAAAATTAGAGCAGCTGTAGCAATTGTTTTAAGCGGTTTATTTTTAGCGTTTATAATCTCCGCAAATGTTTTGTTTTGAATTTTACTTTCCAGCCAGGCCGGCAGGTCAAAGTATTCTGAAAATGTTTCTTCAAAGCCCTCGTCCCTGTTCATTTTAATTTCATTCTTAAAGCCCTCGAACAAACGAACACGCTTTTTGAAATCTGTTTCTTTGTGAATTTTTTTGAACTGGTTTAAAAAAATATCTTCCAGCCTGCTTTTATCCTTTTTTTTGCTGAAAAAATAAACTGTAGACCTGTAGGCAGACTCCATCGATAAATAATCGTCCAGCTCATAATGAGCTATGCAGTTCAATATACGTGCAAACGAAAGAATGTCTGTTCTCAGGTCTGTTTTTTCATTCAGCAACTTGTTGATCCATTTTAAAGCAGTCTTAAAATCATTATTTCCCAAATAGGCGTAAGCCATGTAAAACTGGATGCTGATTTGCCTGGACTTGTGAATGTTTGTATGGTACTCCTTAAACCCATCTTCAATCTCGTCAACCATCGCAATTGCTTTTTCAAACTCCCCGCTGTGGCAATAATACCTTGCCTGCAGATCGTTTGTTCTGTAAAACTGCCGGCTCATTTCCATTGGAAAACGGGCAGGGACATTTTTTAATTTATCATAATACATTTTAAACAAGTGGTATTCCTTTGTACGCAGGCAGGTTTCGCACAGGTTCGACAGCTTGGCCGAATAAAAAGCGGAATCGTTTTGAAGGAAATTACTTTGCGCTTCCACCTGTTTCATTCCCTTTACTTCATACGTGTATGCGCTTTTCATATCTCCCATTGCATGATGACAGGTGCCGTTGATAAAATAAAACACTTTTTTTGCTTTGGTACTCAGGGCCTTTTCTTCCTGTTTAAGCAAGGGGTTTTGAATAATTTTATTAAGCGGGCTGAGATCGGAGGCTTTGTGTAAAAGTTCTCCCTTTTTGCGGATCTGCTCCATAAACGAGGTGTACAACTGGTAGTATTCATTCAGGTTGTTTAATTTTCCAAGTGCTTCATTTGTATTGGCACAAACCTGTTCAAATCCCTTTTTCATTTTTTCAGAGGAGGTGGCGATGTGCACAATCAGCTCCAGCTGCAATTCGGCTATTTTTAAAACGCTTGCAAAAAGTTCGTGTTTCCGTGCAATCTCAAGGCACCTGTTCAGTGTTTTTTCACACTGGCTGTACAAACCTTTTTTGTAGAGAATTTTAGCGCAATTAAACAATTCGTCCAGCTCCATCTCAACCGAGGAACTGGTGTAGTATTTATTTAAACTCTTCAGAATTAAATTGTAGAGGTAATTTTTTTCGGAAGACAAGTATTTGACAAAGGTTTTGTTTTTGTATTGTGCAATAATTTTGGCCTCGTCGTACTCTTCCTGCTTTTCAATTGCGTTAAACAATTTCAGGTAATTGTACTTGCCATCGGGGTTTTGTTGTTTGGCAATAATCTTAAAATACCTTTTTTCAGATTTACTTAAGGAAGTAATTAACTGAAACAATTCATCAGAAGCTTTCATTTCCCTGGTTGGTTGGTGATTAAGCCGGAAGGTAAAGAAAGAATCTTAAGGAATTATGAAGTTTAGGTGAAATTTAGGTCTGTTTAGTGGGGGGCTTAGTCGTGTGTGGTAAACAAACCCTTCATGTTTTTTGGAAAACCCTGCAACAACAACAGGGCAAAAGGCACGGCCCAGTTGGCGGAGCGTTCAATAAACTCTGCAACTGGTTCGCCCGCTATTGGCCGGCTCAAAGCAGCTGTAAAAGCCCATATACCTGCCCACATTAAAAGTATCCGCATGGGGTAAATCAATACCATTACAGAGATTACAATGTCCAACGTACCTATTACAGGCATAAGCTGAACGGCTGTTTCTGTTGAAAAACCATACACTGTTAAAAGCGGTACCCAGTTTGGTTTTACGCCAATAGCCAGAAAACCATGCCCGAAAAAAGTACCGGCTATTCCAATGCGTAAAATCCATTCGTACAAGTTTGTACTCTTTTTCTTTTGCTCCATTTTTCGTCCCTCCTGCTTTAAGCCCTTGCGTTTTTCCCTCAACGAATGTATGGTACGTATAGGCTTTAACAGGATCTCCTGATTTCCTTTAAAATGTAGAAGCTGGCTTTTCATAGATAAGCGGATTGATTCATTAATTTTCTTACAGCCCGGCCCCTTCTTAGCGTAAAAGGGAGCCGGGTCTTTCAGAAATTGTACAGGCAATATTTATTCCAGACGGAAACAGGATAAGCTTCCAGAACTACAATTGCTGCATGCGTTTAGTCCGGTTTTCATGCTGCCAGCCTGTTGGTACCTTGTTGTTCATTCCCTAATGTAAAAAGATATAGCCCCCGCTTCAAACAAAAAATCGGACATTATTGGAATTCTATCGAATAAAATCCCGGCTTTCACTGCCATGAACAAGCGGTATGTTTGTACTTACATAACTTTTTATTGTAGTTATTTGCCCTGCATATTCAATGTTTACAGCAGATTTGTGTTTTTTTCATATATTTGAGCGGAGCTGAAATACTTCATTTCTCTAATTCAGAAGACTATGTTTACAAAAGAAACGTATATACAAAGAAGGCAGGCCTTAAAAAAACAAGTTGGAACAGGTGTTGTTTTATTATTGGGCAACGAAGAAAGCGGGATGAACTACGCCGCCAACACTTATCATTTCAGGCAGGACTCGTCGTTTTTGTATTTTTTCGCTTTGGATAAACCCAGCCTGGCCGCAGTTATTGACCTCGACAACAACGAAGAAATTATTTTCGGGGATGAACTTTCGATTGATGATATTGTATGGGTAGGAACCCTGGAATCCTTAAAGTCACAGGCTTCACGCGAGGCAGGTATCAATCAGGTGCAGGCTTCGCAAGCATTAAAAAACTACCTCGCTAAAATAAAAAAAGAGGGAAGGGCCGTTCATTTTTTACCTCCTTACCGCCCCGAAAATAAACTAAAACTACAGGATTTGCTGGGAGTACATCCCAATGAAAGTAAACAGGCGGCTTCGGTAAAATTAATTAAAGCCGTTGTTGCCCAGCGCGAAATTAAATCGGAAGAAGAAATTGCCGAGATTGAAAAAGCCGTGCTCATCACCAACGAGATGCACCTGAAAGCGATGAAGATGGCGGCCCCTGGCTTAACAGAAGCCGAAATTGCCGCAGCGGTTACAAAAATTCCTTTGTCTTACGATACCAATTTATCCTTCCCGGTTATTGCAACGGTTAAAGGCGAGGTGTTACACAACCATCACCATCATAACACACTGAAAGAAGGGCAGTTTTTTTTATTGGACGCCGGTGCAGAAACCAAACTGCATTATGCCGGTGATATGTCGCGGACTTACCCGGTAAGCGCTAAATTCAGTGCCAGGCAAAAAAAAATTTACACGATTTGTCTGGATGCACATGAAGCCGCTATAAAAAAATGCGGGCCCGGTGTAAAATACAAAGACGTTCATTTTACCGCAGCTACAACAATTATTAAAGGGCTTAAACAATTAGGTGTAATGAAGGGCGACGAAACAGCAGCAGCTCAGGCCGGAGCGCATGCTTTGTTTTTTCAATGCGGTACCGGCCATCAGATGGGTTTGGATGTACACGATATGGAAGACCTGGGGGAACAATACGTTGGCTATACCGAAGAAGAACCAAAAAATACACAGCTGTTCGGCATAAAATCTTTGCGCATGGGGAAAGAATTAAAACCGGGTATGGTCATCACCATAGAACCGGGTATTTATTTTATACCCGAATTAATTGATATGTGGAAAGCTGAAAACAGGTTTTCGGAATTTATCAGTTACGATAAAGTTGAGGAATACAGAGACTTTGGAGGCATACGCAACGAAGACGATGTATTGATTACAAAAACCGGTTATAAAATATTTGGTGGATTTGTTCCTAAAACAATCGCAGACATTGAACGTTACAAAGCCGGCGAAAGTCTTGAAGACATTATCGCTTCCAAAAAAAGGGCATTGCAAACTTAAAAGATCAGCTTATAGCCCATTCCGCGAATGTTCAGGATGGAAACTGTGGTATCTTTACTTAGGTACTTGCGGAGTTTGGTAATAAAAACATCCATGCTGCGGTTGTTAAAAAAACTATCGTCCCCCCAAAGTTCCAGCAAAGCCTTTTTCTTATCCATCAGGTTGTTTTTATGTTGCACCAGCAGCTTTAATAAATCAGCTTCGCGGCCTGTAAGTTTAATGACCTCTCCTTTATAAATCAACTCCTGCCTGGTATAATAAAATGTGTATTCACCAATAACAAATTGCTCATTCAGGTCGCTTGTTACAGCTGTTCGTTGCAACAGGGCGTTGATACGTACAATCAGTTCTTCCATGCTGAAAGGCTTGCGGATGTAGTCGTTGCAACCCTTCTCAAAACCCTTCACCACGTCTTCCGACATTGATTTTGCGGTTAAAAAAATAACCGGCACCTGCCTGTTGATTCTTCTTATTTCTTCAAGTAGTGTAAAACCATCTTTACCCGGCAGCATAATGTCGAATAAACAAATATCCGGTTTAAATTGCTGAAAGGCTTCAATGATGGCATTGCCGGAGCTTTCGTGCCTCAGCTCAAATCCCCGCGAGCTTAGTGTTTCAGTAACTATCTGCCCCAGGAAAATTTCATCCTCCACCAATAATATTTTCATCTTCTTAGTCATACGCCGGTACTTCAATACTAAATGTTGAACCTTTTCCTTTTTCGCTGCTTAAGCTAATCATTCCTTTATGCGCCAGCACCACACTTTTTACATAACTTAAACCCAGTCCGTACCCCTTCACATCGTGTACATTGCCCGTTGGTACCCTGAAAAATTTCCCGAATACTTTTTCCTGGTATTCGCCGGCAATACCCATCCCATTGTCTTTTACTTCCAATACCACCTGCTTATCTCTACAATAAATTTTACATTCAATAACAGGATTTACCCCGGCATACTTAATGGCATTGTCGAGCAGGTTGTAAATCACACTTGCAAAATGCACCTTGTCTGCGTTTATAAATATAGTGGTGTTACTATAACTAAAATTAAAATTTACCTTGTGTTTGGTAAATTGCAGACTACAGTTGTTTATTACCTCCTGAGACAGTTCAACAAGGTTTGTTTTTTCAAAATTGAACTGCATTTCATTTCGCTCAAAAGCAGCCGTTTTTAATATTTTATCCACCATTAAGGTAAGCCTTGCCAATTCGTTGTTAGCGATCGTAAGATATTCGTCTGTTTTTTTCTTATCCTCTATAACATCAAATTTCTGAATGGCTTCAATGGCTACACTTACTGTAGAAATAGGCGTTTTCAGTTCGTGGGTCATGTTATTAATAAAATCATTTTTTAATGCGTCCAGTTTCTTTTGATTAAAAATTGTACGGAGCAAAATAAATAAAGCAAAGGCCGACAGCAGAATTAAGCATACCGAAAGAATTAAAAGGCTCCACATTTTATTGAGTATAAATGAAGTTTCCTTTTTAAATCCCAGTTGAATATTGTCGGCCATGAAAGCCAGTTCCACCACCTCACTCTTTAAAGAAATTTCTTTAAAAACACTGGTATCCGCACAGGTCGTTTCAAGTATACGGTTGTTTTTTTTATGAACAAGGGCCAGGTCGAAAGGCACTGAAATGTTATTTTTTAATAATTCCTTTTCTATTTTCTCTTTCAACTCCTCAATTTTAAAGCGATTGTTCGTTGTATACTTTGTTTTCATTGAATCAGGAACTAGCCCTGGGCCCAATACTTTCATCAATTGTGCCATTGCAGAATCGCTTTGCAGGGTAGAGTCGCTAATGCTGAAACTAACATTAACATCCTGTTTTGTACTATCGTCCATACTTTCAAACAGCTTATTGAGAAATTTAAGCCCTTCCACGTCTTTTAAATTTGTTGAATCGGAACCATCCACTCTCAGCAATGAATGAATGCTGTTGGTAATGTTTGTAAGATTGTAACTTTTCAGGGTATTGTTCACTTCCTTCACAAACTGTTGTTTGTTGATCTGGTACGACTGGTTGATCCAGTAGGCCTGCGATAACACAATCCCCATCAGGGCAACAACTGCAAGGCTTATCAGTATTCTGGTTTTAGGCATCTGAATTTTTACTCCGGTAAATTTAGCTGAAAATATACGGATTTCCGACTGCTTAACACACGTTAACACTCCATAACAGTCCGTTAACTATACCTGCCCCTTTAGTCCTGTACTTTTGAATCAATAAAAAAACAAACAATGAAAAATACAATCACAGCATTTGCATTGATCACCGGGCTTTCTCTTTCGGGCCAGACAAAAAAGGAAGGAATTATTGAATACGAACAGGTGATCGACCTGCACGCCAGCTTAAGTAAGGACCAGGAAGCTTACAAAGCTTTTATTCCTAAAACATCTGCTTCTACTGTTCAGGTTTTTTTTAAAGACAATGCCTATAAAGTGGAATACCTTCCCTTAGAAACAAAGTCAAAAGACGGAAGTTCAAAGGTTTCAGTGCAATTTACTTCAGGAGGTGGAGATCGTTTAGTGGACAAGGATAAAAAAATAGTTTACAGCTACCACAAATCGGGAGATAAAAATTATTATACAGAAGAGCCCATAAAAAAAGAAACTGTTGTAATAGATAAAAAGACTACAAAAAAAATACTGAACTACGCCTGCTACAAAGCAACTATTACGGCTTCAGATAACGAGTCGTATGAGATCTGGTTCACTTCTGATCCTGGTGTTCAGGCCAATCCTATGTTTGATGGTGTAACAGAAGGCCTGGTGCTTGAAATCAGAAATAAAAAAATCAACCTGCTTGCAAAAAAAATTGAGTTCAAAAAAACAGAGGGGAAAAAATACACAGTCCCTTTGAGCTTCAAAAAGATCAGCGCTGAACAGGCAGAGGATTTAGATGCTGAACAAGTTGAAAGCTCCAGGCAAGGGCATTAAATTACATTATTGATTATTGTTACCTTTAAATACAAAGTCATGAACATGAAAAAATCAGTTTTAATTGCGCTCACACTACTCACACTTGTTAACAGCAGCCTGTTTGCACAAATGAGTGGTATCATGAAGGATAAAACCACAGGACTTCCATTGGAATTCGTAAACATTGGCCTGGTAGGAAAAAGCATTGGAACCGTTAGTGATGAAAACGGAGCCTATAAATTAACCATTGACGCTTCACACGAAAACGACACCTTAAAAATTTCCTATATCGGTTACAAGCCTTTAGCTTTATCGTTAAAGGAATTTAAAAAAAGGTACGGGCAAACCAATGCTTCAGTTTTATTGGAGCAAAGTAATGTTCAATTACAGGAAGTTGTTATTAAACCAAAGAAAACGATTACAAAAATTATTGGCAACACCAATAATTCTAAATCGGTAACAGCGGGCTTCACCAGCAACGACCTGGGCTCAGAAATTGGTGTACCCATGAAAATTAAAACCCGTTTAACGTATATAGAAGAGCTGAACTTTAACATTGCCAACAATTCATACGACACGGTTGTGTTCAGGGTAAATGTGTATACCATAAAGAACGGGGTTCCGGACAGCAATATCTTAGTTCAGCCTATATATGTAAAGCTAAATTCCGCATCGGGTACTTTAACTGTTGATTTAAAAGATAAAAACATTCATGTAGACCATGATTTTTTTGTTTCGCTGGAATGGTTGAAAGACCTGGGCAAGGGGCAATTGTTTTTTCCGGCTGGCTTAATGAACAGTCATTCTTACGTGCGGAATGCCAGCCAGGGCAAGTGGGAAAAGATTCCCATCGGGATTGGATTTTATTGCAAAATTTCTTACCAAAAATAATAGTAAGCCTCTTTATTGAATTATAAAAATTTTGACGGCCGCTGCTGTATAGGAATACTACGCCCCTTTTTATACGAAGAACTCTACTTTGAATATTGAATTTTAATCTTTGAACTAAAAAACATGAAACTAATCATCAACAACTTATGCAAAACGTACGACAACGGCGTGAAAGCATTGGATCATTTAAGCCTCGAAATCAACCAGGGCATGTTTGGCCTGCTGGGTCCGAACGGTGCCGGAAAATCAACCCTGATGCGGACACTGGCCACCCTGCAGGATGCCGATAGCGGAGAAGTACTGTTGGGCGATATTAACGTGTTAAAAGAACCGGATGCGGTTAAAAAAACTCTTGGTTATCTTCCCCAGGAATTCGGAGTCTACCCAAAAGTGTCTGCCGTTGAAATGCTCAACTATTATGCATTCTTAAAAGGCATAGCCAAAGCCAGAGAAAGAAAAGAAGTAGTGACAAGCCTGCTGAACCAGGTCAATTTATACGAAGCAAGAAATAAATATGTAAGCAGTTATTCCGGCGGGATGAAACAGCGTTTCGGAATTGCCCAGGCTCTGCTGGGGAACCCGCAGCTTATTATTGTGGATGAGCCTACTGCGGGGCTTGACCCCGCTGAACGTATACGTTTCAATAATTTATTGAGCGAAATAAGTGAAAACATTATTGTTATTCTGTCTACGCACATTGTAGACGATGTAAGTGATTTGTGTAGTGAAATGGCCATTATTCAACACGGACGTGTTTTACTAACCGGCAGACCTTCTGCATTTTTAGACCAACATGAAGGGATGATCTGGGCTAAAAAAATTGAAAAAGAAGAATTAGAAAAATACAAAGCTGAGTACCATGTTATTTTTTCGCACCTGCAGGAAGGCAAACCGCTTATTCACGTGTTGGCAGACGGTGATCCGGGAAAAGGCTTTAAAGCTTTAACACCGGGCTTAGAAGATATTTATTTTTCAACCATCAACTAATTGGTTCCAGATCGATTTCAATAGTAATAAGAGATTTATATGAAGGTTAATATGTTCTATGAATTATTTTCATCAACAGACCGCCCCTATGGGGCTTGAACTTCTTCGTGAATTGTTCTGCTACAAACAGGCCGTTCCTACGGAACTTGTCTGCGGCTCTAAAACAAAACGGTTTTACAAAGTAAATTTTTGCTCCGTTAGGAGCAATATGTTTGTAGTAAAAGAGTTTCTTCAAATACCAAGCCCCATAGGGGCGGCCTGTAATTTAAATAAACAAGTTACACCTTGTTTTCTTATTCAGTAAAACCTTTTAGCCCTTCAAATTCAATAATCCATTAAGAACAAAACTATAATAAACTATAGCCATGAATAAGATTATCCAGGTCATCCGTTTCGAAATGAAACACACGCTTAAAACAGCTTCCGTATGGGTGTTCGCGGTACTGCTGTTTCTTTTATCGTTCTTCACCATTCATGTTATCGGCGGGGCTTTTGACGGCTTTCAGGTGATGATATCCGGAGAAAACACAAAAATAAATTCACCTTTTTTTATTTCCCTCCTCTATTCTGTTATTTCTATTGCCGGAGTGGTGGTGGTGGCGGTAATAGCCGGTAGGATTCCTTTAAAGGACATGGAATTCAATTCCCTTTCGCAGGCCTATACATTGCCCCTTCAAAAAGCGGAGCATGTTTTAGGAAAATACATCGCAGCACTGCTGATCTGTTTGTTCATTTTTTCCTTTGCTGCATTCGGTATTTTTATTGGGGGCTTAATGCCCTACCTCGATTCCAAACTATTCGGCCCGTTTGAATTCGGTAATTATTTTTTTCCCTTTGTCCAAAAAATCTGCATCAATGTTTTCTTTTTATCGGCTTTCTTTTTCTCCTTAGGATTAATGTTCCGCAGCATGTTTGTAAACTGGCTGGGTGTTATTGTATTGTATGCTTTTTATTATATGGGCATGAGTTATGTGTCCAAATACAATCACCAGGCCCTTGCAGCTTTGCTTGATCCATTCGGACTGGCCGGTTCATTTTCGGTAAGCATCGGGCAATCGTCCGATCAGCTGAACAACAACAAACAGGACGCCAACAACCTGGTGTTGTACAATAGAATAGTATGGTCAACAATAGGACTAATTTGTTTGTTTGTTGCTTATGTAAAATTTGAATTTAAATACAATCTGAAAAGTTTCAGCCTGAAAAAAACCAAAACTGCTCCACCACTTAAAAACACCTACGCTTACACCATCAGCTCAACTAAAATACAAAGCTGCACAACCACTCATTCTTTAACAACTTCTATCAAACAGTTTTTATTTCTTGTAAAACATGAGTTTTTATTGTTGTTCCGTAATTTTTATTTCCGCATCACTTTATTGGTTGGCCTTGCCATTGTCCTGCTTTCCTCAATGGCCATTGGCAAAATATACGATACCGAAATTTACCCGCTTACATATAGTGTTACCGATTTATTTATTGGCGCTACAGGCTTATTTATTTTTGTTGTGGTTGTTCTTTTTTCAGGCGAAATGGTGTGGCGCGACCGCAGCCTAAACACCTTCCTGGTAAACGATGCCCTGCCTGTAAATACAAGCATTCGACTGGGAAGCAAAATTACCGCAATGATTATAACCTTACTCATTATTTATGCTGCGCTGATTCCTATAGGCATACTGGTTCAATGCTTGAAGGATTACCATACTTATGAAACAACTGTTTATATAAAAAACCTTATCGGAATACGTTTTGTAAATAGTTTATTCCTGGTGTTTTTTGCCTTTGCTGTGCAGGCCTTTTCTCCCAACCGTTTCATGGGCTATTTTATTTTGCTCTTGTATTATGTATGGAACAACTATTTCGCTGCTTCCGCTCTGGAACACAATTTACTTGTATTCAATTCTTCACCTTCCATGCTGTATTCCGATATGAATGGTTTTGGTTACCAGGTTTTGGCCTTCGCCCTGTTTAAACTGTATTGGTTACTGTTTGCTGTCCTTCTGCTTATCCCCGCCAATCGCTTTTACCCGCAAGGCATTGAGATAGGGTTTAAAAACAGGTGGGGGAAATTGCGCAAGGCCTTTCAACAAAAAAAATACCGCTTTATTTTTCTTTCGTTCAGTTCTTTGTTCTTCATCCTGGCTTCTTTTTTATTCTACAACTTCAATGTATTAAATGAATTTAGCACTTCTTACACGGCTGAAAAAACTTCGGCCGATTATGAGAAAAAATACGCCTCCCTTAAATACAAAGAACAACCTGTTATTACTTCAGTAAAAGTAAACGCTGAATTGTTTCCTGAGAAAGGTTTATTTTCAGCAGAAGTTGAGTACACACTAACAAATATTTCGTCGGCTCCCATTCAGGAGGTTTACCTGCATTCAAACGCTGAACTTATTACAGGCCTTGCATTTAGCCGTGCGAATACACCAGTGTTTAAAGATGCCGATTGCGACTTTTATTCTTATCGTTTATCTCCGGCCTTAAAACCAGGTGATTCCATCCGCTTAAATTTTCATGCAGAAGATCAACCAAAAGGAATATCCAATCAGGGTGTATCAACATTAGTAGACAAAAACGGGACTTTCATGAACAGTGATGTTTTTCCTAAAATTGGTTACAATACCGACCTGGAGCTTAGTACCAATCGCATACGCCGTAAACACGGGTTGCCCGAGTTAAACAATTTTGCATTAAAACAAAACGATGCCCGTGGAATAGCAAGGAATATGCTGGGTGGAAAATCACTGGTTCGTTTTGAATTAACTGCCGGCACCGATAAAGGCCAGGTGATACTGGCACCAGGCGATCTGTGCGGAGAATGGGCAAAAAAGGGAAGAAGTTATTTTAAGTATAAAAGCAGCAGGCCCATCAATAATTTCTATTCCATCCTCTCTGCAAAATACACTGTAGAAAAAAGCTATTGGGTAGCCGAAGGTGCAAAGCCCGATACGGTGCAACTTGCCGTATACCATCATCCGCCGCACAGCTATAACCTAACTACGATGCTAAACGGAATGAAGGAATCACTCAGTTATTACAGCAAATACTTCTCACCATTTCAGTACAAAACATTGCGGATAGTTGAATTTCCGAGGTATTCTTTGTTTGCCCAGTCCTTTCCCGGCAACATCCCCTTTTCAGAAGGCATAGGCTTTGTAGCCGATTTAAGAGGGGTCAATATGGACAGTTCCACTTTGCTGAAGGATGAAAACACTAAGATAGACTACCCGTTTTATGTAACTGCACATGAAGTAGCACATCAATGGTGGGCGCATCAGTTGTGTGCGGCGGATGTTGAAGGAAATGCCTTTTTAATGGAAACACTCAGCCAGTATTCGGCCTTAATGGTAATGAAACAACATTACGGGGAACAAAAAATGCGAAAGTTCCTGAACCTTGAAGCCTTTAGTTACCTCTCTTCCAGAGGAAAAGAAAATCACGAAGAACAGCCCTTGTTAAATGTATTGCCCGATCAGACGGAGGTATTTTACCGCAAAGGCTCCGTAATAATGTATGCCTTGCAGGATTACATTGGCGAAGACACTGTGAATAAAGTGTTGAGCCGTTTTTTAAATAAATACGCTTTTAAAAACGCACCCTATCCAACAGCGCAGGAGCTTATCAATGAATTTGATAAAGCCACTCCCGATTCCCTTCAATACATTGTTGAAGATTGGTTCAAACAGGTAACACTTTATCAAAACAAAGTTCTTGAAGCCAGCTACAAACGTAGCGATGAATTAGAGTACAGTGTTTCGTTTAGCACCGATATTCACAAATTCCACTACAATAAATCCGGGAAAGAAGCAGAGGTGGGCGTTAACGATTATATTGAAGTAGGTGTATACAATATAAAAGGGAAAGAGGTCTACCTGAAAAAATTAAAAATGAAAAAGGGGAAAAATGAATTTACAATTCATTTGGGGCGCAAACCGGAATTCTTAGTAATTGACCCTTACAATAAATTATTGGACAAGGACTGGAACATGAAAAAAATAAAGGTTGAGCAGGCAAAAAATCAAAATTAATACAGCCCCTACTGAACAATTATCTTTTTAGTAAGCTTCGTATTTCCTTCAATTACATGTATAAAATAAACCCCCTTGTCTTTTAAGTTAAATGTTTTAGTACCGTTGTTGCTGTTGATTTTTTCCTGCAACAGCACACGCCCCAGTACATCGTTCAACACCAGGTCGTAGTCCTTTTTCTCAGCCATATTCAGGTTAAGGCTAAATGTGCCGGCATTGGGGTTGGGATACACCTGCACCTGTTGTGCAACATCATGTTCGCTTATCCCAATATTGGGGGCCGTAATATTAATGTTGTCAATATACAAAGCCTGTCCATACCAGCCGTGATTTTTGAACAGTACCATAACCCGCGGTGAGCCAATAAACGCATTTAAGTTAACGGTATCACTCCTCCACTGTGTACTTGTTGGTACAAAAACAGCCGTGGTAAAAGTCCCCGTTGTACTGGCCAATGTTGTTCCTCCTTTTGAATAAACAGAGGTGTAATTTAATCCGCAGTCTGTTGAAACCAATACCTCTAATGTATCGGTATAAGTATTGTCGTAAAAACCATAAGCCACATCAAAATACAGTTGGGCAGACGTTAAAAAACTAAAATCATACCTGGCTGTTTGTATATCATCTTCAGACCCGGATGAATTGTTGTTGTAGTTGTCGAACAACATGCAGTCCGATGATCCCTGTGAACCCACAGTAGTACTTCTTGTCCATTTATTGCCGTCGTTGTTCTCGTCTACAATCGCCCAGTTGGCTGGTGGGAAAGTAGCCGCGGTAAACCCTTCCTGCACAGGCAGACTATTAGTTCCTGAAACAGTAATGTAAGCGGTTTTTACTAAAGTATCGCTTCCACCGCTGGCTGTAACCGACAATGTGACCGCATAGGTGCCTGTATTGTTGTAAGTCACTGTTGGGTTTTGTTGTGTGGAAGAAGCAGGTGTTCCTCCCTGAAAGGTCCAGTGCCAGGCCGTTGGGCTGCCCACCGACTGATCGGTAAAGGTAATCAGCTGGCCGGGGCAAACAGAAGTCTGGCTGGCCGAAAAAGCAGCCAAAGGAGCTCCGCTGTTCAACAAGGGGCTTTCCCAAACCCCACGGCCCCAGGTTCCTACACGCAATACGCTGTTGGCTGTTCCGTCGTTATAAAACATAAGGTCTTCAATGGAACATATACCGGGCAGGCCCTGTGTGTAATTGATCCATCCGTTCATGGTGCTGTCTTTGTAATAAACACCATAGGTATTGGCAATGTAAATGGACTCGTTGCTGCTGTATGGATCGTGATAGATGCCAACAATATTTATATTGGGCAGGTTGAACGTAATGTTGGTCCAGTTGGCACCCTTGTTAACCGAACGGTATACTTTGCTGCCACAGGACATATACACCACATTGGCTTTGCCTTTTACCGAAGTAATGCTTGCCCGGTTATTACTGGCCGAAGGGGTAGCGTAGCTTGTAAAGGTAGGCGAGGCAGCCAGGGCATTGTCGCTGCGGTGCACTTTGTTATTGGTGGTCACCATGTACACTACATTTGAATCAGCCCGGGATGAGTGCAGGGCTTTTACGGCTTGCGCAATGCTGCTAATCTTCACCCAGGCGGGCGTTGCGCCGTTAATGTTGACCGAACGGTACACATCGGTTTCGGCAGCAAAAGCAAGGTTGCTAAGCCCGGGGTTAAAAGCCATTGCGCTGATGGAAGCATTGGTTGTACTTAAGGGGAAATTAAAGGCCACGTCATTCCCATTGGCAATCACATCACGGCGCTGTGAATAATCATAATGCACCGTTCTATCGTTGTAATACGGAAAAAAACATTTGCTTGTAAAATCACCACCCCGGTTGCATTTCCAGGTGGTTCCCGAATAATACAATTCCCCGTTGTCCTGTGTGCCGATGCTGATCATGTCTTTGCGCACCGGGCTTTGTGCTGCATGGTATATTTCTGTTGCATCCAATCCATTGCTGCGGGTTGTCCACGAAGTGGCCACAGCCCCGTTGGTATTCAGCCACAAACCACCGTCGTTGGCACAAAACAATTGTGTAGCATTGTAAGGGTTAAAAAACACCTGGTGAATATCGGTGTGCAAATCCGCCCACCAGTCGTTCATCTGTGTCCAGGTCACACCGGCGTCTGTACTTTTCCAGATCACGTGAGCACCAACATACACTGTATTGGCGTTGGTGGGATCGGCTGTCATGGTGAAATTGTAATTGCCCTGCCCGCCTCCGGTAGCGTCGTACCCAACTAAGCTTTGTGCCGCGTTGTGGTAGACAGTTGTAAAAGTTAGTCCTCCGTCCATAGACTTAAAAATAGTTCCTTCGTCTTTTACCATGCCCACATACACGGTGTTGGTGCCGGCCGCACTCACGGCAATGCGCATCCCGCCTCCGTTGCCCCCGCCGGGTACGGCAATGCCATTGGTGATTTGTGTCCAGGTTTCGCCAAAATCGGTTGAACGCCAGAACTCCGAATCGTTCACCGCATACAAGGTAGTTGTTGATCCGGGTTGTAACACCATGTCTTTAAAAGCCCCGCCCGGTTTTTTAACCGTCCAGGTTGCCCCGGCATTCATTGTTTTCCAGATACCGTCATCGGTTACAGTTACAATTGTATTGTGGTTGTTGGGGTCCATTAACTGTACAACAGCCATCCGGTTGCCCAGGCCTGTAGTCGACTGGTTCCAGGTAACACCACCGTCCGTGCTTTTCCATACCCCGTAATCCTGGTTGTAATAATTAGGGTCGCCCGTACCGAGGTAAAGAATATTGTCGTCGGTAAAATCAATACATACAGAAGCGCAGGCGGTGGGAGGAAGCTGTGTGTCGGTGCCGGTTACAGTCCAGGTTTGCCCGTTGTTGTTACTGATGTACAAACCACCAGAGGCACTTACCGCGTACATTTTTTGTGCGTTGGTGGGGTGAAATTTTACCTGGCAGACACGGCCAATACCGTGTATTTGCCCGCTGACGTTGGTGGGGAATTGAATAGGGCCTGTTATGGACCAGTTGCCTGCATTTTGAGCAGTAAACAATAAGGGAAATGCAAGCAGTATAGTGATAAAGATTTTTCTTTTCATCAGGGGAGATTGTTGGTTGAATAAAAAATTATTGGTGGGGTTTTTTCCACTCGTTTAAGCGCTCGTCGGCATTCAGGATGCGTCCATTGTCCTGCACATAGGGCAACATTTTTTGCTCCCAGTGTTTAAAGCGTTTGTATTGGTATGTATAGGTTCTGGCTTCTTCTTCGCGTTTTTCTTCCCGTGCGCGGAAAATTTTTTCGAGGAAAGATTTTTTCTTTTCTACTTTCCCACCCATCAGTTCATTTTCTTCGTTGGGTTGTGGCCTGTTTTTCCAGAATTCACGAAAGGCGGTTTGGGCTTCGTAATAATTCACATCGGGGTCGTCCATCATTTGTACCCAGTAAGGGTATTTGTTGTAATTCTTTTTTTCTGTTTTTTTCTGGGCAGACAAATCGCCACCGTGAAAGAAAAAAAGCAAAAACAGTAAAAACAGGGAGGAGTTTTTAAGCGTGTACATGGTTGTGGTGTGCTGGTTGATGTATAAAAGAAATTCCCATCTTACAGGACGGGAATTTCAAACGTAAACTATTTTAGTTAAAAAACAAAGTGTTTTATCTGTTAATTGTGTTTTTTAAATTTTTGCCATTTGGAATAACCAGTTTGAGAGAAGCTTCATTCGTGTTTGTGATCCCGGAAACATGGTTATTTCACAACATTATTTAAGATTTAGGTTTAGGGTTGATTACAAAACTCTTGGTACAGCTTACCGCTCCGTTAAACAATACGTTTACTTTGTATTCGCCGGCATCGTAAGCTTTGGTTAATTTGTAGGTTACTTTGTACGATCCCTGGATGTCGTCGGTATTCTCAATCATTTCAACCTGTTGGGCATTTTTATCTGTTATGTTCACTGTCACATGGGTATCGCCGGCAAGGGTATACACTACAACAATTGTTTTATCTTTTACATCTATTTTTGCTGAGGACTCAGTGGCTTTAAAAGCGAAACCAAGCAACACAATTGGCAAGATGAGCAGCCAACTGATGTTTATGTTTTTTACTTTCATGGAGGGATAGGTTTAGTTGTTGACACTAATTTGGTGAAAACTATCTCAAAAAGCAAGTCAACTCATTTGCCATTATGTGATTTCGGAAAAATTTAAGGGCCTGTTAAACCGGAATAAAGTGGATTTCGTCTTTTAAAACAGGCTGTTTACAGGTAAAACAAATCCAAACGGGGCCGCTGAATCGCCTGTAATTTAATCGACAACCAGCCTAAAAAATCAGACGAAATAAAGGGTGTTAAAACCTGAAATACTTAACTTATAAGGCTCCCGCTTATAATTTACCGCCCAGCACGGTGCTTAACTTGTATTGGCTGAGCCGCCCCGGTGCATCAAACACTTCTATGTAAATAATGTAAATTCCCAGCGGGGCTTTTTCATTTTTCTCTGTTGTTCCATTCCAACTGTATGTTCCGGTAGTTCCGATCAGCTCATTCTTTACCAGGTGTTTTACAAAACGCCCGTAACTATCGTAAATTATAATATTGGCTGTTTTCCCGGCCTCATTAAACGTATAAGTAATGCCTGCCTCGTCATTATAGCCATCGTTGTCGGGCGAAAATATTTCGGGCGAAACATATACGTTTGTCTCTCCATCACTTTGTAAGTATTGCGAATTGCGATAGCCCGGTGTTGCAAAGCCGGCCGGTGCCGAGGCAGAATTCCAGTTGGTTTTATCGTTGCCCGGGCGGTTATAGTCTATGCGCTCGAGAGATACACCTTTGGTGATGTTTAACAGAGGGAAATGCATTTTATCGGAATACTTTACACAATCAATTGTAGTTCCATGCACATCCGAAATTGATATGGCGTCTTCGCTATACAAAGCAGGCAGATCGGGCACATCCACAAAGCCCTTTGGGTTCTGACAGGAGTACTGGGATTTTATTTTATCCGCACTTTCACTCAGTACAACATACTCTCCGGGAAACAGCAGGTAAGCCGCGGCAATAATTGTTGCTGTATGCACAGGCTTGTTTTGAATGGTATCGTACTTACCGGTGAAAAGAGCAGCTAAATCAATTGTCTTGTTGGAACGGTTGTACAACTCTATCCACTCCACTCCATCGGGAAAAGGGTCGAACATAATTTCATTGATGACAAGGTCGTTTGTTTCCGGAAGGTACCAGGAAAAGATATGTGTTGAGGCAGACATCATGTTTCCTGAAATGTCTTCCACTCCATTTACAGTTAACAGGTTTTGCATACCATTGCTAAAAGCGGTTGCAAAAGTGAGGTGCACCAGGTTTGAATTGACAAGGTCCCTTATGGCCGACGAGGGTGCATTGATGCCGTTGTTTACAGTATAATTGGCCGTGTTCTGCGAAGAATTCAGATCAGGCGCTTCATCAAACAACACATCCAACTGTGTGGAAGAAATTACAGTTGTTGTTAATATTGCAGGAGGCACAGTGTCTGTAACAACCGGCCCGGCATAAAAGTCGTCGTAATAAAATTTAGACGCATTGCTTGATGTATAAACTGTTGATACACCCATGTACAATGAAGTGTTGTAAGCAAGGTCTGTTCCGGTGGCTTCTATTGTATAATTTGTTCCTGCGTTCAGGTCTGTATACAAAGTCCATACGCCAGCGGCATTGCGGATTACTTTAACCGCCACCACAAAAGAAGAAGCTATTTCAGCGTTTGTTCCGCGGCAAACAGAGCTGATGCTGCTCCCCGATTGTTTAAACAATTCAATGGCGTCGTTGCTTCCGGCTTCACCAAATTGTAAAAAATAACCGTTCAGAGGGCCCTGCAGGTTGGCCTGATCAGACACCAGGTAAAGCCTTCCGTAATTGTTGGCTGAAGGGGCGAAGCTTTGTTTCACATAACAATTCCATTGCATATCATCCACGGTATTCATGTTTGAAGCACAGACTAAGTAGGATGTTCCTGCCACAGTATTATTTAATTGCAATTGTTTTGCAGGGTTTATTGTAAAATCGCTGCTGTTGCCTGTCCAAACAGGGTTCGCCGAAAAATCGCCGTCGCTAAAATCATCGGAAACCTGTGCAAGTGTTGAATTGCAGAGGAGCAGGGCCAACAGAACAGGGATGTGTTTCATTGGGAAATTAATTCAAAAATTAAGATTCAAAATTCAAAGAGGGATACCAGTTGCAATAAAATTCTTTTTTTCTAATAGACAGGCGACTATATTTTACAACCCAAAAGTATTTATTTATTCAAAACAAATTGCAGGGATTGCGCTTTATTTTAGGGGTTTTATATAAAAAAGCGGGAATGTATACAAACTGACTAAAACAGACTTATTAAACTGCAAACGATTATTCAGTTGCCGTTTTATTTCATTATTTCCCGCAGAGCCTGGGAGAGTTTATACGTTTTTTTGTTTATTTGTTCTTTCGTTTTGATACTCATTGCTAATCATTCTTCAGCTGCTAAATCACCTGTTCCGTTTTTTGGCTTTTCTAATCAGCTAATTAGCTAATCCTTTCGCTGTTTCTTATAAATGTATATCGCCAGCATCAAAACACCGGTAAGGGTGATAAGCCCCAATGTACCCCATACCAAACTACCCGATGATTTTACAACAACCAGAAAAACAATGGCCACCAATAATACCGTAGCTATTTCATTCCAAATGCGCAGTTTCATGGAAGTAAATTTATAAATGTCCTTTTTTTGCTGCTGGAAAATGATCTGGCATTGAACCTGGTATATAAACAAAGCGCCCACAAACATCAGTTTTAAAAGCATCCAGGGTTGAGAGAGGTAAAAATCAAAATTCAAACAAAACATCCAGGTTCCAAAAATCGCTGTTAGTATAGCCGATGGCCAGGTAATACCGTACCACAGCCTGCGCTGCATTATACGGAACTGGTTAACGAGTATACTTTTTTCGGGTTCGTTTTTTAAGCTGGCTTCGGCCTGGTAAATAAATAAACGTACAATGTAAAACAAACCGGCAAACCAGGTTACCACAAATACAATGTGCAGGGCTTTTATATAATTAACGTCCATGAATTGTTTTAAGCAAAAGTAGGGAAAAAATTGTGTAAAGCTTGTCCGCTGGGTTTGGTGAATCTTCCGGGAAAGCTACGCCGCAAGAAACGGGATGCGGGAAAGATTCCCTTTTTCAGGTACTTCTTTCGGTGCTGAAACATGTCCCTGTTGCCTAAAAAAACGCTGCCATTATAGGTTTTAACTACTCTAAACCTGTTACTTTTAAATCAAAAAAACATGGAAACTATTTGTTTAGACCTGGAAAAATACAAGGGGCAACACATTTTATTGTTGAAATTTAAATACAGTCCTGCGCTTATACAATTGGTGAGGCAATTGCCGGGGGCAAGGTGGAGCCAAAGCTACAAAGCTTTTTATACAGACTACTGTCCCGGAATTGAAAAACAAGTAGAGCTATTATTTAAACAAGTGGCACTAATTAACCGCACGGAATTCGATCAAAAATTAAGCGGACTTAAAAACAGCCCTGCTGAAACCAAGCAGCGGCTTATTGGTGAGGAAACCGCGTTAAAGATTGAAAAGTTTAGAAACTGGATGAAATCGCGGCGGTATAGCGAGAGTACAATTGGTACTTATACCGATGCTTTAAAAACCTTTTTAAAATTTTATGCTACAAAAGCCCTTGAAGAAATTAATAACGAAGACATTGTCCAATTTAACAACCAATACATACTTGCAAATAAATTATCGGTCTCGTTTCAAAACCAGGTGGTAAATGCGGTGAAGTTGTTTTTCAGAACCATACAAAATAAAATGATTGATGTAGATTTAATACACCGGCCTAAACGTGGGCATCCCTTACCAAATGTATTGAGCAAAGAAGAAATAAAAAAAATACTTGAAGCTCATACAAATATAAAACACAAAGTAATGTTAAGTTTAATTTATGCCTGTGGCTTGCGCCGAAGCGAATTATTAAACTTAAAACCCAACAACATTGATAGCAACCGGGGTCTGCTGATTATAAAAGAAGCCAAAGGTAACAAAGACCGTATTGCTCCTGTTTCAGATAAAATGATAAGTATGTTAAGGGAATATTACAAAGTTTACAAGCCCCTTAACTGGTTATTTGAAGGGCAAAACAGAGGGGAAAAATATACTGCCGAAAGTTTGCAAAATGTATTAAAACAAGCCTTAACAAAAACTAAAAACACCAAACCTGTAACCTTACACTGGTTGCGGCACAGTTATGCAACGCATTTATTGGAATCCGGAACTGATTTAAGATATATACAGGAATTACTTGGGCACAAGAGCAGCAAAACAACCGAAATATATACCCATGTCTCTACAAAAAGCATACAAAAAATAAAATCTCCATTTGATGATTTATAATTTTAAAAGTTTAATTTTAAAAATATTGTGTGACGCCAGTTACACAAAGCCAGCCTAATTTGGATGGCTTTGTGTAGTTTTATTGCGTTTTGTCACACATATATATACGTTAGCGGCAATATTAAGACGACAATGCAAGAGATATGACTTTAGTAGTTTCGTGGATAGGAATTGATTCAAGAAAAATCTCATCGCTATATATTGCTAGTGACAGTCGAATTTCTTGGGGAAACCAAGCAAAATTTGATAGTGGGCGAAAAGTTTTTGGATGCAAAAATCATCCAGTAATTATTGGCTATTGTGGTGATGTACTATTTCCATCAATTGTAATTAATCAACTTGTTGACCTTGCCGACCAAGGTTTTCTATTTCCGAAAAATTCAAGTAATGAAGACAAATTTCAATTGTTCTATCAGAAATTAAAACAACAATTCGACAGTTATCCTTCAGAAATTAATGGCATTACAACAGAAACTCTTGAAATTTTGTTTGCGAGCAGGAATGGTGAAACGGATTTCTTCTGTCGGAAAATAATGTGGACGAAGAGAAGTAAGGCTTGGGCAATAGAAGATTTAGTGTTTTCGACTCATTCCGATAAACTTTTTGTTATAGGCTCAGGCAAAATAGAATTCGAAGAAAAATTCGCTCAATTCCTGAAAAGTAATGAAGCTAAAACTAGCCGTGCTGTGTTTCAATGTTTTTGTGAAACACTTGAGAATATAAATGACGTTTATTGTGGCGGGGCTCCGCAATTGGTTGGACTTTACAACCGATTTAATTCAAAGCAATTTGGTATAATTCACGAAAACAAAAGATATTTACAAGGAATTGAATTAAACGATTCAAGTGACTATAATGGGGTCGAGTGGCGTAATAAGTTATTTGAAATTTGCGATGGGACAACAAAAAAGATTAAGCCTGATGCTCAAAGACAACCACGTTCTTTGATAAGGTAAAGAGGCGATTCCCTGGGCCTCCACCAATATTGCATAAAGACATTGGGGGTGCTAGTGCTTGGTAACTTGGCGGGAAACCGTCAAGTTTACCTACCGGGGTTTAAATCAAACAGAATATTTTTTACGGGCGTGTACAAGCAAATTGAATATTCAGCGCTGATATAAATTCAAAATCATTTATCCAAGTAACTCCCATATTGTCGCAGACATTAGGAATTTTTATTCGATTAGAATTGAGTGCTGTTACCTTTTCTTCTTTTGTTACAACGATCGCACCTTCACTAATAGCATGAGCAATAACCCAAGGATCAGCTAAAGATCTAGCCTTGGTATTATCAACGAGTGTTTTGTGGGTCGGGTCTTTCGCATAAATATCTTGCAGACATTTAGTGACATTTCCATCTATTTTCCGAACTGGAATTTTGCTCGCTTTAAGCCATTCGCATAAATCATCCTCTGTGCGAGTGATCTCATTAAATACTTCTTCAGCAATAAAAATACGACCTTGACTACCAAGATCATTTAATATTTCCCAGTAACTTGGACAAAATTTTGGAGAGTAATATTTTTGCCAAGCCTGAATAAGTACGTTGGCATCTAAACAGTAGGTTTTTGCCGTTGTACTCATTTATATAATTGGGCTTCTAATTTGTTAAAGTTATTAATCTGTACATTAAGCAATGAACTTGCTTGTGT
>JAHEYF010000201.1 GCA_023251755.1 Bacteroidota bacterium
GTACCAGCGCTGGATTAAAATTATGCAGGAACAAACCGACAAATTATCGGGCGGAAAAGTAGGCTATGTGCATGTACGCGGCATGAACGACGAGAGCTTCCGCGTGGTATTTGAACAGGCCCTGGGCAAGTACGGCAGCAGGGATGCACTTATTGTGGATACCCGCTACAACGGTGGTGGCTGGTTGCACGACGACCTTGCTACTTTCCTCAGCGGAAAAGAATACATCCACTTTGTGCCCCGCGAAAGAATGATTGGTGTTGAACCCCAATACAAATGGAATAAAAAGTCTGCTGTACTTATGTCTGAAGGAAATTATTCCGATGCGCACATGTTCCCTTATGTATACAAACAACTGGGCATTGGTAAACTTATCGGCATGCCTGTTGCTGGTACAGGTACAGCTGTGTGGTGGGAAACATTGATGGACAACTCCCTGGTGTTTGGTATACCGCAGGTAGGCGTAGTGGGCAACGACGGAAAATATTTAGAAAATAATCAATTGGAACCGGATTTAAAAGTACCGAACAAATACGAAGACATCGTGAACAAACACGATACACAATTGGAAAAAGCTGTAGAGGAATTGTTGAGGAAGTAATTTTGATTAGCTGATGTGATGATTAGCTAATTAGCTAATCAATCCTACGCTTTCAAAGCCATGTTCTTCAAAGCTTGTACCCAGGTGTCGTTACTGTTTAAACTTTTTACAAATTCAATTTTTTCTCCTCCGTGTTCCCTGAATATTTCATTGTATTCAGTCCCTATTTCATAAATTGTTTCGAGGCAATCGGCCACAAAAGCAGGCGAAAACACCAGCATACGTTTAATCCCCTGTTTGGCTTTTTCTTTAATTACCTCATCACTAAAAGGTTTTACCCATTTGTTGTTTAAACGCGATTGAAAACTCACCGAGTATTTTTCCTTAGGGATGTTTAATTGTTTTGCAATTTCCCTGGTGGTGTAATAACAATTGGCCCGGTAACAATACTGATTGCTTTGGTTAATAGTACTGCAACACTTATCCGACAGTTGGCAATAATCGCTTCCGTAATGCGCTGCTCCTTTTTTGATGTGCCTTTCGGGCAAACCGTGGTAACTGAACAACACATGATCGTATTCGGCCATGTTGTGTTTGGCGCCTTCTTCAACAAAAGCTTTAATGTAATTTTCGTCGTCGTAAAATTTACTGATGATGCTGATGGAAGGAATGACTTCCCAGTGTTTTAATTCATCAAATAATTTTTCGATGGTGGAACCAGTACTGCTGGATGCATATTGGGGGTACAAAGGAATGATTACAATTTTAGAGGGTTTTTGCTGGCGTAATTTTTCCAGTACCGTTTTAATGCCCGGGTTCTGATAACGCATGGCAAATTCCACAACGAATTTATCGCCCAGCGCAGTTTGTAATTTAGTGGCCAGGTTTTTAGTGTGCATCAATAAAGGGGAACCTTCATCGGTCCAGATGTGCCTGTATAACTTTGCAGATTTGGGAGAACGAAAAGGAACGATGATTCCGTTCACCAACAGAAACCTTCCGATAGCAGATATGTCAATTACACGGGGGTCGTTTAAAAACTCGGTTAAGTATTTTCTGACATTGCCGGTAGACGGGCTGTCGGGTGTTCCGAGGTTGATAAGGAGTACGGCTGTCTTCATAATTTTTACCACTAAGTCACTAAGGGCACTCAGGTTCACTAAGTTTTTTATTTTTACTTGTTACTTAATTCGCCACCAGATCAGTTATTACCACTAAGGCCATTGAGTTACACTAAGTTTAGGCAATTTTGCAAATTCTTCTGTTACTAAAGGAACGAGTCCTTCGCGGGAGATATTTTCGCAATTAAAGTTGATTAATAATCCTTTTGGTTTTCCTGTTAATTTTAAATAGGATAGCAATTGCGCTCTAAATACAGGAATTATTGTTTCTACAGATTTTAATTCAACAATTATTAAATCATTCACCAATAAATCTAATTTTAATAAGCCTCCCAGGTTTTTGTTTTTATAGATAACCGGAACATGAATTTGAGACTTAACATTTAATCCGGAGTTTTCTAATTCATCAATTAAACAACTTTCATAGATAGATTCCAACAGACCCGGGCCAAGGTGTTTATGTACTTCAATAGCACATCCAACAATTTTGTAGGCTATATCATTTACATATTCCTGAGTAATCATTTTTTCTTCGTACTTCTAAGTGTTCCGTTGATAAAATTGTTCCAACTATATCAATTTCTTAGTGCTCCTTAGTGTCCTCAGTGCCTTAGTGGTAAACCCCTCACATGTGTATACTCCTCTTACCCGTAGCATCCAGACAAGCCTCTTTAAAGCTCTCGGTAAAACTTGGATGGGCGTGGCAGGTGCGGGCGATGTCTTCGGCACTGGCGCGGTATTCCATCGCAATTACAGCTTCGGCGATCATATCGGCTGCGCGTGGCCCGATCATGTGTACACCCAGCACCTCATCTGTATCGGTATCGGCCAGTACTTTTATAAAACCATCGGTATCCATACTGGCACGGGCACGGCCACTGGCCTTGAATGAAAAACTACCGGTCTTGTATTTTTTGTTTTGTTCTTTTAACTGTTCTTCTGTTAAACCTACCGAAGCTACTTCCGGCCAGGTGTAAACTACGCCCGGTACTAAGTTGTAATTGATGTGTGGTTTTTGCCCGGCCATTAATTCCGCTACAAAAACGCCTTCCTCTTCTGCTTTGTGGGCCAGCATAGCGCCTTTTACCACATCGCCAATGGCGTAAATTCCGGGTACATTGGTTTGTAAATGATCGTCTGTCTCCACTTTTCCACGGTTGTCTGTCTTCACTCCCGCTTTGTCTAAGCCCAGGTTATCGGTATAGGGCTTACGGCCAACAGCTACCAGGCAATAATCGCTTTTTAATTCTACTTTTTCCCCTTTGCTGTTTTCGGCGGTAACGGTCACTTCATTTTTTTTAGCCGAAACCCCGGTTACTTTGTGTTTTAAATAGAATTCGAAGCCCAGTTCTTTTTTAAGTACACGTTGCAGTTCTTTCCCCAGGCCTTTATCCATTGTACCAATGATTCCATCCATAAACTCCACAACCGATACTTTAGCACCGAGGCGGGCATATACACTGCCCAGTTCAAGGCCGATTACCCCTCCGCCAATTACAACCAGGTGTTTAGGAATTTCCTGCAACTCCAGGGCTTCTGTTGAAGTAATCACCCGTTTTTTATCGATTTCAATTCCAGGTAAGGAAGAAGGTTTTGATCCTGTAGCAATAATTGTTTTCGCGCTTTCAATTTGTTCTTTGCTACCATCGGCCTTCGTTATTTCAACCGTGTTTTTATTGACAAATGAACCGTGTCCGTTGAACACAGTGATTTTATTTTTCTTCATCAAAAAATTAATCCCGTCGCAGGTTATTTTTACCACATCGCGTTTACGGGCAATCATTTGCTCCAGGTTTACTTTAAGCCCTTTCACTTCAATACCATGCGTCGTAAAATTATGAGCCGCATTAAAATAATGCTCCGAAGAGTCGAGCAGGGCCTTTGAAGGAATGCAACCCACGTTAAGACAGGTTCCGCCCAACGAAGGGTAACGCTCGATGATAGCTGTTTTCATTCCTAATTGCGCGCAACGTATAGCTGCAACATAGCCTCCGGGGCCAGATCCGATTACTGTAACATCAAATTTTTCCATTATCTATAGTTTGAATATTTACGATTTCACCACTAAGGCACTGAGGACACTTAGCTTCACTAAGTTTTAAAGAAGCTGCATCTATTCACTCAGCCCAAAATAAAACAGCCTAAAAGTACGAAAAATTAACGCTTTTTGAAACGCAAATAAAGGGCAAATAAAATAAAAGCCAATGCTGTAAAAAGAGAAGTTTTAGAAATCAGGTCGCCGTACTTTACATAAAAGGTAAGTTGGTTTTCAGGTGCGAGCTTTGTCCTGATAATAGCCGGTTTCCACCAGGCCTGCGGTTCTTCAATGTTACCATATTTATCAATGATACACGAAATACCGGTGTTCGCACTCCGGGCAATGGGCCTGCGGGTTTCTATGGCCCTCAAGGTACCATAAGCCAAATGCTGATGGTAGCCGGGAGTATCTTCCCACCAACCATCGTTGGTCATAATAAAAATAATATTGGCTCCTTTTTGAATGTATTCGCTTACAAATTCTCCGTAAATA
>JAHEYF010000106.1:0-6382 GCA_023251755.1 Bacteroidota bacterium
TATCCTTTTACAAACACCAGGTCGAAAACAGGTTTAAAAGCCCGGCCCACGCCTGGGATATGCAATCGGATGTGATTGAAGCCATAAAAATTAAAAACTATTTTCCTGAATACAGGTTATTGGCCGTCGTCAACAAAACAACTCCTTTAAATGCCGTTCAGCAATTGGGCATAGAAATACATGCCAGCGACTTTGTTGTGGTGAGTTCAAAATTAAAATACCAGGGCATGCTGTCCTTGCGAAGAGTGAAAACAGAAAATCCCACACTTAGCGCCAACAGGTTTGCCGATGCAACCATACCTTACGTAACACCAGAAGATAAATTAAGCAAAGCCCTGCACATTATTACCCGTTACGATATTGATAAGGTGGCAGTTGTGGAAGACAACATTACTGTTGGCTATATCAGAAGCCGGGATATTTTTCAGGCCTATACCGAGCAACTCAATAAAAAACAAAGCAACTAAAATGATGTTAAGCGCCATCGTACTCACCTTTATTGTTGGTTACCTGCTTATTATTTTAGAAAAAAACATCAGTGTAAACAAAGCCGCTTTTTCGTTATTAACAGGCGTGCTGTGTTGGGTCATTTATATACTGGGCAGCAACAATCCCGAACTCATTAACCTGCAATTGAGCCATCACATCAGCGAAATAGCAGGCATACTTTTCTTTTTGCTGGGGGCCATGACCATAGTGGAACTCATTGATTTGCACAATGGTTTTGAAGTAATAACAAGCCTGATTACAACTACCAATAAACGCAAACTCCTTTGGATCATTTCCTTTTCAGCTTTTTTTCTTTCGGCCATACTTGATAATTTAACCACAGCCATTATCATGACCTCACTGAGCCGTAAACTGATTGGTGATAAACACGAAAGAATGTATGTACTGGGTATTGTTATTATTGCTGCAAATGCCGGTGGGGTGTGGAGTCCTATTGGCGATGTAACAACGACTATGCTTTGGATGAACAATAAAATTACAGCCCTTAACATTATTAAAACACTTTTTTTACCAGGACTCGTTTGTTTTGCCCTTCCCACATTTCTTGCTTCCTTCAAATTAAAAGGGCATACAGAAAGAATAGAAAAAAAAGAATTTTCCTCAGTAGAAAAAAGAGAAAGAAACCTGGTTTTTTTTACCGGAATTGCTGCTTTGCTATTTGTTCCGGCATTTAAAAACAGTACCCATTTACCACCTTATATGGGAGTATTGTTTGGCCTGGCCATTTTATGGATGATAACCGAAATCATTCACCGCAAAAAAGAAACCGTTCAGAAAGAACAACTCAGCGTAGCCAGTGCCATTCAAAAAACAGATGTGCCCAGTATTTTATTTTTTCTGGGAATACTGGCCGCAATTGCAGTACTTGATTGCACTGGGATTTTAAAAGGCCTGGCACATGGCTTAAATGAAACAAATGCAAACCAAAACACCATCGTTTTGTTGATAGGCCTCATCTCTTCAATAGTAGACAACGTACCCTTGGTTGCCGCCGGAATGGGGATGTACGACTTCCCTACTGATCATTCCTTTTGGGAATTTCTGGCCTATACAACCGGTACCGGAGGAAGCTGCCTGATAATTGGTTCGGCTGCCGGTGTTGCCGTTATGGGCCTCGAAGACATTAGTTTTACCTGGTATTTAAAAAACATCAGCTGGCTGGCTTTGCTTGGTTTTGTTGCAGGTTCAGGGGTGTTTATACTTAATTTGAAGATGTGTTGATTTGAAGATTTGAAAATTAAATGCTTCCCTTAACGATTGTTCTTTGGCTTTTGACCTATTTCTCGCTGAGCTTTAAGCCTTATTGCTATTTATTGTGTACATTAAGCTTGCAGAGGGTTCTTCTCACTTTCTAACACTCTCACTTTCTCACTTTCTTACATTCTCACTCTCTCACTTTCTTACTTTCTTACATTCTCACTCCCTCACTTTTTTGGATCCTGGCTTTTAACTTTTAACTTATAAGTTTTAACTTAGCATCAATATGATGAAAATAAAATTATTCCTGCTCCTGTCCCTGATTTCATTTCTAAAAATCCAATCACAAAACGCCGACATTAACCTCTTGCGGAAGATTAATGCAGATAGCAGCCTTGCACTGGATAAATTATTTAAAGGGGTTTCTTATTCAGTTGCCCCCTTGAGTGTGGCAAGCCCTGCAAGTATAATCCTCACCGGTTTTATCCGAAAAGATGAGGCCCTGAAAAGGGAAGGATATAAAGCCAGTGCATCCCTGTTGTTAGCCGGAGTATTGGGCACTTCACTCAAATATGCTATTCAGCGCGAAAGGCCTTTTAAGACTTATGGTTTTATTCATGGAAAAGATAAGGTCGGCCCCCTGTCTTTTCCTTCCAATCACACCACCTTTGCTTTTGCAACAGCAACTTCCCTCAGCCTGTCCTGTCCCAAATGGTATGTGGTTGTTCCTTCGTACCTGTGGGCATCCGGAGTGGCTTATTCGCGGATGTACCTTGGCGTGCATTACCCCAGCGATGTATTCGGAGGTATTGTAATTGGTATAGGTTCTTCGTTACTGGTATGGCAAATTGATAAATGGATGGGGAAGAACTAAATTCAAAGTTTAAGATTCAAGATTTAAAGTTCCATAGTTTATACGTTTAATAGTTCATACGTTCAATAGTTGGAGATCAGGTAAACGAACCGAAAAACGACTGAACAAAAGAACGGAGAACTAATGAACAAGTGAACGAATAAACAAATGAACTAATATTCAGCCATGAGTATCTTAAACCAGGCGCTGTACTCTTCGGGTTGTTGTTCAATCTTGTTTTTTATATTGTCGATGGTACACCATTTCCAGTCCGCTACTTCCGTTTTATTCACAACAGGATCAGCGTCGGATGTACCAATAAACACATGATCGAACTCATGTTCTACCAGGCCGTTTTCAAAATGTGTACAGTAAATAAAATCAAATTTTTTGTGCAGTTCGCAATGTATCCCCATCTCTTCATACAAACGGCGCTGTGCAGCTTCTTTGGTATCTTCTCCCGGTCGAGGGTGACTGCAACAGGTATTTGTCCATAAGCCCGGCGAGTGGTATTTGGTAAAAGCCCTTTGCTGAAGTAACAGTTCTTTGTTGGAATTAAACACCATCACACTAAAAGCCCTGTGCAACAATCCTTTTTGGTGAACTTCTAATTTTTCCATTGAGCCCATAGGCTCGTCCTTATCGTTGACCAGAATTACATTTTCCATAACACCTGTTAATGGTACAAAGATAAAATAAAGAAAGAAGGAGCTGTTTTATTTAAGCAAATCAGAATGGCTTCTGATCTGAAATTTATTTTTAAGTTGTATTAAACAGGGTATACAAATATCTTCCGTATACAATTCCTTAATAAAACTTTTTTCATTCTCAGAAAGCTTAACAATATCAGATGAAAAATTAGCATCTTTTAATGCATAATCTTTGGTATCTCCACACCGGGGGCAGGTACAAATACAGTTCTCAGTTCTCACAATAATTTCTCTGAATTAATCTTTCATACAATAAGCACAAAATTAACAATCAAATTTCTTTCAAGCAACCAATTTTATTATAATTATTGGAAATCTAAAAAAAACATTCATTCTCAGTTATTTAACTTTTCAGAACAAAAATGTCAGTTTCTTTTAGGAGTTAAATTTGCTTATTAAATAAAATTCTTATATTTTAATTAAAATAAGATGATTAAATCGTGTTAAAAAGGAAGGGTTCTTATTCAAAATCCTTGTACAACAAATATTTTTTTCGAATTATTTTAAACGCTTCAATATCACTTTTCCAGCTTTTTCTGATAGCATCTTCGTGTACACCGGCTTTAATTTGCTGTTGCAACACATCGTTACCGGCGTGAAAGTTAAAATTATCATCAAAAAAATCCGGTCTTTTTAAATCGCTGTAACAGCCCTGCAACCAAAACAAATAAACCTCTTTCAGGCTTTTAATGTATTCGTTGCCAAAGGAACGTAAATCAAAGCCCTTGCATTCTGTATTTTCATACTTAGGTGTTTTGGCGCCTATGTTTGGTTTAGGGATAAAAGTAAAGGTGTATTTTTTCATGTCCGGGTGCCCTATTACCTGAAAAGGATAATCTGTACCCCTTCCAACACTCATCAGGGTTCCTTCAAACAAGCCCAGTGAAGGGTATAAATAAATTGCCGTCATATTCGGCAGATTGGGAGATGGTTTTACAGGCAGCTCATACGAGTCGTTGTGTGTATACCCAACAACAGGGATTACGGTTAATTTACATTTTACCTTGTTGCTCAGCCAGGCTTCTTCATTCACCATTTTAGCATACTCTCCATACGTCATACCATACACCAAAGGCACAGGGTGAAGCCCCAGAAACGATTTCCATTTCGGGTCAAGTACCGGGCCGTCAATATAATAACCATTGGGATTGGGCCTGTCTAACACCAACATGGTCTTGTTGTTTTCAGCAGCTGCTTCCATACAATAAGTCATGGTTGAAATATAGGTGTAAAAGCGAACCCCAACATCCTGAATATCATATATCAAAACATCCACATCTTTTAAATCTTCCTTCGTAGGTTTATTGTGTTTTCCATACAACGACACAATTGACAATCCCGTTTTAGCATCGGTATTGCTCATTACTTTCTCTCCTGCATCTGCAATTCCCCTGAAGCCGTGCTCCGGTGAAAAAATTTTCTTAATCGTTATTTTCAAACTTAACAAGGTATCCACCAGGTGTTTCTTGCCCACCATGCTTGTGGGATTGGCGATGATGGCCACCCTTTTATTTTTAAGCTGGGGAAGGTAGTTCTCCAATTGTTCGGCACCGGTTTTTATATCTGCGGGTTTTAGCAACCTCACCTCGTCCTGTGCGCAAAGCGAGGCTGTTGTCAGCAGCAAAAAAAGAAATAAGAATCGTATAGAGTATAACATAGTTAATTGTTACTTTTGCCCGTTGTATATTAATTCCGGCAAAATAAGCAGCATTTTTGAATCTTCAACACTACATAGCACAAAAGATATTATCACAGAGCGGTGAAAAACGTAGTATTTCGAGGCCCATCGTGAAAATTGCCGTGGGTGGTATTGCCCTGGGCATAGCCGTGATGATTGCCACAGTGGCCATTGTTACCGGCTTTCAAAAAGAAATAAGAAACAAGATAATAGGATTTGGCAGCCATATTTCCATTGCTTCGTACGACAACAATGTGTCTTATGAACCGGAACCCATTCAGCGCCAGCAGGAATTTATTAAAGAATTAACCGCGAACCCGGAAATAAAACACATCCAGGTTTTTTCTACAAAAAATGGAATCATCAAAACCAAAACCGATAATGAAGGGGTTGTTCTAAAGGGTGTTGGCAGCGACTACAACTGGGGCTTTATTCAATCGAATTTAATTGAAGGAAAAGTGTTTGCTGTTAACGATACAGGTATCTGTAAAAATATAATTATATCTAAAACATTAGCTAATCGCTTAGAATTAAAGCTTGGACAAAAAATGTTAATTTATTTTGTTACAAAAAGAAAAGCGGATGATACAAGTTCATCCATTGGATATGAACAACGGGTGAGGGATTTTTACATTAGCGGAATATACCAAACTGGTTTTGATGAACTGGATTCAAAAATGGTTTTTACGGACATTGCCCAGATTCAAAAATTAAATTACTGGAACAAAGACCAGGTGGGAGGCTTTGAAATTGAGGTAAAAGATTTTAAAAAAATTGACCAATTGGGCGAATACGTTTATGATATGACCGGCCAGGGCTTAACGGCACAAACCATTAAAGAGAGCAACCCTACCCTGTTTGGCTGGTTGGATTTAATGGACCAGAATGCTATTATTATAATTGTGTTAATGGTGCTGGTTGCAGCTATTAACATGATTTCAGCTTTATTGATTATGATATTAGAACGCACCAATATGATAGGTATACTAAAAGCATTGGGCAGTAATGATAGCGGGGTACGAAAAATTTTTATCTACCAGGCTTTTTTTCTTATTGGCAAAGGACTTTTATGGGGCAATTGCATAGGGATTGGTTTGTGTTTACTTCAACAGCATTTTAAACTAATCAGCATACCGCAAGAGAGTTATTATATTTCATTCATCCCGGTCAATCTCGAGTTTCTTCACATACTTTTCCTTAACCTGTGCACCTTCTGTGTTTGTATGCTCATGATGATTATCCCCACACTTATTATAACACGTATAACCCCGGTAAAAGCAATTCGCTTCAGCTAATGTTAGATGTTAGTATTGAGATATTAGTATTGAGATATTAGTATTGAGATATTAGTATTGAGATATTAGTATTGAGATATTAGTATTGAGATATTAGTATTGAGATATTAGTATTGAGATATTAGTATTGAGATATTAG
>JAHEYF010000106.1:6392-14837 GCA_023251755.1 Bacteroidota bacterium
AGATATTAGTATTGAGATATTAGTATTGAGATATTAGTATTGAGATATTAGTATTGAGATATTAGTATTGAGATATTAGTATTGAGATATTAGTATTGAGATATTAGTATTGAGATATTAGTATTGAGATATTAGATCCGAATTTGGAGAAGTCACCTGTGTCCAATCTCAATACTCACATCTCAGTACTCAATACTAATATCTCAATACTAATTACTACATTTACAATCCAATTTTTATAAACTTTTCTATTTTATCGCTCAACAATGAAAATTTGCAACAATATACTTGAAACTATAGGGAATACGCCCTTAGTAAAAATAAACAACCTTACTAAAGATATTCAGGCTACTGTATTGGCCAAAGTAGAGACCTTTAACCCTGGCAATTCCATTAAAGACCGCATGGCCCTGAAGATGGTAGAAGATGCTGAAAAGGACGGAAGGCTTAAACCAGGAGGCACCATTATTGAAGGTACCTCCGGCAACACAGGAATGGGCCTTGCAATAGCCGCTATTATTAAAGGTTACAAATGTGTGTTTACTACTACTGATAAACAAAGTAAAGAAAAGATTGATGCCCTGCGCGCCTTTGGGGCCGATGTAATTGTGTGCCCTACAGATGTAGAACCCGAAGACCCAAAATCATACTATTCTGTTTCTTCAAGATTAGTAAAAGAAATTCCGAATGCATGGAAGCCTAATCAATATGACAATCCAAGCAACTCATTGGCTCATTACGAACAAACAGGCCCTGAAATATGGAAGCAAACTGCAGGTAAAGTAACGCACCTGGTGGTGGGCGTTGGTACCGGCGGAACTATTTGTGGAACAGGTAAATTTTTGAAAGAAAAAAATCCAAACATAAAAGTACTTGGAGTGGATACCTATGGCTCTGTATTTAAAAAATACAAAGAAACCGGTATCCTTGATAAAAACGAAATATACCCTTATATAACAGAAGGAATAGGTGAAGATTTTTTACCACAAAATGTCGACTTCAATATTATTGATCATTTTGAAAAAGTGACCGATAAGGATGCCGCCATTATGACCCGCGAAATAACCCTGAAGGAAGGCATATTTGTTGGAAATTCAGCAGGTTCGGCCATGGCCGGCCTAATTCAGATGAAACACATGTTTAAGCCCGGCGATGTGGTTGTAGTTATATTCCACGACCACGGAACCCGTTACCTCGGTAAAATGTTTAACGACGACTGGATGCGCGATCGTGGTTTCCTTGAAATTAAAAAACCAAAAGCCCTTGATTTAATTGCCTCTCATAAAAACCTGAAATTGATAACCATTGAAGCCGGTAGCGAAATTAACGAAGCCGTTGCTTTAATGACCAAGTACAATGTTTCACAGATCCCCGTTAAAAAAGGACATGAATTTATCGGCGCATTGAGTGATAGCCACGTTTTTGCACGGTTATTGGAAGACAACAAACTCCGCCAGTCGAAAGTAGAAGCCTTAATGCAAAAACCATTTCCTTTTGTTGATATACAAGCCACTTTAGAAGAAGTGTCGAAATTAATTACCAAAGAAAATAACGCTGTATTGGTAAAAGATTTAGCCGGCAACACACACATCATTACTAAACACGATGTGATTGAAGCCATCAGCGCATAATACCAAACCAAAGGCCTTTCGTACATTTTAATTAAAGAAAATGAAAAAAATAGTTCTTCCCTTTTTCCTGTTCTCGGCCCTGTTGATGCAGGCACAAAATACTGATGATAAATCAGCAGGTCATGAAAAAGCACCTGAAAACTGGTTCAACCTGGACCCTGCAACTGATAAAATAAACGGTGTAGGTACAGAACGGACTTACGCTGAATTATTAAAAGGTAAAAAATCTACAACCGTTATTGTTGGGGTGATTGACAGTGGTGTTGATTACAAACACGAAGATTTAAAGGATGTGATGTGGGTCAATGAAGATGAAATCCCGGGGAATGGGATTGACGATGATAAAAACGGTTACATCGACGATATTCACGGCTGGAATTTTTTAGGTGGGAAAGACGGTAAGAATGTAGAAAAAGAAACCCTTGAATTGACCCGTTTATACAGGAGTTTGAATAAAAAGTATGAAAACAAAACCGAAAAGGAAGTTGACAATAAAAAAGAATTCAAATTTTATTTAAGTATTAAACAGGAGTTTGATAAAGAATCGAACGAGGCCCAGCAACAATTTGTTCAGATCAGCTTTATCAAAAATATGATTGAAGCTTTTGACCTGGATGTAAAAGACCAGTTAAAAATTGAAAAGATAACAGCAAAGGATTTGGATAATTACCAGCCCAAGGATGCCCAGCAAAAACAATTGATGGGCTTTTTAAAAGAAGCCCTGCTAAAAGAAAATGCGGACATGGACCAAATGCTCAAAGAACTGACCGATGGCTTTGATCATTTTGATGACCAGGTGAAGTACAACCTGAATGTGGATTACGATCCCCGTGGTATTGTTGGCGACGATTATACCAATTCAAATGAACGTAATTATGGGAACAACGACTGCAATGGCCCCAATAGCCTTCACGGAACCCATGTTGCAGGGATAATTGCAGCCAACAGAAACAACAACATAGGTATAAAGGGCATTGCCGACAATGTAAAAATTATGGCCATACGTGCGGTTCCTGATGGAGATGAACGGGACAAAGACATTGCCAATGCAATTTATTATGCGGTTGACAACGGCGCGCAAATTATAAACATGAGTTTTGGAAAAACGCAGAGCTACGACAAAGCCGCAGTGGACAAAGCCGTAAAATACGCTGAAAGTAAAAACGTTTTAATTATTCACGCTGCCGGTAACGATGGGCTTGATATTGACCATGTAGCCCATTACCCTTGCAAAAAATACGAAAACTCGCGTAAACAGGCTAAAAACTGGCTGGATGTAGGTGCATTGAACTGGAGGCAGGGAGCTGATTTACCGGCCTCGTTCTCCAATTATGGTAAAAAAAATGTAGATGTTTTTTCTCCCGGAGTTGATATTTACTCCACTAAAACCGGTGGTGGCTACCTGAATGAAAGTGGAACAAGTATGGCCTGCCCGGTAACGGTTGGTGTAGCAGCCGTGTTAAAATCCTATTTTCCGGAATTGAGTACAAAGGACATCAAAAAAATTATCCTTAAATCTGTAAATACAAATTATAAAAAATCGAAAGTAAAACAGCCCAAAGGAAAAGAAGAAATTGAATTCGAAAAACTCTCAAAAACAGGAGGAATTGTTAATCTGTACAATGCCGTCCAAATGGCCGGTAAAATGGCAAAAAAATAGATGTTGTTTCCCTGCTCATTCTTATGTTCACCTTACTATACTTAATAAGTATTTTTTTAAGATAAAAAAAATTTTTTTTAGATTATTTTTTCTGCATTTTTAAGTCGATTTAAGCTTTCTTTTCATCGAGATTAGGAGAGTATACAGAAACATTTTTCTAATTTTGGATGTAAAAATAAGACAGCAAAGGAGGATTTATGAGCAAGATAATTAGCATTATTAAAAATTACAGGGTAACTGAGGTTGTTCAGATTCAGAAAATAACTTTTTGGATAACCTTGTCCATGTTTTCTATGTTTTGGATTTTTTATTTTATATTCGCAAGTTAGAAATTAAGTATGCTGTCTAAAACCAGGTTGACATTTGTTTTAATATTAATTGCATCCTCTTCTTTTGCCCAATTTTCCCGTACCACCTGGAAAAGGCAAAGGAAGGAAATATACCTTGGAATAGGAGCCTCTAATTTTTTAGGCGATTTAGGCGGTAAAGATAAAGTGGGGACAGATTATAGTTATGCCGATCTTGAATTGTCGCTTACCCACCCCTCACTTTCATTAGGCTACAGATACAGAATAACCAAAGCCTGGAGCTGGAAAAGTGATTTGTATTACCTCTATGTTTCGGGAAGCGATGCTTATACCAATGAGCCAGTAAGAAATAACCGCAACCTTAGTTTTAAATCCAATATTTACGAACTTTCAACAAATATTGAATACGATTTTATAAGGGAAAGAGGAGGCAACCGTTATGGGATCAGAAGTGCCAAAAGCCGTTACAAATCTGCAAATTTTAACTTTTTTGTAGCCGGTGGGATTGGTGTTTTTTATTTTAATCCAAAAGCGTCTTATCATGGAGTGTGGTACGATCTGCAGCCTTTGGGTACCGAGGGGCAGGGCTTACCGGGCAATCCTCCCAAATACAAACGAATATCAATATGTATACCGATAACAGCCGGTTTAAGGGTTGCTTTGGGAAAATATTATACAATGGCACTGGAATATAATTTCAGAAAAACCTTTACAGATTATATAGATGATGTACACAGTGTATATTACGACAACTATGCCTTAGGTGCCGCACATGGGCCTGTCGGGGCTTATTTAGCCGACCCGAATTTAGGGAATATTCCCGGTGCAACTTATCCGGATGCATACGGAACACCTGCACAAAGAGGCGACAAACAAATGGACTCCTACATGTCCATACAGTTAAAACTTGGTATCATCCTTAAAACCAAACCTAAAAGACGCAATTCAAGGGCTAAATTCTAATTCCCAGCTGAGTTAATGCCCCCTATTGTTTAGTAGGTTCTATGAGAAGGGAATCTATTCCGGAAAATAAATGTTCACTTCTGTTCCGGAAATATTTTTAGTACTTATTTCGCCACTCAACTGTTCGGTTAACAAAAACACCAATTGCAAACCAAGTGTAGTTGCATTGTTTACTGTGAAATTTTCAGGGATACCAATACCATTGTCCTTTATTTTTAAATGGTAATAGTTTTGTTTTTTTCTCCGTTTCAACGAAAAACAAACTTCTATTTTCCCTTCCTGTTGCTGAGGGAAAGCATATTTATAACAGTTGGATAATAATTCGTTTATAATCAAACCACAGGGAATGGCCGTTTCGAGGTCAAACAGGTTTTTATTCAGCTTGTATTCAATACTTGTTTTCACTTTTTCATTCCCCAGGTTGTAACTGCTGTTTACCGATAAAACAAGCTCCTGTATATACTCCTTAAAATCAATTTTAGAAAGATCCTTTGACTTGTATAATTTTTCGTGCACAAGGGCCATTGATTTGATCCGGTTAATGCTTTCATTAAATTTTTCGAGCGAATGTTTATCTGATATGTATTCTGTCTGAAGATTAAGTAAGCTGGAAATAACCTGCAGGTTGTTTTTTACCCGGTGGTGTACTTCCTTTAATAAAATTTCTTTTTCGTGTAGTGAAACTGTTGAAGACTGAAGCTCCTCCCCCAGCATATTAATGCCTGAAGCCAGGGCATCGAGGTAATCGTTTTTACTGCTTACATAAGCTTTTGTTGTATAATTCAAATTGGCCAATGAAATAACCACCTCTAATATCTGGTTGATCCGTTTTACATTGTTCTCCTGTATTTGCCTGTGTTTATTCAGTTGCTTCTCCAGTTTGGTAATTTCAGCACCAATACTTTTCACACTAACATTCTTTGTTAATTTGCTTCCGCTTACAGAACACAATTGCTGGTATATTTCCTTTAAATCTTTTTTCATAAGAACCCTGTTACTAATCAAGTGATTTTAACCAAAGCAATGCTTTTTGTTTAGATGTAAACAGCTGTGTAGGTACAGATGGTTTATTTAAACCCAGAAAAAAATTTCCGATAATTTTACTCACCGGCGAATTGATGAGCATCGCAATTGCATTTACTCCCGGCATTCTGTCGCGCATCGAAAAATGATCCCGCGCTTCTTTTGAAATCGATTTTATTTTTCTGAGGTCAACAAGTATAGGAATGTTTTCAGTTGTTGATAATTTCCTTACTATTTCCGTGTTTTCCCTGGCATCCCTTATTTCAATATCCGACTTGTTTTTTACCTCTGTATAACAAACCCTTCCTTCAACCCACGTTGTAAAAACCCTCGTCTCGTATCTGTTTAATTTATGCATTGCACTATGCAATATTACTCATTAAAACCACACGCCAAAACACACAAGGGATTCATTTCTGTAATTGCTCAATTTATTTTGATAAGAGAAAATTTTCTCGTCTGCTTTTAATGTTTTTAACAACCTGTTTTCAATTCTCAAATAGGAGTTAACAATCATCTTAAATTCAACACCAAGGGTTGCCCCGGCAATATTTAGTCCTACATATTGATGGGAGCTGCCTTCAATAGGGCCGGTAAGTATTTCATTGTCGTCCACAAAATATTCCCCTCTTCCGTAAACTGAAAACTTCGGTTTAAAACTATACTTAAGGGCCAGCAAAGCACTGAACATCGAAGCTGTAGCATTGGTGTCCACCAGGCCATCATGTTGACCAATTCCATAATTTACCTCTGCGCCTATGTTTAATTTTTTAGAACGGTAAATCCCATACAGGTTGTTGTATATGCGTTGATGTTTTACGGTTATGTTATCGGGTGTTTCATCACTGACAATGGTGTTAAACGTAAAACTAAAATGCCTTGAAGGCTCATAAACCGCAGAAAACCCCAGTGCTTTATTTTTATTGGTTTCTATAAATGTATTAAAACTATTGAAGGTATTTAATTGTACTGTTAATTTATCGGATACCTGGTAAGTGAGCTTGGCACCGCTTAAAAAATAAGGTTCATAATAAGTTACTGTGGCAAGCGAAACGGTGATGTTTTCACGGGGCTGAATGGATTCCAAACCAATGTGGGTTCTGAAAAAACCGGCGTCAAGCCACAATTTAGGGGCAAGCCTTAGCCCTACATTGGCCTCTTGTACAAGGTTGTATTGGGGCGACCAGGCGCTTTCAGGAATATCACCAAAATGCATGGTAAATACCCCCCGGAACAAATGGCTGTGGTATTTTAAGGAGAACTGCGCAATATTTAAGCCGAATTGATCGTTTCTCGGAGCAATGGTAGGGAATTTCTGAAAACCATTTGCACCCGAAGAATCTGTGTAATGAGCGTAATAAGTACTTACATAACCACTCATGCTTACCTTTCCGCTTGATTCAAAATCACCCTCCTTCTCTGCGATTTGAGTCCCGCTAAATATTAAATTCGAATCGGGGATTTCTTCTGCAATGGATATGATGGGAGCTTTATTTTTTGAGCTGTCCTGTTGTGCATAATTTTTTACTCCGCAACAAACAAGTAATAATATGATCGTGATTTTTTTTAATGCCATAAACTATCTAAGCAATGTAACTGTTCCTTTTAGTTCTTTGTATTCACCGTTGGCTGTTTTATACCGGATTAAATAAACGTACACCCCTCCCTCACAATTCGCACCATCCCAACCTGTAGTATCGTCTTCTGTTTCCCATATCGCCTGCCCAAAACGATTAAATATCATCAACGTGTATTCTTTTTTATCCACATACTGCGTTACAGGTAAAAAAACCGTGTTGGCACCTTTAGGGGCAAATGCATTGGGAATAAATAATTCCTCCTCTTTATAAACATCCAGCCTGTTGGAAGTACTTGTTTTTTGTAAGTTATATGGATTCCCCGCCCCTTCCATCGCTTCAACATAATAACTGAATTTCCCCCTGCGGTCTACATAACCCGAAACATTATCACTATAACTCAGGGTCCCGAAAGGAACCGTTGCTATTGGTATTGGGTTGTATGCACCATCAACTGCCCTGTAAATATTATAAGATGCTACATTGCCTAAAAACATAGAGTAATCATCCCAGTTCAGGCTGTTTGAAAATTCATTGTCGGATTTTACATGTAACAAAATAGTTTTTGAAACATTTGAAGTGATTGTTGCAAAGCCACAGCTATCAATTACCTGGGCCTTGTAATAATAATTGCGCTCGGAGGTAAAGACCGCAACATCAGTTAAGGTATATGCAGATACACCTGTAAAGGGAATATAACTGAATGTGCTAAAAGGGCCTGTTGGACTGGTAGCCACCAATACATTCAAGCCTTTTATATGAGCTGCACTATCCACTATGCATTCAATATCCACTGTTTGAGCCGGATTAACAGAAACTTTACTGATGTAAACATACTTGGGCTGGCTTTGAACCCTTACCAGTACACATATTTTATTTGAAGTGGATGTAATAGTGCCGGTGGAGTTAAAGGCCCTTACCTGGTAACAGTATGTATCGGAACCATTTAACCCGGTTTGTGTAAAAAAAGTATTTGTTGTGGAACCCGCCAGCGAAAATGCTGATCCGTTTACAGATACCAGTACATCATACCCTCTTAAGCCGCCTTTCATATTATTGTAAGGGTTCCAGTTCAGGTTAACCGTTCGCGAACACAAATCATATTGCTGAGTAAGGTAAAGCGTATTTTGGGAAAGGCTATGCGTACAGACATTCCCGCAACCATCAATAGAGGCAATGTCGTATGTTTCGACACCCGAACCAGCCTGCGAATTAATATTGGTGTAAAGTGTGGCTACATTCCCACAAACCGTATCTATAGCCACAACCGTTGCACCTGTGTG
>JAHEYF010000107.1 GCA_023251755.1 Bacteroidota bacterium
CTTGCAACACGATAGCAACATAGAAATATTAAACCTTCATGGGAACGGTTATCGCCTTGTTGAGAAATCAGAAAACAAAAATACATAGTAGACCCCTGATTTTTTACTACCCTATTGTAAGGCCCTGTCTAAGTGTGTATACCCACCGTCCACATGAATGAGCTGCCCGGTGGTGTGCCCCGATTTATCAGACAATAAAAAAGCAACTGCATTCGCAATTTCCTCCGCAGTGGTCATTCTTTTTCCGAAGGGAATTTTTGCTGTAATCTGTCTCAGTTTTTCTTCGGGGTCATCAAATGTTTTTATCCAGGCTTCATACAAAGGGGTGTAACATTCGGCTACAATTACCGCATTTACCCGAATACTGTAAGGCAACAATTCAAGGGCCCATTCTCTTGTTAAAGCATTGCGTCCGCCGTTGGCTGCTGAATATGCCGATGTATGGCCCTGACCGGTTTCAGCGGTTTTAGAGCCAATGTTAACGATGGCTCCTTTTGTTTTTTTTAATTCGGGTAAAGTGTATTTGGCCATTAAATAATAATGAATTAAGTTTTTATGCAGCGAAGCCACGAAGGATTCGTAATTCCCGTTTTCCAAACCCACCCCGTCGTTTACACCTGCATTGTTTACCAGGCCGTCTATTCTTCCGTTTGTAAGCAACACTTCTTTTACGGCCCTTTCACAATCCGCGGGATAGACCAAGTCTGCAGTTACAAATTTTGCCTGTCCGCCTGTTGTTTCAATTTCATTTACAGCTTGCTTATTGTCTTCTTCGTTTCTTCCAATAATAAAAGGTATCGCGCCTTCGGCAGCAAGCACTTTGGCAATGCCCAGACCAATGCCTTTGGCCCCGCCTGTTATCAGAATTACTTTGTTGTTTAAGTTCAGGTTCATTTAAAGTGAGTTTAGAGTTAAAAGTTTAGAGTTTAGAGAACGTATTCGGGAGCCTTGAAGGTTTTACCAAATGCCTGTTACTTACTACCAACTACCTGATACTTACTACCTCCTGCCATCAAAGTTTATAAAAGCGGACTGCATTGGCTCCCATTATTTTAGTTTGTACTTCGGTAGAAAATTTAGAATAATAACCTTGTACAATGGTGCAGGTAGTTTTATATGAACCGGCGAGCAAACAAACAGGCCAGTCGCTTCCAAACATAAGACGGTCAGGACCAAAGCTTTCGGTCACTACATCGAGGCAATAAGTAAAATCATCTTCTTTCCAATTGTTCCAATCAGCTTCAGTCAGCATACCCGACACTTTACAATATACGTTCGGGTACCGGGCCAATGCCCTTATTCCTTTTTCCCATAAAAAGAAGTCTGTATTTTTTATATCCGGTTTTGCCAGGTGATCGATTACGAAATTTTGTTGGGGAAATAGTTTCACAAATGCCGCAGCGCTTTGCAGATGCCCTGGGAAAATAAGTATATCGTAAGTGAAATTGAACTGCTGCAATTGAGCAATGCCCCTGCAAAAATCCTCCCCCAACAAAAAACCAGGCTGTGGCTCAGCCTGTACAATGTGACGAAAGCCTTTGAGCTTTTTATACTGTGAATAACAGGCTAATCTTTCTTCGAGATTAGCTGCTCTTAAATCCACCCAGCCCACTACACCCTGTATAAAATTATTTTCTTCGGCCAGTTGCAATAAAAAATTGGTTTCTTCTTCGCTTTGACAGGCCTGCACAACAATACAGCCATCTATCTTGTTTTCCTTTAACAAGGGTTCTGTATCCACAGGTAAAAAATCGCGCTGAATAACTTTCATCTCATCGCTTATCCAGGCATCCTTTACGGGGTGGTATTTCCAGAAATGAAGATGGCTGTCTATTTTCATAATTCAAATACTTTTTCCATCAATACCCATTTTTGTCCGGGTGCAGCCCAGGGCAGGGCCTGCTGAAACTTCCACATCAGGTCTTCCCATTGCCGTACCTTTGGGTCAAGCTTGTCTGCCTGCGATTTTTTCTCCAGCGAAAAATTTTCATCGGCTTCTATTATCATAAACAAACGGTTGCCTGTGCAATAAATTTCCAAAACACTTATCCCCGAATCTTTTATACTTTTAATTATTTCAGGCCAGACATTTTTATGATAAGTTTTGTATAAGGTTATTCGCTCTTTGTCGTTTTTTAAATCCAATGCGAAGCAGAATTTTTTCATGTGTTGTTAATTTTTAATTTTTGCCACATAGAATAAGCATCATTTGTGTTTGTCAGCCACTGGCGGATGATGATTATTTCATCGCTGCATTATTTTAATTTGTATGCGGCACAGCCACCTGTTTACTTGCCCCCAGGCCTTCTATTTCCAGTTCAATTGCATCTCCCGCTTTAATGTATACAGGTTCCGGTTTAATACCAAGGCCCACACCCGGAGGTGTGCCGGTACTGATAACATCACCCGGAAGAAGAGTCATAAACTGACTAAGGTAATGAACCAGGAAAGGGATTTTAAACACAAGGTTGGAGGTATTGCTGTACTGATACCTGTGGCCATTTACACTTAAGCACATTTGTAAATTGTTTACATCAGCAATCTCGTCGGGTGTTGCCATAAATGGGCCAAGCGGAGCAAAGGTATCGCAGCCTTTTCCTTTGGCCCACTGGCCTCCGCGTTCAAGCTGAAAAGACCTTTCACTGTAATCGTTGTGTAAACAGTAGCCGGCCACATAAGCCATAGCATCTTCTTCTTCAACATAACTGGCTTTTTTACGAATTACAAAAGCCAGTTCAACTTCCCAGTCTGTTTTAACACTGTTTTTGGGAAGAATTAAATTATCATTGGGGCCGCACAAAGCGGTGGTAGACTTAAAAAAAACAACAGGTTCATCGGGTATGGGAACATTGGTTTCATAACAATGGTCAATATAGTTTAAACCTATGCAAATAATTTTTGAAGGCCTTGCTACCGGTGGGCCCAAACGGATAGCTGAACTCAGCTCCGGAAATGTACTGTATTTTGCCAGGGCAATTTTTAGTCTTTCCAGGCCATTGTTTTCAAAAAAGGTTTCGTTGTAATCCTCAACAAGTGAGGACAGGTCCAAGCGTTTTTCGCCCAATAAAATACCGGGCTTTTCTTTACCGGTTTCTCCAAAGCGTATTAGTTTCATATTAAGTCAAAATTTAGAAGTTAAAAGTTAAAAGCCAAGAGTCAAAAACGATCACGGTAGCGAAACACTCTGTGTCTTTGCGTGAAACAATTTCTTTCATCATTCAAGAATATAAACTTTAGTTGACCTGGCCCCGTGTGCGCCTGTTACCAAAGACTGTTCAATGTCTGCTGTTTTGGAAGGCCCGGCAATAAAAACACCAAAGCCTGCTGTTGAAATATCTATCCGCTGATAAGCCTCGTGCAGGGTCGTCACTATGTTTTTCTTTTCAAGCAATAAAACAAGGTGTTCGGCAATAAAGGGTAAAAGTCTGTTCAGCATATTACTTTCCGGTACCCATACCGCAGCATTTTCCGCTACGCCAATTGTTCCTTTTATATACACCTTTTCCAGTTGATTAAGCCTTGCTGCCGGCAACAAAGTGGCCTGTTTGTTTATGGTGCCCAATCCGGCAATGGTGTTTATGATAAATCTTCCTGCTTCCGCTTCCTTCTTTAATTCTTCTTTTAATACTTGTATATCGTTTATCCGTTGTACAGTAGCACCAACATTTTCCGAGGCTGTTTTAAATTGTGCGCACAGGTCGCTATATTCAATAAGGCATCCGTGGTTCATCTCCGGCAAGGGTACAAATTCAGGTTGATTGGCCGCTACGACTTGTAGTATTTTTTCTTTTGAAAGCATGTTGCACAATTTTTATGGTTTGTGTTTTAAGTACCAGTCCCTGAACGATTGTTTTGGCGCCTCAGGCATTTCGCGGCTATGGAACCAGGGGTTTAATTTATTCTTTAGTAAAAAAGGAAAGGTTCGCATGATCCATCTGCCTGCTTTTCCACTAAAACGATAAAACGAAGGCCGGCTTAAAACAAAAGAAATAATTTTCATCCCTGTTTTTTTTTTCCTGCTCACATATCCTTCAGCCACAATCACCTGCCGCCATTTCCACAATTGTTCGTGTATATCAATTTTTACCGGACATACATGGCTGCAACTTCCACACAAGGTAGAGGCGAAAGGCAAATCGGCACTGGCCTTCATATCTGTATTGGGATTGAGTATAGCGCCCAATGGCCCTGTAATGGAAGAATGATAACTATACCCGCCACTTTTGCGGTACACGGGGCAGGTGTTGAAACAAGCCGCGCAACGGATACACTTAAGTGAATTCCTGAAATCTTTTCGGCCCAGGTGTTTGCTGCGGCCATTGTCAACAATTACAATATGCAGTTCCTGCCCCGGTCCGGGTTGTTGAAAATGACTGGAATACGTGGTAATGGGCTGTCCGGTAGCGCTTCGGGCCAGCAAACGTAAAAACACAGCAAGGTGCCTGGCTTTGGGAATAATTTTTTCTATCCCCATACAGGCAATGTGTACAGCGGCAATGTGCGCGCCCATGTCCGCATTGCCTTCATTGGTGCAGATTACAAATCCACCTGTTTCGGCCACGGCAAAATTTACGCCGGTAATTGCTAATTGCGACTCAATAAATTTAGTACGCAAATGTTGCCGTGCCGCCTCTGTTAAATACTGCGGGTCATGGTTTCCTTTTTCTGTTTTCAAATACCGGTGAAAGGTTTCGCTTACTTCTTGTTTTTTTAAATGAATAGCTGGTAATACAATATGGCTCGGTGGTTCTTTTCTTAATTGTACAATGCGCTCACCCAAATCCGTATCTACAACCTCAATTCCTTTTTGTTCTAAGTATTTATTCAGCTGGCATTCTTCGGTGAGCATGCTTTTACTCTTTACAATGTTTTGAATATTGTGTTTTCGGATGATCTTGTAAATAATCCTGTTGTGTTCCTCGGCATCTGCAGCCCAATGCACAACAATACCATTGGCTTTTGCTTTTTGCTCAAATTCGCTTAAGTATTCTGAAAGCTGAGAAAGGGTATGGTTTTTTATTTGTGAAGCCCATTCCCGCAATATTTCCCACTCGGGTAAAGTATGGACAGCCTTGTCCCTTTTTTGCCTCACCAACCACAAAGTCCTGTCGTGCCAATCTGTCTGGGCAGTGTTGGCAATGAATTTTTCAGCTAAAGCAGCGTGGGTGGTTTTCATTTAATTATAATTTACTATTTAATATTTCTGCAATATGAATAGTCTTTATATTATTTTTGTTTCGTTTCAGTATACCTTCTATGTGCATTAAACAACTTACATCGGCACTGCTTATGTAGTCTACCTCGTTCAGTTCGTGCTCTTTAATCCTGTCTGTTCCCATCTTTACACTCAGGGCTTCTTCGCTTATGCAAAAGATACCTCCAAAACCACAGCATTCGTCTTTGCGCCGGGGAATGCTTAAATGCAGGCCTCTTACCATGTTCAGCAGCCGCTCTGGTTTTGAAAATTCAGGGCTTACTGTTTCGCTCATGGAAGACAAATACAATCCTCTTTGTCCGTGGCAGCTGTTGTGCCAGCCCACTTTGTAGGGGAAGCTGGCTTTGATGTATTCCACCTGTAAAATGTCTGTTAAAAATTCACAGAGTTCATAAATCGTTCCGCGTATATGCGCAGCTTCCTCCGGATGTGTTTCACTTTTCAGGTGTTCTTTGATGTGCAATACACAACTTCCTGATGGGGCAACAATGTAATCGAAGTGTTTAAAATTGTCAATAAAATTGTTATCACATCCCTTGCTTCGTGTTGCAAAGCCACTGTTGGCCATTGGTTGCCCGCAACAGCTTTGTTGCAGAGGGAATGAAACCCTGCAACCCAATCTCTTTAACAATTGCAAAGTGGCGATACCTACCTGCGGGTAAAACTGGTCGATGTAACAGGGTATAAACAAAGCCACCTTCATCAGTTGTTCAGTTTAATAAAACCACCGTCAATCGGGTAATCACAACCGGTAATAAAAGAGGCTTCGTCGCTGCATAAATACAAAGCCAGTGCGGCAATTTCTCCGGGCCTTGCCATGCGGCCTATAGGCTGTGTTTGTGATAATTTATCAAACATCTCTTTTTCTTTGCCCGGGTAATTTTTCGAAATGAATCCATCTACAAAAGGGGTATGCACCCTTGCCGGAGAAATAGAATTGCAACGGATATTATCGGCCATATAATCTTTGGCTACCGATAAAGTCATGGCTGTTACCGCACCTTTTGCTGTGGAATAAGCAAAGCGGTCGGGAATACCCACCCAGGCTGCAACAGATGCCATGTTCAAAACAACACCAGCTCCGGCTTTTTTTAATTGCGGGAGGGCGCAGTGCAAACAATTGTATACACCTTTTACATTCACGTTCATAATTCGGTCGAAATCCTCTTCGCTGGTGGTACCGGCTTTTCCAATGTGAGCGATACCTGCATTGTTGATGAGGATGTGAACGATACCGATCTTTTCGAAAACAGCCGCTACATCCAGCTGATTGGCCACGTTGCAGGGATATGCAATCGCCTTTCCGCCATTTTTTTTAATTTCTTCCACAGTGGCCTGAGCGTTTTCTTCGCTTAATTCCAATATATACACCTCGGCTCCCTGCCGGGCAAATAAAACTGAAATGGCTTTTCCAATTCCACTCCCTCCGCCGGTAATGACCGCTTTTTTATTTTTCAGTGAGAACATAGTCTATTTTTTTGTAGTAAGTAGCAGGTCGTAAGTAGTGTAGGGTACCAGGTACCTGCGACTTGCTACCAACTACCTGCTACAGTGAAACTCCCCGTTTCCAGGGAATAAAATCATCCTGGTTCAATTGCACGGCCTTTGGAATTATTTCACCACTTGCGGCTTGAATGCAGTATTCTAAAATGGCTTCACCCATTTCTTCAATGGTTTTATCGCCCTTGATTATCGGACCGCAATCAATGTCAATAATGTCTTTCATTTTTTCAGCGAGTAATGAATTGGTGGCTATTTTAATCACCGGGCAAATTGGGTTACCGGTGGGTGTGCCCAGGCCGGTGGTAAATAAAATTAAGTTGGCCCCCGAAGCAACCTTGCCTGTAGTTGCTTCTACATCATTGCCGGGTGTGCACACTAAGTTAAGGCCTGGTTTTGTTGCGGGTTCTGTATAATCCAGCACATCTGTTACAGGTGAAGTGCCTCCTTTTTTGGCTGCTCCGGCGCTCTTCATCGCATCAGTAATTAAACCGTCTTTAATATTACCGGGAGAAGGGTTGGCATGAAAACCAGACCCTACCTTGTGAGCCAGTTCATCGTACTCCTGCATCAAACGAATAAATTTACGGGCATTGGTTTCGCTGGTGCAACGGTCAATTAAATTTTGTTCGGCGCCACACAATTCCGGAAACTCGGCCAGCAATACTTTGGCCTTTAAAGCCACTAATAAATCGGAAGCATAACCAACAGCAGGGTTTGCAGATATACCACTAAAACCATCACTTCCGCCACATTTAACACCTACACACAATTCGCTTAACGGAGCGGGAACCCTTTGCTGTTTGTTGAGTTCAATCAAACCTTCAAAAGTTTGTTGAATGGCCCCGCTTATTAATTGCTCTTCACTTTGGGTTTGTTGTTGTTCAAAAACAAGTAAGGGTTTCTTAAACAAAGGGTTTTGTTTTTTTACATCGTCCATAAACTGCTGTATTTGTAAATGCTGGCACCCCAGGCTAAGCAGCGTAATTCCACCTACATTCGGATGATTGGCATAAGCGGCCAGCAATGCGCTAAGTGTAGCCGCATCCTGGCGGGTACCACCACAGCCCCCCTGGTGGTTCAGAAATTTAATACCGTCTATGTTTTTAAATATACGATTTGTAGTATTGGTTGAAGAAGTCTGTATACTTATTGAATTTAGGTCTTCACCGTTTTGATACGCTTTCAACAGCTGTTGTGTGTACTGAATGTACTTCGCATGATGCGCATAACCCAGTTCCTGTTGAAGGGCTTCCTTTATTACATCTAAGTTTCGGTTTTCGCAAAACACGGTGGGTATAAACAACCAGTAATTAGCGGTACCTGTACGCCCGTCTTTTCTTTTATAACCATTAAAGGTTCTGTTGCTGTACTTAGTAACATCAGGTGTCGGCCACTTAAAATCAAACTTGCGGTAAGTGTAAGCTTCGCTTGCGTGTTGAATGTTTTCGGTAGTCATCAGGCTGCCTTTTAAAACAGGGCATTGCGCTTTACCAACCAAAACTCCATACATCATCACTTCATCACCTGTAGCAAGATTGCTGGTGAATAATTTGTGTTTGGCTGCTATTTTATTTTTTAAAACAATGGTTTCATTTTCGAAAACAATATGCTCGCCTTCTGCCAGGTCTGTTAAAGCAACCAGCACATTGTCTTTTGGGTGCATTTGAACCACTGCTCTTTTCAATACCGTTTCTGCCATGCTAACAATTTATATGTTTTTGATTTTATGACCCTTCGTCGCAAATAGCAGTACTACAATAAAACAAATGAGAGGAACTATATAAGCATGTTGTATACTACCGCTGCTATCAGAAATAAAACCCAGTACGGGTGGGAGTATGGCTCCACCAACAATAGACATTACAATTAAACTGGAACCGAACTGGGTATCGGTACCCAGATTTTTTATACCCAGCGAAAAAATGGTGGGAAACATAATAGACATAAAGAAGCTAATGCTTATTAAGGCATACACTACGATCAGGCCCTGGTTGAAAATAACGAGTAGCGATAAACTGCAATTGATGAGCGCGTATACAGTTAATAGTTTTTCGGATTTAAAAAAACGCATTAAAAAAGTTCCAAAAAAACGGCCCAGCATAAATGCCAGGCCATAACCCCATCCTAAATAATGTGCTGCTGTTTTCTCATCCATATTTGCACTTGTTTTTGCCATGCGGATAAAAAAACTGCCCACACACACCTGTGCCCCGACATAAAAAAACTGGGCAACGACTGCCCACCGAAGATGGCTGTGTTTAAAGGCTTGTAAGGGGCTGTTGTTTTTATTCAGGCTTTTTTCTTTTGCATCGGGTAATTTGCAAAGGCCAAATAATAGTGCGGCAAACAATACCAGCACGCCAAGCACCAGGTAAGGGGCTTTTACACTTTGTGCTTCTGTATGGAGATAGTCCTGTAACAATTGAGGCGATAAAGCCCTGTATTCAGCATCACTCATTTCGCGGCCCGATAAAATAAATTGTCCGCCAATAACAGGGGCCAGCATGGCGGCAAAACCATTAAACGACTGGGCAAAATTCAAACGCTGTGTGGCTGTTTCAGGAGGGCCAAGCAAGGTGGCGTATGGATTGGCTGCTGTTTCTAAAAAGCTAAGTCCGCTGGCAATAATAAACAAAGCTCCTAAAAACAAAATATACAGGTGTGTATCGGCAGCAGGCAAAAATAAAAAACAACCCGCGGCAAATAAAATCAATCCGCTTACAATGCCAGCTTTATAACCAAAGCGGCGCATTACGTAGCCTGCCGGTAAAGCCATAATAAAATAGGCAACAAATACAGCCGAATCAACCAATGAAGACTGAAGGTCGTTCAACTGAAATGTTTTGCGAAGGTGTGGGATTAAAATAGGATCGAGGTTGTGGACAAAGCCCCAGAAAAAAAATAAACTGATAATTAAAGCAAAAGGGAAAATCCGGTTTTTAGTTAAATGAGGCCCGTTGAGGGGAGGAGATTTTGGTGGTGGGAGTGTAGCCATATCTGTAAAGCCTTAAAGAAATTTAAGGCTTGTCTCTTTTAATTTTGAATCCTGAACTTTAACGGTCTTAAACATAGTTTCATCTGAAAGACTGTACAAGTAATTTCCGCTGAATGCTTTGAATCCGACCCCGGATATTTTATCCTGATACTTATAAATTATATACGGGTTTAAGCTATCATTCCATTTGAATCCGACATTTATTAAATTGGGAAAAGAGTTTGTGAAAACAGCTAAAATGCCTGTTGAACAGGTAAGATTTTAACTGTTTTGTTGTGATTTTGCTTGAATTATTCTGGATATTTATACTACTCCAATTAAAAGACAGCAGCGGGGGCAAACAGGATGGACAGGACAATTAAATCACCGGCAAGGCTCATGCGCTTAATTGCGCCTAAGCTAAGTTTTACCATACCACTTAGAAAGAGAAAAACCCGGCATGTCAGCAACGAAGAAACCACAAAGTTAGTTGTAAAAGACTTTGCGCTCATTGTGCTTTGCCATGCCTTTTTATTCTGCGCCTGTTACCTGAGTTTTTACTTTTTCGGTTTCATTAACAAATTGCCCGACCAAAACAACCTTGTGCAATGGGACGCCAACTGGTACCTGTCTGTTAAAAATGAAGGGTATCAATACTTTTGGTACCGGGCCTCCAATGCAGGGTTTTTCCCATTGTTCCCGTCTGTATGGCGTTTGTTGCAGCTCGAATCCATTGGTATTTCTGTTTTTAATTATTTTACCTTTTTGACGGGCTTGTTTTTACTTTGCAAAACTTTTCAAATCAGGTCTGTCTGCACCCTGTGTTTTATTTCCCTGCCCAGTGTTGTATTTTTCTTTGTTCCATATACCGAATCCCTTTTCTTTTTTTTCAGCGCCTTGTTACTAATTGGTTTGTATAAAAACAAACAAAGCTTAGTGCTTTGCGCATTGTTTTTTTGTTCGCTCACCAGAGGGACCGCTATGTTGTTTATACCTGCATTAATTGTGATGGAAGTGTTGAATAGTGCGAAGCCTTTCTCCCGGCACTGCATTAAAAACATTTTATTGTATTCCTTCGTTTCTCTGGCAGGCTTGTTGGTGGTTGTGTTGGTTCAATATTACACCACTTATGAATGGTTTGCTTTTGCCAAACAACAGGTGAAATTCTGGAACCATAAATTTTCTATGCCCAGGCTACCCTTTGTAAGTTATGGTGGCGATAAAATAATCTGGTTGGACGGACTGGCCTTTTTCTTTAGCCTTGTAGCTTTTGCGGTAGTGCTGGTGTTTTTTGTAAAACACCTGTTGAAAAAAAAACACCCCTTGTTCAAAAACAAGGCGTTTTGGTTTTCTGCAACATACCTGTTGATGGTGGGTGTGTTTTGTGTTTTTTTTAATCAAAAAAGCTCGGCTGGAAATACTGAAATCGTAGGAATAAACCGTTATGTGTTTTGTTCGGCTTTTTTTCTTGTTTTTCTGTTCACGTCATTAAATGAATTGTTTTTTAATTTAAAAACAATTTCTGTTTACCTGCTTGTGGCCCTTGTGGCCTGGCTTTGCCTGGGCCTGGCCGATCCTTTAAAATTTTTGAACCAGGCGGACAGTTATTTTTCTACAGCTGTTTTTTTTGCCCTTCTTACCATTTATGTTACGGCCTTCTTTGCTTTAAAACAAAAGAAATACGGCAATTATATTGCTGTGGTTTTATTTTGCTGCAATGTCATTTTATCCGTTCACGTTTTGTTTTTATACATAACTGGCAATTGGGTGGCTTAGTGGGGGGGGAGTTAGAAAGTTGAAAAGTTAGAAAGTTTTAAAGTTGAGATTACGTTTGATAAGGGGTTTTTCATAAATTAAAATAATTAGTACATGCGGTTTTTATATTTTATTTTTCTTTTGTTGTTTTTTTGTGTGAACGCATGTGTAGCGCCATTGTCTGAAAGGCACAGTATTATTACTAAAATTCATATTGACTTCGAAGATTCAACTGTATCCATAAAAAAACTGGAAGGAGATGCCCGGGAAGGGAAGTATTTTTCACGTGCCGATGAGGAAGATCAGTTTACAGGTACCATTGTCTTTACCATTCCCGATTCATTGCTGGGAGAAAACATCAGGATAATAAGCGATTGTTATTTAAGGTGCGGGGAAAAATATGCAGGGCATTGTTTTGTTGCCGCTGTTCAAAAAAAGGATTCTTTGTTTTACTGGTCTGCTATTATCAACGCAGATGATTTTAACGCGGAAAGCAATGAATGGACCCACGTTACAGACAGCACTCAGGTTCCCTCTGACAAAACAAGTGTAAAGGGTTCTGAAATACGTTTGTTTGGTTTTAACGGAGGCGCAAGGTCGTATATGGATATCGACAACATAAACATCACCTTAAAGAAAATAGAATTTCGTCAATAATACTTCTTCTCAAATAGTGTCCCTGCCTTCTCAGAAAGGAATGTTTGGATTCAAAAAAATACTGGCACTTAATTAATTGCGATTGATTTTCTTTTTGTCGGAATCGGATAAAGGGCTAAAAACAATTTCTACATCTATTTCTGCTTCATTTCCTTTGTAATTAGTGCTTGGTTTTTCCGAACGTGGAGTATGCAGGGGATTTAATCGTAAAACCTGATCGCCCTTTGAACTTTGAATTTTAAATTTTGAATAACATAAACATGAAAAAACTAACTACCTCACTCGCCATTATTCTAGGGCTTACCGGAGTAAATGCCCAAACTGTTATTTTACAGGAAAGTTTTACCAGCAACCCAACAGGCTACAAAATGTACAATGTAGACGGTGTGGTGGGCAATTGCAGTTTTATGGGTGGAACAACAGTACCCAACGGGTGGGCCATTGCCGGTGGTCTGGTAAAAGGCTGCTCCGAAAATGGTAGCAATGTAAATGTAGACGATTGGTTTGTAACACCACAAATGACGCTTAGCGCAGCAGGTGGTGGCGTAACGGCTTCTTTTACTTTAAACACCGAATGGCCCAACCATAAAATTGAAGTCTGGGCTTCAAAAACATTTAACGGTACACAAGCTGGCTTAAGCGCCTTTGTTAAAATGCAAACAGTGAACAATGCCGGTGCCTGGGTGGACAATTCGTATACAGTTAACCTGAACAGCCTTAATTTAGTGGGTGGCGATAATTTTTACATAGCCATTCGAAATGCACAGAAAAACATGGGTTATGTTTTTTTGGATAACTTATTGGTACAATCCGTTCCCGCCAAAGATGCCAGCATGCAATCGTACGATGGGGAGTATTATAGTAAAACTACATCAATGGCTGTTAAGGGTACCGTTTTTAATTCAGGAAGTAGCAACATCACTTCATTTGATGTAAAGTATGCGGTAAATGGCGGGGCTTATCAATCAAGTAATTTTAGCGGATTAAATATAGTTAGTGGTTCAGATTATCAATACACAATTAACAATGTTAGTTATACCGCAGGTAAAAATAAACTGAGCACTGTTGTTGCCAATGTAAATGGGACCGGTGTTGATGGCAATGCACAGAATGATACGCTGGTGAGTTATATATATATTGTTCCGGCCCCCACCGTTGTGAAAAATGTAATGATAGAAGACCATTCGGGTGCCTGGTGCGGAAACTGTGTAAGGGCACTTGCCCTGGGCGACTGGCTGGAACCTAACCGCCCGAAAGCCATTACCATCGTCAACCACAACCAGGATGTAATGGAAATTCCGGACAATGTAATTATTGAAACAGAATTAAAAATTGCGGCTTACCCTACTATGACCATAGACCGAAAAGTAATCACCACTGTTGGTATATGGCCCAATGCTCCTGAAATAGCCTTAATCGACAATCAGTTGTTGGAAGTAACTCCGCTTGAAGTTAGAGTTGAACCGACTTACAACACTGTTTCCAGGTTGTTAACCGTAAAAGTTACCGCTGATTTTAAAGATGAAGGCGCTTCCGGGGATTACCGCATCAACTGTTATGTGCTTGAAGACTCTGTGAATGGAGGGACATCGGCTTACGACCAGGCCAATTATTCCAATACAGCAGGTGCCGGTATTCCGTTTAACGGACTCGGCAACCCTGTACTGGGTTACAAACACAGGCATGTGCTGAGAAAATGTTTTGCAGGCCCCTGGGGCGATGCAGGGGTCATTCCTGCAACGGTAAGCAAAGGCCAGGTGTTTCAAAAAACATATAGCATGACACTTCCAACTGCCTGGGTGGCTTCAAGGGTAAAATTGGTAGGCCTTGTTCAACGCTATACAGGCGACCCATTAAAAAGATTTATTATCAATGCAGAAGAAGTACCTTACAATTACCACAGCACAGCCGTTCATGACATTGCAGCAAAAACCAGTTTGTTTGAAATCTACCCCAATCCGGCAAACAATATAGTAACGGTAGAAACACCCGGCAATACAAAATCGCAGCTTGTTATTATGGATTGCAACGGACGCCTGGTAAAACAACTTACCACCACTTCATCGCACACTACAATAGATGTAAGCAATCTGGACAAAGGGATGTATTTTATACAGCTCATCAACGGCGAACAGAAAACAGTAAAAAAATTACTGGTGTTTTAAAAACAAATAAAACTCACATTAAAGCCACTGAAAAACTCAGTGGCTTTTTTGTTGAAATTTTCAGGGCTGAGCTGCTCTTCGGATTTTAATATTTTTTCATGTTTTTTGTTTAAAAATTAAGTAAAAACAGCCATTTCAAGCCACCTGAATAAAAATCGCCTTCTTACAAAAGGATAAATATGTATTGTCTGAACAGGCAAAAATAAAATACATTGCAGCATTGCAACCCTATTTTTTCAAATCACCATTTAAAAAACAAAGCCATGTTAATAAAAAGAAACAAGCTTCTTGCCCTTATTCTCCTGCTCATTTGTGTTGCCACAACAAAAAAAACACAGGCGCAGTCGGGCACAGCTAAGGATTACACCAAATACCCTTACTGGAAAGATATGATC
>JAHEYF010000021.1:0-8858 GCA_023251755.1 Bacteroidota bacterium
AACCAAAACACCTGAACGTGTAATTTCGTTCAGCTCATTTTTTTTCTTAGTATACAATATTTCTTTTTCCCCGAATAATCTTTCCGATTCAATTCCAAGTTTTTTGCATTCCACAACGAGTTTATCCGATTGCACAATCGGGTTTGATTCATCAGTATATTTTATGCTGCTGATAAATTCACACCAGGGTTCCTGTCCCATGGCATATACATATACTTCTGAAGGTTTAAAAATAGAAATCAAATTCATACCCCTGAAACAATCCGAGCCCGAAAGCCTTCTTGACTGATCGTTTGTTTTAGACATTGGTTCACTCAGCAAAGGGCCGTAAAGCCAGGTTAAAGGTGCCCCGTCACATTCCATTCCCAAAAAAACCACATCCACCCATCCAATGTGTTGTTGGATGTGTGCATACAATTTTGCTTCTAATATTCTGGAATCTGCAACAAACAATAAAGTAAAACCACTTATTTCAACATGGTAACATATTTTAGCCTTGATGTTCAAATCGCTGTGTTCACCGGTAAAAGGAATGCCGGTAATGCTACAATCCCCAAACGGCAAGGTTTCCATTTCATCAATTTCAACAACATTGTTAAAGCCAATGTTGTTAAACATCAGTTTCAGATTAGGATCTTGCAAGGCTCCTGAACCCGAACGGGGAACAAGTATATGTTTTATTTTATGCCTGAGTGGCAACAGTGTTTCCAAAAGAATGTGATCCTGGTGGTTGTGGGTTATCAAAACAAAATCAATTACTTCCGGCAAATCGAAATCCGAAAAATGATCAACACTTGTATCGTAACCATAATAACTGATTAAGGGATCAATTAAAATACTGAGGTCTTTCGTTTCTACTAATATACAGGCATGGCCAAAGTACCGCATCCGGATTTTATCCCCATTGTATTTTTTATAGGGCCTGGGAGGTTCTTCGGTAAAAAATGAACTGAACAAAGCATCCCCGCCTTCTTTGAAATTAAAAAGTTCTTTGATTTCAGTATAAGACCCCGGGGTTCTTTTCATTTTACTTAATTTGTCTATCAAGGCTGATTTAAAAGGGATCGGAACGTGCAGAACATTCTCCTCATTCAATCTTGGGGTACTCAGGCAAAATGGTCTGGAATCATTATTGGTCAGCCACAAGGCTATGCTTTGAAAACCTGCATTGTAATACTTGCTTTTGTATAAAAGCGCTTCATAAAACCTGAACGAAGGGTTGTTGTTTAAATCATACACCAGTTCAACATACCCTTTTAATATCTCAGGAACCTTGTCGTACAATAATTCCAGGGAAAAGCCCGTGGCTGAAACTTTTAGCATTTTATCCAGCTTAAGAACCGCTAATGAAAATTCAATTAAATCATTTTGTGCCTCTAAGGTCTCTTCTAAAAGTTGCTGAACTTCTACTGATCTGTCTTTCGGATAATCAATAAAAGGGCCGCCTGTCATAGCGGGGTCTTTACTGGCAGAGGCATGAAGCCCCGGTGATTCAATATAGGAGTTCATAATTTCTACATGCCGTTTTAAAATATTCATTGCTGCAGTTGCCGGAGAAATTATATGGGACCAGGCATACCACCTTTGAATTAATGGCTCCAGTACAACATTTGGTTTTAAATAGACTAAATCGTTTTTCATATTTAATGTGTATTGAATTTTTGCTTTAAAAATTATACAAATATAAGGTCTGTTTGTTAAGTTGCATTCAAATAATTCAGGATTGCAAAAAAACTGATACACTTTTTTATGCAGTAGCTTTTAAATCACACTTGTTTTTGCCGCAACTTTAACAATTTTCAAAATCCGTATAATGCCATTATAATTCAGTGTTTTGAGCAGACAATAATTTTTGAATTTTAAAATCACCGGCCCAAAAGGATGAAATTTTTTTATGATTGTTTAACAAAATATTTTTTAAAGATTGAATATTGTTAACAAATTGTCTTTGAATTTATTGTTCAGTGCAAAATAAAAGACAAGTGTTTTAAAACCAGGTAGAACCAATTTGTCAGAGGATGACTTTTTCGGTTTAATTTTTAAAAATTAAAAAATTGTCCGACTCAAATTCAGTATTTAAGCGTATAAAATTTTCAGAAATTATACTTATCATTGCAAAATAATGCAGGATAAAGTTTGTGCATATTTTATTCAGTACCGTTTGCATTGTGATTTTTCTTTAGAAGGATGCTTGTTTCAGGGCTTTGATGAATTTTGAGACGGCATAAAATTGAAAATAAATTCAGCTCAACCGGTTTGATTTTATGTGTTTTTGATACACAAAAGGATATCCTATTGGAGTAAATTGAGGCATTTGCGTTTGATGAATAAGCAAACTCCCGTTCTTTTAATATTGATTTTAAATGCTTTGCGTAAACTATTCAGATGGAATAATAATTACACAGAATTTTCGTTACTTATATTCGTTAATGCGTATTAAAAATTAAAACTCAAACAGTACAAGGGTTTCAGCCTTAAAACAAAAGAGGGCTGTTAAATTTTACCGGAAGCTTGTGTTTAATTTTTTTTCGGATAAGGAATGAACACTGCTTATTAATCAATGTCACTATAAGTAAAGGAATGGTTAAGTAAAAGGGTGTTTTTTGTTAATGTTATAAATCACAATGTTATAAGTACTTGATTTGTAACACATATTAACAAAAACAATTTGAATAAAAAAATGAAATAAAAACAGCTTTAATTTTCTGGTCAAAACAAAAGGAAACAGCAACGAACTATTTTAGAATGGTGAAATAGTGCCGGGATTCAATTAAAAAAATACACGATCAATATGGCTTTTTTTGAAAAATTCATATACAAAGAAGAGCGCCCTGATTTAAAAAGGCCCTGGATAAGACCCGTTTCAATTTTGACCGGACTATTGACATCCTGTGTGCTGGCCGGTATAGTGTCTATGTTTGGGAGCTACGATGTATTCAACAGTTTATGTGCGTATTTTCAATCCTCCCCGGAAAGAAAAATATTTTTTTATGTATTTGTATTTTTTACCGCTTTTGGAATTATATACAGGGCTTATTATGCGGTAGCCGGAATTATTCACCACGATAAAAAAACAGGTTTGCATTTAGACGACAGGTACGTTACGTTTTGCATTGGTTCCAATATAGTGGTCAACTTAACAATGGTTGTTGTTTTTGTATTGACCGGAACTATTTTATGGATGTTTGGTTTTAATTTTATAGGGGCACTGGGACAGGTTTTTGATTTTAACTATATTTTTAAAAAAGTGAACCTGCTGATTGATAAAACACCAACGCTCTTTCATTTTAATTATTTTGTTACACTGATCCTGGCTTATATCATTCCTTCGCTCGCCAATTACACCTGGCATCGTATTTCTCATCAATCCAGGTTGCTGTGGTTGCTGGCCCACCGCAATCATCATACTTCAACAACACTTAGTGCTGCAACCGCATTTGAAGCGGACCCGAAATTTCCCCTGGGTCAAATCTGGAACATGATCATCCGTATTATTATTCCCGGCTTAATCAGTAAATTATTTTACGATAAAGTATTGTTTGTAGAATTGGCTTTTTGTCAGATGTTGTGGGGGATGATGGAAATTCACAATCATACATCCGCCTATTACGAAGATATGAGAACAAGTAAATTTTTCTGGCCATTAATGGTTATAACAGGTTCGGGGCCTTATCACATTGTGCATCATTCTGCCGATCCCAAACACACCAAGGCCAACCTTGGACTCGGGTGCTTTTTAATCTGGGACAGGTTGTTTGGCACTTATGTTCATCCTCCCATGAAATTGCCCAAATTAGGCCTTACCAATCAACCTGAAATATACCTGAACCCTGTTAATTATACTTTTTCAGGCTTGCTTCAAATCTTATATGAGCTTAAGCACAATGCCGGTTTAAGCATGAAATTCAAAATTTTATTTGGCAATATTTATTTTCTTCCACCCAAAACAAAAAGCTATATGTTAAAAGATGAAAACACCTATTATCAAATGGGAGCCAAAGTAGCTGAAGTATAAACAACAAAAACAAACGATAATTACCTATATGGCAAAAGCATAAAAAACATAATCAACTAAAACCACTCATGAAAACCAACCAACCAACTGAAAGTCTCCCCGCTTTCATAACAGCTTACCCATCACTCAAAAAACGAACAGGACCACTGAAAGAAACCAGGACTGATAAGCAGCTGGCAAAGATTTTTTTTGACTGATCCCCCGGGTATCAGAAAGCACTTTCGTAAACCTAAATACTGAGCAATAGCTTTCGGAAAGCTATGTATCGAAAATATTCTTTCAGAATTTATCTAAAGATATCTTATTGATTTTGTGTTGAAAATAATAATATACAATTTTTTATTTAACAAGTATGAACAAGAAAAATTCAAAAAAGCAGGAATTACCTGTAGAAACATTTGACAACAGGAACGACATTGCAATTGTTGGAATGAGTTGCCGGTTTCCGGGAAAAGCAAATACACCGGAAGATTTCTGGGAGCTGATTAAAAATAAAGTCGATGCGATAGAGGATATTCCCAAAGAACGCTGGGATGCTGAAAAATACTTTGATGCGGAAAAAAATATCAAAGGAAAAATGTACACCGGGCAAGGTGGGTTTTTAAAAGATGTTGACCTGTTTGACAATGTATTTTTTAAAATTTCCCCTTTCGAAACAGAATCATTGGACCCCCAGGTTCGACTCATGCTTGAGTTAAGTTATGAAGCCCTGGAAGATGCAGGACTCGATACAAACAAATTAAACGGAACGGCGACAGGGGTTTTTGTCGGGATGACAATTGTAGATTACATCGAAAAAGATATCCGTTCATCCAATCCTACTTCCATCAATGCATACTCTGTTACAGGCACACAAATGTCTTCAGCTTCGGGCAGGATTTCTTTTGCTTTTGGTCTCGAAGGACCAAGTATTACTTTGGACACAGCTTGCTCGTCCTCATTAACGACTGTTCACTTAGCCTGTCAAAGCCTGCTTACAGGCGATTCAAACCTTGCACTGGCCGGTGGTGTGAATTTAATATTGTCCCCAAAATACCATGTTGCTTTTTGTGAATTGAACGCCCTGGCAGACGATTCCAGAAGTAAAGCATTCGATGCTTCTGCCAATGGATTTGTAAGGTCAGAAGGAGGAGGCCTGGTACTACTGAAACGTTATGCGGATGCTGTAAAAGACAAGGATAAAATTCTGGCCGTTATCAGTGGGTCGGCCATTACAAACGACGGAACAAGCAAAGGCTATACAGTTCCTAAAATGGAATCTCAGGCCAGGGCCATCAGCATAGCAATGAAAATGGCGAATGTCGGGCCAGATGATATTGATTTTTATGAAGCGCACGGTACCGGAACGCCTGTTGGCGACCCGATTGAAATGGAAGGAATTGTTTCAGTTTTTAAAGAACGGACATCTTCAGAAAAACTATATGTCGGTTCTGTTAAAACAAATATCGGACATTGTGAGTCTGCGGCAGGAATTGCAGGCCTTATTAAATCGGTACTTGCACTTCAAAATAATTTAATTCCGTCTAACCTGCATTTTAATACACCCAACCCGGATATCGACTGGGCTAATATTCCTGTGCAGGTGCCCACTGATTCAATAAACTGGCTGCCCGGTAAGAAAAAAAGGTACGCTGCTGTGAGTGCGTTTGGATTGAGTGGTACAAACGTGAATGTGATCGTAAAGGAAGCACCTGAACAAATTGTTTCCAACGAAACAATGGTGTGGAATAAAGAGCAATATATTTTACCAATAGCTGCGGCCAATGGAACAGCGCTAAAAGAATTAGCTGTACGCTACATTGATTTATTAAGCGGATCAACAGAGGAGAATTGGGAAAATATTTGTGCGGGTGCAGCCCTGCACAGGTCTCATTTTGGATGCAGGTTTGCTGCTCAGGGAGTATCCAAATCAGCGTTAATCGAAAGCCTCAAAGAATGCCGTGACAATGAGCTTGGTGTTACCAGCAATGGAGGTAGCAAAAAAATTGTGTTTGTGTTTCCGGGCCAGGGTTCGCAATGGATTGGCATGGGAGTGGAGCTGATGAAAAAAGAAGCCCTGTTTAAATACTATATGGAGCTGTGTGATAAAGCATTGAGCCGGTTTGTAAAATGGTCCTTGTTGGAGGAAATAGCAAAGGGAGAAAACAACAACAGGTTTCTGGAAGTGGATATTATTCAGCCCACACTTTTTGCCATTGAAGTTGCTCTCGCAAAACTGTGGGAATCGTGGGGTATACAGCCGGATGTGGTGATTGGTCATAGCATGGGTGAAGTTGCAGCAGCTTACGTGGCCGGAATATTAAACCTGGATGATGCTGCCGCGGTGATCACCAAACGAAGTGCTTTGGCCAAAACGGTTAGTGGAGAAGGGGCAATGGCACTTGTAGAACTGAGCTTTGAGGAAACCGAAAAAATTATCAGCGGGTACGAAAAAACAGTCGCCATTGGTGCCTGCAACGGCCCCCGTTCCACTGTTTTATCAGGAAACGCAACCGATGTCAATAAAATATTGGAAGGTTTAAATGAAAGGGAAATATTTAACCGCTTAATAAAAGTTGATTACGCTTCACACAGTCCGCAGATGGACCAGCTGAAACCACAGCTGCTGGAACATTTAAAGGATATACGCCCTGCAGAAGCACTTGTTCCGATGTATTCAACGGTATATGATAAACTGATGGACGGTACGCAGTTTGATGCAAACTACTGGACAGATAATTTACGCAAGCCCGTTTTGTTCGCCCAGGCAGTTAAACAATTGCTGGCTGAAGGCGACTGTGTTTTCATTGAAGTAAGCCCCCATCCGATTCTTGTACAGTTGATTCAGCAGGCCATTGAGGAGTACAACAAAGTGTCTTCTTATGTTGTTCATTCAACAAAAAGAGATGTTGCTGAAAGCGCGGAACTGATCAATAGTTTTAAAAACCTTTACGAAAACAGTGTTAAGATAGACTGGAATAAATTTTATGGAAATGCAGATGTAAATTTTGATAAGCTCCCGACTTACCCCTGGCAAAAAGACCGCTTCTGGATTGATGGTGCGGAAGCAAGTCCATTTGGCTTTGCCTCAGGAACGATCCATCCTTTCCTGGGCAGGGAAATAAAATTTGCAAACGACAAAAATTTGATCTGCTGGGAGTCTTTAATTGACCTGAGCTCTTTGCGTTATTTAGAAGACCACCAGGTTAAAAACAGTGTTATTTTTCCTGCCGCGGGTTACCTGGAATTGGTGTACGCTGCAGTAAACCAGTCCTTCGGAAAAGGCACCCATCACATTTGTGAGGTTAATTATAAACAACCACTACTGTTGAATACAACAGGAAAATTAATTCAGTTGATGCTGACCGTTGAACGAAAAAACAGTGTACGTTTTGAGGTTCACAGCGCCGATACAAATGACATCACCAATCCTTCATGGGAAATTCATTGCTATGGAAACGCGCAGCTTTTTAAAGAAGATTGTGAGTTGGGTTCAATGAAGGATGTTCTTAGCACCGGGTTTTCAGCGTTTCCAACCTACTTTAGTAAAGACGAGCATTATCAAATAATGAACAACGTTGGTATTCAATATGGAGAAAGGTTCCGCGGGGTAAAGGAAATATGGGCGAATGCAGAAATGGCCATCGGTAAAGTTGAACCAACAGAAAAAATTAGGGCCGCTTTAAAATTATACAACATGCATCCTGCTATTCTGGATGCCTGTTTCCAGGTGTGTATGGCCTCCCTTTCAGGAAAAGAAAAGGAAACAAAAGACACCTACTTACCATCGTCTATTGATTCGTTTCATATAGTGCCCGGTGCAATTTTTGACCGGCCTTTATGGGTGAGGGTCGATAACCTTCCGGGCCAGCAACATGTTCCGGATATTCACACTAAGAACATCAGCATTTGCGACGAAGATGGAAAAATTTTGGTTAGCATAGACGGCTTTTCATTTAAAAAACTAAAAGAAGAAAATGAACGGATTGTAAGTGATACGTTCTATAAATTTAAATGGAACAAATTTAGTTTAGAACCAGCAGCAGACAAAACCAAACAAGCAAGGACCTGGTTGGTTTTTGATACAAAGGAAAACTATGGGGCAGAACTAATGGCCCGTGCAAATGCTCAGCAGGACACTGTTGTGATGGTGCGGCAAGCTGCTAAGTTCAGGGTGATAAAAAATAATTCAGCACTTGAAGTTGAATTAAATGTAAATGAAAAGGAACAATTCCTGAACCTTTTCAATACAATGGCGGCTGAAAAAATTAATGCAACTGATATTGTTTATTTGTGGTCTGTTCAGGAAACTAAGAACAACTGGAATGAAGCTGAACAAATCAATATGGGTTTGATTTATTTGATTCAGGCTTTAAATGAAACAAAATGGGAAAAATTCCCGCGGCTTTCCATTGTAAGTTCCGGGTCGCAACAGGTGACAGAAAATGAAAAGGTAAATGCCTTCTCCGCTCCGCTTTTAGGAATTGGAAGGGTTGCGTTTCATGAGCATGCTGAATTTGACTGTACACGAATTGATTTGAGCAATGCACCCTTAAATGACCGTCAATTATTAAGCGATGTACTTTATACCGGTTCTGCCGAAAAAGAATTTGCACTCAGGGGAAATGATTTATATGCACCCCGTTTAAATCACTTCGAAATTCCAGACAGTCTTGACACAAACAATACGGATAAAAAAACACTTCCGGCAGAAGAAGCAACTGCTTACCAGTTTGTTACCGATGAACCCGGAGTACTTGACAATATTACAGTGAGGGAAGTAGAACGAAAGAACCCTGCTAACGATGAAATAGAAGTTGAAATAAAGTCTGTAGGGCTTAATTTTATGAACGTGATGTCTGCA
>JAHEYF010000021.1:8868-59969 GCA_023251755.1 Bacteroidota bacterium
TTTCCTGTGCCTGGGTGTTGAGTTTTCGGGAATTGTTAAAAGGGTTGGGACGGAAGTTACCGATATGAAACCCGGAGACCGGGTAATTGGCTTAAGCCCTAAGCACGATTGTTTTGGAAAATACACAATTTGTAAATCGCTGCAGGCAGTGAAAATTCCTGATCATATAGATTTCCTGAATGCTGCAACAATAGGTGTTGCTTATGGAACAGCTTATGCCTGTTTGATTGCGCATGGAAACCTGAAAAAAGGTGAAAGGGTGCTTATACATTCAGCTACGGGCGGGGTTGGACTTGCTGCTATAGAGATTGCAAAACACGCAGGCGCTGAAATTTATGCAACTGCCGGAACGCCGGAAAAGAGAGAACTTTTAAAAAGCATGGGCGTTCATTATGTAATGGATTCACATTCACTGGATTTTGTAAAAGAAATTAAAAAATACACCAACGGAGAAGGTATTGATGTTGTTTTAAATTCCTTAACCGGCGAAGCAATGCTCCAGAGCATTAAATTACTTCGTGGATTTGGACGTTTCCTGGAAATAGGCAAAAAAGACATTTATGAGAACAGCAGTTTAAAGATGGATATTTTTAAGGAGAGTATCAGCTATACCTTCTTTGACCTTCATAAAATGATTATTGAAAGACCTGATCTTGTAAGAGGTCATCTGGATGCAATTATGCAACACTTTGCACAGGGAGATTACACGGCCATTCCAAAAACTGTTTTTTCGGCTTCCAATATGCTGGACGGCTTTAATAAAATGGCCCGGGGCCAGCACATCGGTAAAATCGTCTTTAACATGGATGATCCGGAACTGATGATAGAGCCTGCAAAAAAATTGTTTTCAAAAAATGCAACCTACCTGATTACCGGTGGTATGGGAGGACTGGGCTTTGCGCTTGCAACCTGGATGTGTGAAAACGGTGCTACAGATATAGCGCTTGTTGGAAGAAACAAACCTGATGCGGCAAAACAAAAAGAAATTGATAAACTGATTGCAGCTAAAAAGAATATACAGATCCTAAGCGGAGATATTAGCAACCCAACGGATGTAAAACGTATGCTGAACCAGGTCAGAACCTCCATGCCTGAATTAAAAGGAATTTTTCATGCTGCAGGATCTTTATCAGATAGTTCTATTGCGAAGCTGGACCTTGAAACATTCAGAAAACCAATAGGCCCGAAAATACAGGGTGCATTCAACCTGCATGAAGCTACTTTAAATGATAAGCTCAACTACTTTGTGTTGTTCTCCTCTGTAGCCTCATCAATAGGCTCTATGGGACAGGCGAATTATGTGGCCGGAAATGCTTACCTGGACGCTTTGTCGAAAGAAAGACAGCTGTTAAAATTACCTGTGAATTGTATCAACTGGGGGCCTGTTGCCGATGTTGGATTGGCTGCTGAAGATGCTATACGCGGTAGCCGCCTTGCTGATGAAGGTATATCAAGCTTCACTGTAAATGAATACCTGGAAGCCATAGGTCTTGTATTGGCCAATCAATTAACAGATGTAAATGTTTTTGATTTTGACCATGCAAAATGGATTGAACACAATCCTTCTTATGCAGTGGATAAAATGCTGGATGACCTTGCCAATGCGAATCAACTAACAGTTGAAAACAGTTTTGTGCAAAGCCTAAGGGAAACTGGTTCTTTTGAAGATGCAGCAGCCATAATGGAAGTGCAGCTGCAGGAAATTCTGGGAGGCATTCTTAAATCCCCGGCCAACAAAATTGATGTAGACCTTCCCTTCGTTAATTTGGGATTGGATTCTTTAATGGCTATACAGTTGAGAAACAAATTGCAAAAACTCACCGGTGTACCTATCTCAATAACCATGTTCTGGAATTATCCGAAAGTCCGTTTACTGGCGCTTCATTTATTGGATCAGCTGGGAGTGAAGCAGCACCAGGAAAGCACAAACGATAAAAAAGAACTTAGTGCTGAGAAAGCAATTGATCAATTGGTAGACGGAATGTCGGATACAGAAATGATGGAAGAATTGGACAAGGAATTAAGTGATCTCAATTAATTTGATTAATAAATCATCATCATTAAGAACTATCATTGTGGAAAAGGAACAGCTAACTGAAAAGCTCAAACAATCGCTGAGCGCCATTAAAAAGTTAAAGGGAGAAATCCAACAATTAAAGGAGAATGACGGCCCCATTGCTGTTATTGGTATGGCCTGTAAATTTCCAGGCGAGGTAAACAGTACCACAGACTTTTGGAAATTGTTAATGGACAACAGGGATGGGATTGTTGATATTCCCGCTGATCGTTGGAACGCGGCTGAGTTTTACAATAAAGATACAGCTGTTGCCGGAAAAATGTGTGTTCAGAAGGGCGGATTTATAAAAGATGTAGACCAGTTCGACGCACATTTTTTTGGTATTTCCCCTGTTGAAGCCGAAGCATTGGACCCACAACAACGTATACTGCTTCAAACAACCTGGCAGGCGATAGAGTCTGCCGGAATAGCAAGCGATAATCTGAAAGGTTCTTTGTCCGGTGTTTTTATTGGAATTGCCTCACCTGAATATGTTCAGCAAAGGGCGGCTACAAAACAATACCACCTGATGGATGTTTATGATGTTACCGGAAATACGCCCTGTACTGCATCCGGAAGAATATCCTACACCTTTGATTTAAAAGGGCCTAATCTTGCGCTCGATACTGCTTGTTCTTCCTCATTAGTGGCTGTGCATTTAGCCTGCAATAGTTTATTGAACGGAGAGTCGGACATGGCTGTGGCCGGAGGTGTGAGCCTGATGTTGCAGCCCAATGCACACATTATTTTTTCGAAAATGGGAGCGCTTTCCCCTGAGGGTAAATGCCGGACATTTGATGCAGGCGCCAACGGTTTTGTACGAAGTGAAGGTTGTGGAATTGTAGTGCTGAAAAGATTAAAAGACGCCGAAAGGGATGGCGATACGATCATGGCTGTTATTAAAGGAACAGCCATAAACCAGGATGGAAAAAGCAATGGCCTGATAGCGCCCAATGGACTGGCTCAACAGGAGGTACTGAAAAGCGCACTCTTAAAAGCAAAAATGGCTCCTTCCGAAATTGATTATATTGAAGCGCACGGTACGGGTACCCCGCTTGGAGATCCGATTGAAATAGAAGCCATCAATAAAGTTTACGGCAAAGAAAGAACAGCCGGTAATGTTTTACACATAGGTTCTGTAAAAACAAATTTCGGGCATTTGGAATCAGCTTCCGGTATCGCTTCTTTTATAAAGGCCGTTTTATCCCTTCAAAACAAATGCATTCCTGCACACCTTAACTTCAAAACAGCCAATCCACACATTGAATGGAAAGATTTTGTAAAGGTCCCGGTAGAAAACACCAGGTACAAAATCGCTGAAAAACCTATGGCTGTTGGTGTAAGCGCTTTTGGTTTTAGTGGCACCAATGCACATTTAATACTGGAAGAATACAAGACCGGTGCAACTCGTTTAAAGGAAGATGCAAAGGAAAACATTTTATTTTTGTCGGCCAGGACAGATCAGGGTTTACGCGATGCAGCAACAAACTACGGAGCTTACCTCACAAACAATGCGCTGGTATCGCTCGCCGATTTTTCTTACACCAGCGGAAGCGGTCGCTCACATTTTAGCAACAGGGCTGCTGTTGTTACTTCTTCCATTGGCGATTGTTTAGTGCAACTGGAACACATCGCGAAAAATAAAAAGGACGGTTTGGCCATCTCAGCAACATTTCCTGAGGCCACAACACTTATTACCTCGTTTCTATTTACAGGCCAGGGATCGCAGTACGCTGGTATGGGCAAGGCACTTTATCAAAGCGAACCGGTATACAAAGCCGTGGTTGATGAATGCCTGGAGTACCTGCACAAAGAGATTGATTTTTCATTTCTTGACTTATTATTGGGAACTGAGGTTAAAAAGGACATTGATCAGACCGAGTGGGCGCAACCTGCTATTTTTATTGTAGAATATGCACTCAGTAAATTATGGGAGCATTGGGGAATAAAACCAAATTACCTTCTCGGGCACAGCATCGGTGAATTTGCCGCTGCCTGTTACGCCGGGGTTTTTAGTTTAGAGGACGCCTTAAAAATGATTACAGCCCGTGGACGATTGATGCAGGCTTTGGACAAACCCGGTAAAATGATTTCCATTGTTGCCGGTGAAGAAAGAGTGAACAACCTGATCAAAGGCTTCGAAAACATTTCTATCGCAGCGGTAAACGGAGATGGAAGTACCGTGATTTCAGGGGATGCAGAACAGATCGATCAATTTGTTTCCATTCATGGAGAAAAGTTTAAACTAAAAGCACTCAATGTTTCACATGCTTTCCATTCGCCCTTAATGCAGCCCATGCTCGGTGAATTCAGAAAAATTTGTAAAACAATTGCCTATCATACTCCCAAAGCCCAGCTTGTTTCATCTGTAACAGGAAAAATCGTTTCAACAGAAATGAGTACAGCAGAGTATTGGATCAACCAGGTAAGTAAACCGGTACGATTTAAAGATGGCCTGGAAACATTAATTACCCAGGGAGCAAATGTGTTCCTGGAAATTGGTGCCGAACCTGTTTTAAGCGGGCTCACAAAAATGAAAGTAGATTCGACATCTACACTTGTGATCAGCAGTCTTAATAAAAATAAAAATGACCGCGAGAGTATTCTTTCGGCTTTGGCTCATTTGTATGTCAATGGGGTCAACATCTTCTGGCACAATTTTTATAAGCACAAGTCCCATACAAAAACAACCCTTCCAACTTATCCCTTTCAAAACAAAAGGTACTGGCTGGAAATGCCTGAAGATCTTTTAATCACAAAGAATAAAGAGGAGAGTCATCCGCTGTTGGGAACGAAAAGAAAACTTGCCGATAGCACAAACACCTATATCTGGGAACAACAATTCAACCTTGCTTCCATACCTTACCTGAAGGACCATCAGATTGAACACACCATTATTTTTCCGGCCGCCTGTTATACAGAAATGGCTGTTTCCGCTGTGAAAGAACTCAGCAGACATGAACACATCCAGGTAAGCGGCATTAAATTTGAAAAAGTTTTTATTCTGAAACCTGAAGAGACTTATGAGCTTCAGATGCAGGTAAAAAAATCAGCAGACAGTTTTGATTTTGCAATTTACAGCAGAAGCATACGAAAAGGGAAAGATTCGGAATGGGTGTTTAGAATGAGTGGAAAGGCACTTGCACAAGAGCAAGTAAAAGGCCTTGTTCTGCCTGACTTTGAAGCAATAAAGAAAAGATCTTTAAGACAGGTATCAGGCAATGATTTTTATGCAGAATGGTTTAAAGCAGGGAATCACTGGCAAAATACCTTTAAAGGTGTTCAGGAGATCTGGATCGGTAAAGATGAAATACTTTCAGTGAGCCGCGTTCCTGCCGATGTTTCCAGTCAAATGAACGACTATCATTCTCATCCTGCCCTGATGGACATCTGCGGCCAGCTACTGGCTGCCGGTATTGAAGGGGAGAAAGAAAGTGCTTTTGTTGGAAAAGGAATCGGAGCCATTAACATACATGGACGCTTAGAGGATCATGAATTCTGGAGTTATGCAAAACTTTCAAAAAATACGGGCGATAACCGAAAACTGTTGGGTGATGTGCAGGTGTTTGATTCAAAAGGGCAATTGCTGGCCGAAACAGTCAATGTTGAGTTTGAATTCATCGGTAGCCAGTCTGCTGAAGTAAAAGCAGAACAATGGATGCATGAGGTTAAATGGATTGATTCAGACCTACAGCCTGTGACAGAAGAACAAACATCTTCCTGGCTTGTATATGATCCCGCTAACACAAAGGCCAGTAAATTGTTATCCGCATTAAAGCAAAACGCTTACACAGCAATTCAGGCAAATGAGTTAGAAAACCTTGAACATAGTCTTCAAAACAATCAAAAAATTATTTTTATTCCCCCTGTTTTGGGAGAAAAAAAACTAAACGACCTGAACGAATTAATACCCATTGTTCAGGATATTAAAAATATAATTAAAAAACTGACTGCTTCCCTGGGTGAAAATCAGGCCTTGTGGGTACTCACGCAGGGTGCATGGAGCGCTTCAACAGGAGAGGGCTTGCTACACGCCAGCTTATGGGGCTTAGCAAAATCATTAGAGCTGGAAGCAGAAAATTACTGGGGTGGAATTATTGATATTGGCAATGCAGAAGAAGCAGCGGAATTTAATTTTTCCACACTACCTCCAATTATTGTGGATAAACAAGCGGAAAAACAAATTCGTTTCAACAAGAATAAAATCCTGGTTCCCCGTTTAAGCAAAGTAAAAACAAATGTCCCCGCAGTAAAAAATGAATTGCGAAAAGATGCAGCTTACCTGATCACCGGTGGCCTGGGCGATTTGGGCCTGCTTACAGCGGGATGGCTTATGAAACAAGGGGCACGCAGGCTCCTGTTAATGAGCCGCACCGGCTTGCCCTCCAGAAATAAATGGAAAGATACAGACCCCTTATCCAACACCGGTAAAAGAATAAAGGCCATTAAAGAATTAGAAGCAGCGGGGGCTCATGTTGAAGTTGTTGCTGTGGATGTATCGGATAAAAAAGCTTTTTCAAACTGGTACGATGATTATACATTAGCATCATTTCCTCCCGTTAAAGGTGTAGTACATGCAGCCGGAAATGTTAGTTACAGTCCCTTTGAAGATACGAAAGAACAGGATATACGGGAGCAGTTCAATCCTAAAATTTCCGGGGCAATTAACCTGGATAATATACTTGATAAAGATCTTGATTTTTTTGTCCTGTTCTCATCCGCATCAGCTGTACTGGCTTCTCCGGGACTGAGCATATATGCAGCTGCCAATAGTTTTATGGATACACTTGCATTGTCAAGAAGGCAACGTGGGTTAAAAGCGCTGAGTATTAATTGGGCGGCCTGGTCCGAAATAGGTTTAGCGGCGCAGGCACTGAAAAATCAGAAATCAACTTACAAGTTGATGGACCTTATTTCTCCGCAGAAAGGACTTGAGGCACTTGAATTGATTTGGAATTCAACACTTAGTCAAATAGCTGTATTGCCTGTGAATTGGCTCGCCTGGAAAACGGTGTTCCCTGCCGCTGCTGCTATGCCCTTCTTTAGTGACGTGATGGGAAGCCATCATCAAACAGAAACTGGTAATTCAGAATGGATGAACCTGTTGAATGAATTAACAGGAGACCAGGAAGCAATTACAGTTGAGATAGAAAAATACCTCAGTAAAAAACTAAGTGCCTTGTTAAGATTGGATGAAAACGATCTTAGCCTGCGAACCTCTCTTGCCGAATATGGGCTCGATTCCATGATGGCCATTGAATTAAAAAACAAAATTGAAGCAGACCTGAAAGTCAGCTTAAGTATGGTTGACCTGATTCAGGGGCCCAGCATTAAAGAATTAGCGGGTATCATAACCAGCAAATTAAATAACGGAATTGTTGCCGATTCCATTGAACCCAAACATGAAGAATTAGTAGCGGGCAAACACCTGAAATTAAGTTCCGGACAGGAGTCTTTATGGACACTGTATAAAATGAATCCTTTAAGTCCGGCTTACAATGTAGCTTTTACAACAAGGATCATTCATGGGCTTCAACCCGATACCTGGAAACAGGCATTTGCAATACTTGTAGACCGGCACGAATCGCTGAGGATAACTTTTAAAACGGACGAAGCAGGTGTTTACCAGCTTGTACGCCCTGCAGGAGAAGAAGGCCTGTTCGATTTTAATACGACGAATGCACACAATTGGAACAAGGATCAATTATATGACCGTGTTAAATCGGCTTATGAAAAACCATTTAATTTAGAAGCAGACCCTCTTCTCAGGGTGGATATGTTTGATGAAGGAAATGAATGTTATGTGATGTTGCTTACGATCCATCACATGGCTTGTGATGGTTGGTCGTTGTGGGTGTTGTTGGATGAACTGAAAAGTGTATATGCAGCACTGAGGAAGAATGAAGGTATCGTTCTGACAGAAAACACCTTCAATTATTTCGATTTTATTTCCTGGCAGGACCAGATGCTGGAAAGCAGCGAAGGAAACAGGCTTTGGAACTTCTGGAAAAAGCAACTGGAAGGCGAACTTCCTGTATTGAGTTTACCGCTTGATTCTCCACGAACAGTAAGCACTGAAAATGCCGGAGCCACATATAGATTTGATATTGATGCTGAACTCGTAAAAAAACTCAGAGAATTGTCTCAAAAGGAATCGGCGACACTTTATATGTCGGCCCTGGCTTTATTTAAAGTGTTATTATACAGATACACCGGTGTAGAAGATATTATTATAGGCTCACCTACTTCAGGCCGTGGTAAGATGGAGTTTGCCGGTGTTATTGGCGACTTTATCAATATGACTGTTGTTCGTACAAAACCTTCACCCCGTCTTTCATTCAGGGAGTATGTGCAACAAGTGAGGAAGACGGTGCTTGATGTACTTTCCAACCAGGATTTCCCCTTTCCTTTAATTGTTAAAAAACTTAATCCTGCAAGACAGGCTGGACAGACACCCATTTTTCAAAGTTTATTCAGTCTTCAAAAACCACAGAAGTTCGAAGAGATTATTGAACTTATGGAAGGGAACGATGTGAATTGGGGTGAACTGGAACTTAGTCCGTTTGCAATGCCGCAGCAGGAAGGGCAGTTTGATGTTACACTCGAACTGGTTGAGAACAACAAGGGCATGGCCGGTATTTTTAAATACAACAACAAACTTTTTAACGAAAGTACAATTGTCAGAATGCAGGAACACTATGTAAACCTGATTACTGCATTGGTTGAAAACCCGGATCAACTTATTTCAAAGGCGTCCCTGCACAGTAAAAAAATTCAGGAAATACTTTTAAACAAATGGATAGGCCCTGTTATAGAGTTACCTGCAGCAGGTGTACACAGGCTCATTGAAGAGCAGGTGCTTAAAACGCCTGCAACAATAGCCCTGGTGGATGGAGAAGAGGAGCTGACTTACCTGGAAGTGGATAAGAGGGCGAACCGGCTTGCAGCTCATTTACTAAGTAAAGGAGTTAAAAAAGGTCAATTGGTAGGCTTGTGTACCGAACGATCAGTCAATATGGTTATTGCATTGTTGGCTGTTCTTAAAGCGGGTGCAGCTTATGTTCCGCTGGATGCAACTTTTCCATTGGAGCGTTTGAACTTTATTGCTGCTGATTCGGGCATAGCTTATCTGATCACAGAGAACGATCATGTTAAGTTGTTTACTGAGTATAAAGGAATTGTAATTGACCTTGAACGTGAGGTTCGTGCGATAGAACAACAATCGTCGCATCAGCTTCACATCGCCACATCAGCGGATGATCTGGCTTATGTAATATACACTTCCGGTAGCACGGGCAAACCCAAAGGTACCTTGATCACCCATCAGAATGTTGTTAATTTCTGCAAGGGTATGGATGCTTCACTTGGTGCTGAACCAGGCACACTGCTTGCTGTTACCACCATTTCATTTGATATTGCTGTACTGGAACTCATCTGGACCTTGCGTAATGGTTTTAAAGTTGTACTGCAAAGCGATGATATCAAAAGCCTGACAACTGTTCCTTCCACAGCCGGGTCACCGGACAAAAACATGGACTTTAGTCTGTTTTATTTTTCGAGCGCCGACCAGGACTCCGCAAATAAGTATGACCTGTTGATCAATGGTACCAGGTTCGCCGATGAAAATGGTTTCAAAGCCGTGTGGACACCTGAAAGGCATTTTCATGAATTTGGAGGATTGTTCCCCAACCCTTCGGTAACAAGTGCAGCTTTATCGACTATTACAAAAAACATTGCTCTGAGAGCCGGAAGCGTGGTGGCTACTTTGCACAACCCATTGCGGATAGCAGAAGAATGGTCGGTAGTTGACAACTTGTCCAATGGCCGGATAGGAGTGGCCTTTGCTTCCGGCTGGCAAGCCAATGACTTTGTATTGTCCAGTAACAACTATAAAAACAGGTACGGGGTTTTTGATGATAACATTGCAAAAGTAAAAACCTTGTGGAAAGGTGAAGCTATTATGATGGAGAATGGCGAAGGAGAATTGATCCCCTGTCGTTTATTCCCTAAACCCATACAAGCTCAATTGCCTGTTTGGATAACAGCCTCGGGGAATATCCAGACATTTAAAAATGCAGGGGCAATGGGGGCAAACCTGCTGACCCATTTGCTGACCCAAAATACAGAAGAACTAAAAGAAAAAATAGCCGCTTATAAACAAGCCAGATCAGAACATGGGCATGACCCGGAAGCAGGACAGGTAACCCTGATGCTGCATACATTTATAGGCAAGGACCTTGAAGAAGTGAAAGAACTTGTATACGAACCCTTTACAAAATACCTGCGCAGTTCTTTCGACCTGATGAAGAATATGGCCAAAACTTATGGCATTGATGCTGATGATCCTTCCTTTGCAGAGAGTGGGGTGGCGGCCCTGATGCCCCGTGTGTTTGACCGATACTTCAACACATCGAGCCTGATGGGTACAGTTGAAAGCTGTAGTGCAATGGTAGACAAGCTGATCGGAATTGGTGTAACAGAAATAGGGTGTCTTATCGACTTTGGTGTAGATTACACCAACACCATGAACGGCTTGAACCAGCTAAAAGAGTTGAAAGACAATTACCGGTTATCAGGTTCCTGTAAGAAAAGGAAATACGCTGTTGCAGAAAATATTTTAAGAAACAAGGTATCACACCTGCAATGTACACCTTCTTTAATGCGAATATTATTGGCAGACAAGTCGACCCGGGATGAGCTGGCCGGAATTAAAAAGCTGATGCTGGGCGGAGAAAAACTCCCGCTTGAATTGGTCAAAGAAATTGCAACACTATCAAAGACAGAAATTTTTAACATGTATGGCCCCACAGAAACAACAGTCTGGTCGTCGGTTAAAAAAGTAGATCCCCAAACAGATAAGATCACCCTGGGCGCACCCATATCAAATACCCAACTGTATGTTTTGGATACGTTTTTAAACCCTGTACCGGAAGGAATGATAGGGGAATTATTTATTGGAGGCAAAGGCCTTACGTCGGGGTACCTGAACAGAACAGCGTTAACGGAAGAGCGGTTTATTCAAAACCCCTTTGTGAAAGAACAGTGTTTGATTTACAAAACAGGCGACCTTGTTCGTTTTGATCAGGCTGGAGAAATCGAGTATATAGAACGGGCCGATTTGCAGGTTAAAATCAACGGTCATCGTATAGAAACAGAAGAGATAGAATCCGTCCTGAACCAGGTTTCAACAGTAGAACAGAGCGCAGTAGTTTGTGTAAAGGGGGCAGGTAAAGATGTGCTGGTGGCCTATATTGTAGCCAGAGCCGGCCAACAGGTAGAAACGAAGGACCTGCGCAACGAATTAAAATCAATTCTTCCTGCTTACATGATCCCCGGTTTTTTCCACCTGATTGCAGAAATGCCACTCACAGCCAATGCAAAAATTAACCGGAAAGAACTCATGAGCCGGGGCATCCAAAGTGGAGTGTCCAATACCGTTTATGTTGAACCTGCATCAGCCCTTGAAAAAAGTTTAGTACAGCTGTGGCAGGATGTAATAGGAGTTGCAAAGATTGGTGTGAACGATAACTTTTTCGAATTGGGTGGTGATTCCATTCTGAGTATTCAGCTCACGGCCAAAGCCAAAGGCCTGGGGCTTCAGTTTACCGTTAATCAATTGTTCCAGTACCAAAGCATCCGGGAACTAGCAAGAGTTGTTAAACAGGTGGAAGTAGTGTATGTAGAGCAAAACGATGTAGAAGGAAGCGGGGACTTGTTGCCCGTTCAATCCTGGATGATGGGACTGAATATGCAAAACAGGAACCATTACAACCAGGCCATCCTATTGAACCTTCCGTCAACCGTCAACAAAGAAGACCTTCACAAAGTTATTGATAAAATAGCCCGTTACCACGATGCCCTGCATTCCCGCTTTGAACAAGTGGAGTATACATGGAAGCAGATTTTTAAAGCGGCACCGGAGGGAGAAAACGGCTGGTTCACCAGCATTGACCTGAGTGGAATAGAAGAGAAGGAAATAGAAAATTACATAGAACAGGATGCAGGCAGGCTTCAGCAATCCTTAAATATTGCTGAAGGCCAGGTATTCAAAGTGCGTTTGTATATGTCCGGTACAAACCAGCCAGCCCGTCTCTTTTTAGTGGCCCATCACTTGGTCATTGATGGAATTTCCTGGCGTATTATTCTGGGGGATATTTATTTAAGCCTCTCTCAATTAAAGAAAGGACAGGACATTCAGCTTCCTCCCAAAACCCTTGCCTTTAAAGACTGGGCACAGCGTTTACAACAAAAAGTAGTTAGCGATCAAATGACAGAACATCGTCAATACTGGTCTGCTTACGTGAACAAAAAGACTGCAGCTCTTCCATTAAAAAAGAATGCCGGCATGAACAGTGTAGCGTCAACAAAAACAATTACCACGACTTTAAATGCAGAGGACACAGAAGAAATTTTGAAAGCTGTACCCAAAGTGTACACCACCAGGGTGAACGATATATTACTGGCCGCACTTTACCTTAGCCTGCGTGAGTGGATGAACACAGAGGAGGTCATCATCGATCTGGAAGGGCATGGACGGGAAGACTTGTTTGAAGGGGTAGACATTTCCCGCACGGTGGGCTGGTTTACTTCCATGATGCCTATTGCCTTAAAGGTCGAAAAATCAGAGGACCCCGGTGTAGTGATCAAAACAATAAAAGAAATCGTTCGCCAGGTACCTGAAAACGGGATAGGTTATGGCATGTTAAAATACCTGGCTGCCCCCGGTCAGCGTGAAGGCCTGGAAACGATTGCCAATGCGCCTGTTCTGTTTAATTATTTAGGTCAGGTAGAAATACCTGTTGAAGGGTGGAGTGAGTCTGCTATCAATACTGGTCCTTTGTACGACCCTGAAAGCGAACGAAGCCATCAGCTCGAAATAATAGGTATTCATAACCAGGGGCAACTCCGGTTCAGCTGGAACTATAGTTCTAACCTTCATTCAGCAGACACAATTGAACACCTTGCTGAAGAGTTTAATAAAAACCTGATTGAACTAAAAGAGCATTGTCTGGGAAGAGAACAGGTGGGCTATACACCTTCTGATTTCCCTGCTGCACGATTGAACCAGAATGATTTGGATAAGCTAATGATGAAATTTAAATAAGAAGTTATGAAAAATATTGAAGACGTATATGAATTATCACACATGCAGCTGGGCATTTTGCTGGACACGATTTACACACCAGGTGCCGGAGGATACCACCAACAGCTTTGTTTTAAACTACAGGGCAATTTAAATGAAGAAGCTTTTAAAAACGCCTGGAAAAAATTAATTGATACACATGAAGTTTTCAGAACTTCTTTTCATTGGGAAGATCTTGAAAAGCCCATGCAGGTGGTACACAAAGAGGCTGAATTGGTCTGGATATACAAGGACAACAGTCACCTTGAAGAAACATGTGCTCAACAATCGGCAACAGATTTATTGGTTACAGATAAAACACAGGCTTTTGTTTTAGATAAATTACCCTTAATAAGGTGTTATTTGACAAAAATAAAAAAAGACGAATGGAACTTTATTTTTAGCTATCACCATTTACTGTTGGATGGGTGGTGCCTGCCAATTATTTTAGGTAATATTTTTAATTTTTACAGCACAGCTGTTAAAGGTGTAAATCTGCCTGTTTCGAAGGGGGAGCCGTATAGAAATTATATTCAGTGGCTGCAAAAAAAGGATGCAGGTGCCGCAAAAAAATATTGGGAGAAAAAACTCAGTGGTTTTTATGAAGCCAACAAACTTACTCCGCTTCCAATGGATTATGATACGAAAACATATCAATACAAAGAACATAATTTCTCCCTGCCGGCCAAAGAATCGGCTGCTATGCTTGAACTGGCCAAACAATTGCGAATTACCCCGTATACCATTCTACAGGGATTTTGGGCGCTTACATTAAATAAATTTACACTGGACAATGACATTGTATTTGGTACAACTATATCGGGCCGGACAGAAGAGATAAACGGTGTGGACAATATGGTTGGCTTATTCATCAATACAATCCCAATACGAGTGGGGATTGATAATGAAGCCCTTGTCAGCGACTGGTTGGTCAACCTGTTTGAAGAAAACAATGAAAGTGGAAAGTATTCGTATGCATCATTAAGTGATGTGAAAAAATGGAGCAAAGTTGCGCACAACGAACATCTTTTTGAAACAATCATCGTATATGAAAATTACCCGATGGGTGATTTATCAAACGATAGCATAGGTTTAAAATTAAGCAATTTTGAACTTATTGAGCGACCAAACGTTCCGCTGGCCTTGCTTATTATTCCTGGCGAAGTGTTTAATTTTAAAGCCATCTACAACGGAGAACGTTTCAATGCTGAATTTGTTGACAGCGTATTGCAAAGTTTGTTATGTGCAGTACAGGATTTTATTGCAACATCTTCCAAATCAATAAAACAATTGAATTGGACCAATGGAAAAACTGATTCCTTCTTTTCATCTGCCTTTCAGTTACCTGCACAAAAAGAAAACGACAATGCCTGGTCACGTTTTTTAATACAGGCTAAGGCTTTTCCGGCCAAAACACTTGTTAAAGAAAAGCAGGGAACATATACCTATAAAGAAATGACAGACTGGTCAAACCAGGTTGCTGATGTACTTCATGCAAATGGATTACACAAAGGAGACCGGGTAGCCATATACATGGAAAACAGCGCCGGTATGATTGCCACCTTATTAGGGGTTCTGAAAATTGGAGCCGTGTATGTACCCATTGACCCTGAAACACCTGCTTCCAGGATTGATTTTATTTTAAAAGACAGTGCTATTCAATTGATTGCATGCGATGCCCTTTTGATAAATAAATTAAAAGCCAATCATGAACTTAAGTGTAAAGCGCTGGCAATAGAATCCTGTAACCCTGATTTAGTTGCTATCACCAGCATGGAGTCGAATGTTAGTGGAACGGATATCGCGTACATCATTTATACTTCAGGATCTACAGGCACACCCAAAGGTGTGCAAATAGCACACAGCAATTTATTAAATTACATTGACTGGGCTGCAGGGTATTATGTAAATGGAGAAACTGATTTTCCTTTGTACAGCTCCTTAGCTTTTGATCTTACAGTTACTTCTATTTACACACCACTGTTTACAGGTAATGCCATTGTTGTATACAGTGGTATTGACAAAGCATTGATTGTTCAGGAAATTATTGCAGACAACCAGGTTGATATTATTAAATTAACTCCTTCACACCTGAAAATTGTGAGATCGGTTGGAGCTATTCAAAGCAGGGTGAAAAAAATGATAGTGGGTGGAGAAAATCTAGAACGTTCACTGGCCGATGATGTAATTAATAATTTTGGTAAAGACCTGGTGCTGTACAACGAATATGGCCCGACAGAAGCTACAGTGGGTTGCTTTATTTTCAGCTACGATGGTTCGGGGCTTAATGGACAAAATGTTCCGATTGGTTTCCCTGTTACAAACATGGAAGCTTATGTAATGGATGAAAATTTGAACACTGTTCCAAAAGGTGCAAAAGGAGAATTGTGTTTAGCAGGGCTTAGTCTTAGTCCGGGGTATTTGCACAATGAAGAATTGAATGCAAGTCGTTTTGTAAACAATACAGCGGGAAATAAATACCCAAAACTATACCGCACCGGAGATATTGTGCGTCAAAATGAAAACGGACTACTTGAATTTATTGCAAGAAAGGACGATCAGATTAAAGTAAGGGGCCACCGCATAGAAATGGGAGAAATTGAAACCATTTTAGAATTGCATCCTGATATTAAGTCTGCTGCGGTTTCTTTGGTTCAGCTTAAAAGAAAGGCATGGGACATAGAAGATGTTTATTATTGTACATCATGCGGCATTCAATCGGTGTACCCGAACATTACTTTTGATAACGATGGCGTTTGCAGCACCTGTAAAACGTATGAGAGCAATAAACTCAGGGCGCAGGAGTATTTCAGGTCAATGGACGATCTCAAAGAGATTTTTAACAAAACGAAAAATAGTAAAAGTGAATACGACTGCCTTGTACTTCTTAGCGGCGGAAAAGACAGCACTTATGCATTGTCAAAATTAGTAAGAGAACTGAAGCTCAGGGTACTTGTTTTCACTATGGACAACGGGTACATTTCGGAGCAGGCAAAAGACAATATGAAGAACATTTGCTCCACATTAAATGTAGAACTTGTTTTTGGAAGCACAAAAGCAATGAACACTATTTTTAAAGACAGCCTTCAGAAATACAGCAATGTATGCCAGGGTTGTTATAAAACAATTTACACCCTGAGTATTGAACTGGCGAAAAAAAGAAATATTCCTTATATCATCACAGGGCTTTCAAGGGGCCAGCTTTTTGAAACAAGGTTGGATGAATTATACAATGCTAAAATTTTTAACCCGGATAAAATTGATGAATGGGTGTTGAATGCAAGGAAAGAGTACCATAGAAAACACGATGCTGTTTCAGAAAATTTAAATGTAGGAATGTTTAAAGAGGACAAGATATTTGAAGAAGTTCAGTTTATTGATTTTTACAGGTATTGTGATGCAACACTGGGAGAAATGTATACTTATCTTGAAGAGCAGGTGAAATGGGTAAGGCCGGAAGACACAGGCCGCTCAACAAATTGCCTGATCAACGACCTGGGTATTTATGTGCATAAAAAAGAAAGGGGCTTTCACAATTATTCATTGCCTTATTCATGGGATGTTCGCCTGGGCCATAAAAAAAGGGAAGAGGCTTTGAAAGAACTGGACGATGAGATAGACCTGACCAAGGTAAAAGAAATAATGCAGGAGGTTGGGTACCAGCTTGAAAAAGCACCTGCTGTTGAAGAGCAATTGTTTGCATTTTATGTTTCAGAAAAAGAAATTCCAAATCATGAATTAAAGGCCTGGTTAACTAAGTATATCTCTACGGCAGTAATTCCTACAGGGTTCATCAAATTAGATGCTTTACCACTTACAATAAATGGTAAAATTAACAGGAATGCACTGCGTCATGAAAGTAAAGCCGCTTCGTTTAACAGGGCAGAATTTCTTGCCCCGGGCAATCAGCTTGAACGCGATATAGTAGACGTGTGGAAAGAGGTGTTGGGAATTGACAACATTGGTGTTAAAGACAATATTTTTGATATAGGAGGCCACTCCATGACAATGACATTGATCTTTAATAAATTAAAAGACAAAATAAACCTGTCTTTATCCCTTGTCGAAATGTACGAGTACCCAACTGTTTTTGACCTGGCGGAACGAATCAAAGCAGTTGAAAAAGAACTTCAAACAGAAGATTTCCCAACAGAAGAAAACAAGCGAAGGGTAAATCGGAATTCATCGAACCGCAAATTAGCGAGAGCAGAAGCCAGCGACAATTAAGCCAACGAATGTTTTAAACAGAGCCTTATGGAAGAATACAACGGAACAGAAATCGCAATTATAGGAATGTCCTGCAGAATGCCGGGGTCCAAAAATACAGATGAGTTTTGGAACAACATTAAAAACGGTGTTGAATCAATTTCCTTTTTTACAGAGGAAGAGCTGCGTGATGCGGGAGTGGAGCAACAATTGCTGGACAATAAAAATTACATCAAAGCAAACGGGCTATTAGAGGACGCTGATAAATTCGACGCCTCTTTTTTTGATATAGGCCATAAAGAAGCTGAGATAATGGACCCGCAGCACCGGGTGTTTTTGGAAGAAGCTTACAAGGCATTGGACGATGCAGGATATTCTCAGTCTAAGCACAGAGGACGAGTGGGTGTTTTTGCAGGCTGTGATATGAACACCTATTTACTTCACAATATATTGCAAAGCCCTGAAAAAATAAGAGCCCTGGGTGATTTTATGCTGATGTTATCGAATGACAAGGATTACCTTTCAACAAGGGTTTCTTATATGTTAAACTTAACAGGCCCCAGCATGAATGTTCAAACGGCCTGTTCAAGTTCGCTGGTGGCCATTCATACAGCTTGTCAGAGTTTGCTGAACGGAGAATCCGATATTGCCCTGGCCGGAGGTGTGTCTATACGGCCACCCATGAAGCAGGGCTATTTGTTTGTAAAGGACATGATCAATTCCCCCGATGGGCATTGCAGGCCCTTTGATGCGAATGCAGAAGGAACCATTAGTGGAAATGGAGTAGGGGTGGTGGTGTTAAAAACACTGGCTGATGCTTTGCGCGATAAAGATAATGTGATAGCAGTTGTGAAAGCATCCGTTATCAATAACGACGGGGCCAATAAAGTCGGCTTTACAGCGCCCGGTGTTAAGGGCCAGTCGGATAGTATTACAGAAGCCATCAACCTTGCGGGTATTGATCCGAACACCATTCGTTTTATTGAAACACATGGCACAGGAACAAAGATGGGCGACCCTATTGAAATTCAGGCCCTGGACCGCGCCTTTAAAAAATTTACAGATGAAAAAGAGTTTTGTGCATTGGGTGCGGTTAAAGCGAATATAGGCCATACAAGCGCAGCAGCAGGTGTTGCCGGCTTTATAAAAACCGCATTGGTGCTTCGCAACGGATTGATCCCTCCCATGGTAAATTACCAGCAGGCCAATCCGCATATTCAGTTTTCAAAAACAGCTTTTTATGTTCCCACCAAAGCAATTGAATGGCCCGGAAAACAAACACGCAGAGCTTCTGTCAGCTCATTTGGTATTGGCGGAACAAATGCACACCTTGTTCTGGAAAATGCACCTGCTACTAAACAGGAAGCACAGGCGGTAAACTATAATGTGATTTCCCTGTCTGCAAAAACAGGCAAAAGCCTGCAAACAACAGCAGAAAACCTGGCCGCTTATTTACAAACAAACGAAAATACTTCACTCAGTGATATAGCTTACACATACCATATTGGCCGTGAATTTCATGCTTTCAGGAGGTCTTTTATTTGCCAATCAAAAGATGAATTGATTGAAGCCCTTTTAAGTAAGGATCCTAAAAAATATATTTCCGACCAGGTTACAGATGAATCATTACCTGTGTTTTTTCTTTTCCCCGGACAAGGGAGCCAGTACGATGGAATGTTTTCACAACTTTACATTGAGAATACATTTTTCAAAAATCAGTTCGATCAATGTACAGAACTATTAATTAAGCACCTTGGTTTGGATATTCGTGATTTAATACTGGACCGAAAAAATAACGCTTTCCGTCCCGAACTGGCGCATCAGACGGAATACGCCCAACCCTTATTATTTGCAGCCGAGTATTCACTGGCCATGGTATTGCTTGATTGTGATGTTAAGCCGGAAGCTGTTATCGGGCATAGCCTTGGTGAATATGTTGCAGCTACAATTGCAGGTGTATTTACACTTCCGGATGCTTTAACAATAGTAAGTAAACGCGGGAAGTTAATGCAGGCTTGTGAACCCGGTGCAATGATTTCTGTGATGATGTCCGAAGAAAAGGCGGCCACATTGATCGGAACCGATTTATCTGTTGCAGCAGTCAACACATCTTCAAGTTGTGTGGTATCCGGGTCTTATACGGCTATTCAGGAGTTCGAAACACGTTTAACGGATTTAAAAATTGCTTATCAACGCCTGAATACATCGCACGCTTTTCATAGTTCGATGATGGAGCCCTGCGTTGAAGAGTTCAGAAATACCGTCAGTGAAATTAAATTAAATCCACCTGCCTTAACTATTATCTCCAATATTGATGGAACAGTTTTAAGTGCAAAAGAAGCACAGGACCCTGTGTATTGGGCCTTGCAAATACTAAAGCCTGTTAATTTTAATAAAGGAATTAAACAGCTGTTGAAGTATACCAATGCTGTGTTTGTAGAAGTTGGACCCGGTACAACGCTTATCAACTTAACACGTGAAAATGCATCAAAAAAAGACAGCCATATTTTAATTAACCTGTTGCCCACAGCAAAAGAAAAAAAGGCAGACTTTGTTCAATTTCTGGAAGGTATAGCTAAACTCTGGTCAAAAGGGCTTGCTGTTAATTTTAAAAAAATGTACCAGGACAAGACTTGCCAACGCTGTTCACTTCCCCCTTATCCTTTCGACAGCAGGTCGTATTGGATAAATACAACAACTGATCTTCCCGGTACAAAAGCTCCTAAATCAGCAGTATTGTCTTCTTCCGCACAATTTTATGTGCCTGTATGGAAACAAAGTTTAACCCTACCTGATGCGTTTTCCGATAACACAGATCCTGTTTTAATTTTTTCATTTGGGAAAACGGTACTGGAAAATAGTTCGTTTCCACATTTGAAAGAAAGCAATGCTGTATATTACATCGGGAGAGGAGAAAGTTTTGAAACGCTTGGCAACAACCAGTACCAGGTAAATGCAGAAGAACCGGAAGATTACCGCAAGCTTTTTGAACACTTAAATTTAAAAGGCACTGCACGGATTAACATCATTTTTAGTTCCGATAGTACTTCTGCAAAACCTTCCAAAGCCTGGAAGGAGCCTGAATATGCGAACTTTTTTGAATTAATCGGCTTGGCCAGGTTCCTTGGTAGCAGATCAGGCACAACATTTTTTCTGAATGTAATTTCCAGGGGAATACACCTGATCACCGGAACAGAAAAATTAAACCCGGAGGAAAGCCTTGTACAGGGCGCGGTTAAAATTATTCCTTTAGAATATAAAAATATCCGTACCCGTTTAATTGATTTATCGTCTACAGATAAATTTTCTAAAGAAGATATGGGAAGGGTACTTGTGAATGAATTAAATATTGAGGAATCGCAGGCCGTTGTTGCGTATAGGGGGAATCAGCGTTTTGAGACGGATTACGAAAAAATTACCTTGACAGAAAATAACAATCGTGTAAAATTAAAACCAACTGGATCGTACCTGATTACAGGTGGTACAGGAGGAATTGGTTTGGAGATTGCCCATGCTGTTGCAACAAAAGTTGCGGGTACCAAAATAGCCCTTATGGGCCGTTCAAAAATTCCTTCTGAAAATTTATGGAATGAAATTGCGAACGAGCCAGCACATGAGTACCACGCCCTTGTTTTACGACTTATTGAACTGCAGAAAAAAACAGGCGCATTAAAAATAATAAATGCAGATGTTTCAGTCTACAAGGAGTTGAAACCGGCAATGAAGGAACTAACAAAAGAGTGGGGCGCACTCAACGGGGTTGTACATGCAGCCGGTGTAGCGGATTACAAGGGTGTAATTGAAAACAGAACAAAAGAGAACCTTGCAGAAATCCTCCTCCCAAAGGTAAATGGAACCCTTGCGCTGGATAATTTAATTGACTATGAAAAACTGGACTTTTTTGTATTGTTCTCTTCTTTAAGCACTGTTTTTTATAAATCGAAAGTGGGGCAAGTCGGCTACATTGCAGCAAATGAATTCAACGATGCTTTTTCAGCTTACCATAAAAGCATCGGCAAAAATAAAACAAGCACCTTCAACTGGAACGACTGGAAGGAAGTGGGGATGTCTGTAAAAGCAAATGTTCGTTTAGCTAAAATGCTGGGTATTACTACTGAGCACTCTATTTTCCAGGACGCTCTAACAAACGAAGAAGGCAGGCAGGTGTTTCTCACTTCCCTTCTTTCAAACCACCCACGGCTCATTGTATCAAAAAAAGACATCCGTGAAGAGTTTGCAAATTACAGGGATTACAATTTAACTGAATTCGTAAAAGAAATCAGGCTTGATTCAGCTGCGCGGAACAGGGATGAAACAAATGTTGATGCTAACATTGATTATATAGAGCCCTCTACTGATTTGCAGAAAGCCATTGCTGCTATTTTAGAAAATTGCCTGGGAGTAAATAAAATAGGGCTAAAGGATAATTTTTTCGACTTAGGAGGCCACTCTTTACTGGCTATACAAGCCATTGATCAAATTAAAAAAGACCCCTTAGTTGAATGTGAACTCTCACTTGAAGTGTTTTTTCAGCACCCCACCATTATAGAGTTAAGTGAATACATAGAGAATATACACTGGCAAAGGAAAGCAAATGAAACAACGGAAGAAGTGGAACAGGAAGAAGAGGAAGGTATCATATAGTTATTATACATATTAGTTAAAATACAAGACATACAGATATGATAGCATTGAATAAAATATTATCTACACTAAGAAATAAAAAAATAAAAGTTTGGACAGAGGAGGGAGAGCTTAAATACAAAGCTCCCAGGGGGGCTTTGGATGAAGAGACCAGGGCGGCGCTGAAAGAGAACAAGGCAGCGATTATTAAACACCTTGAATCAATTGAAACCAAAGCTTTGGTTAAGCCTATTGTAAAAATTTCCCGCAACGAAAACCTCCCGCTTTCATATATTCAACAAGGAATTTGGTATGCCTGCCAGTTTAAAGAGAATGCATCCCTTTACAACATGGTGATGGCTTTTGAGATGTCAGGTGAATTAGAATTTACTGTTTTTCAGTCGGCGATTAATAAATTAATTGACAGGCATGAAATTTTACGGACTAATTTTTTGGAAATTGAAGGGGAAGTAAAACAAATCATTCACGAAGAAAGGCCTGTTAAAGTTTATTACGAAGAATATACGCATGGAGCAGAATCAGCAAAAGCTGTTTTTGAAAACCGGCTCAGCAAAGAAAAACAACATCGTTTTGATTTAATAAACGATCCATTATTTAATATTGGCCTGGTCAAACTGGAAGACACGAGGTGGTATGTTTGGTTAAACATCCACCATATTATATCGGATGGTTGGTCTTCCAATGTTTTTTTCGCGGAACTGATTAAATTGTATACAGCTGAAATAAAAAATGCTGAAACAACATTAACACCACTTGCCATACAATACGCCGATTATTCGGCCTGGCAAAGAGATCAACTATCAGGAGAATCTTACGAAAAGCTTTTAAACTTCTGGAAAAATAATTTAGCAGGTATTCCTGAGCTTCTTCAGATACCCAATCAAAAAGCAAGAACAACCAAACAAACCTATAAAAGTGCTGTTGTAAGTGTTGAATTAAACACCGGTACTACGAAAGAATTTCTTGACCATACCAATAAACTGGGTTTAACTCCCTTTATGGCCTTTCTTTCGGTTTTTTCGCAGGTTATTGCTAAATACACCCGGCAAAATGATATTGTAATTGGTACTGCAAGTGCCAACAGGTCAAATACACAGGTTCAATCGCTGATCGGTTGTTTTGTAAACGTTCTTCCTTTAAGAATTTTAGTGGACCCTTCTTTTACCTTTGATCAATTCGCCTCTTCATTAAAACAAAATATGCTAGACTGTTATAATCACCAGGAGATGCCTTTTGATAAGCTTGTAAATGAATTAAATCCAAAACGAAACTTAAGTTACAATCCGATTGCACAGGTTATGTTTAATATGAACACCACTGTATCGGAGAAAATAAACATGGATGGCTTTAGCCTTCTGCCTTTTGAGACAGAAGCCCCGGCAGCTGGTAATTACGACCTTCAGCTTGAAATTAAAGAGAAGTCCGGTTTTTATTCAGCTCAATTTACCTACAATGACGAATTGTTCGATCAGCATTTTATTGAAGGATTTGCAAGTCATTATACAACTATTCTTTCAAACTGTTTCCGAAACCCTGAAATAAATATTTCTGAAATGAACTATTTAAGTCCACAGGAAACAAATCAATTGTTGTTTGAATTTAATGATACTCAGGCAAATTACCCTCAGCATAAAACACTGATCAGCTTATTTGAAGAACAGGTGCTTAAAACACCTGATGAGATAGCTCTTGTATTTCAGGAAAAGGAACTCAGTTACCGGGACCTGAATGAAATGTCAAATGCTTTGGGTAATTATTTAAGGAAACAATACGATGTAAAGCCGGATGATTTAATAGGCCTAAAGCTGGAACGAAGTGAGTGGATGATTATCTCTATATTGGGTGTATTGAAGAGCGGAGGAGCTTATGTTCCAATAGATCCTGAATACCCGGAAGACAGGGTAACGTATATGGTATCAGACAGTCGATGTAAAATTTTAATAGATGAAAATGAACTTATAAAATTCCATAAAGAAAAGAATAAATTCAGTACGGAAAATTTACCGGTTGTTAATAAACCCAATGACCTGGCTTATGTTATTTATACGTCTGGCTCAACAGGTAAACCTAAAGGTTGTATGCTGGAACACAAAGGTGTAATCAACAGGATTGAGTGGATGTGGAAGGCCTATAATTATTCCCGGGAAGATATTATATTGCAAAAAACCACGTTTACCTTTGATGTTTCTGTGTGGGAAATTTTTATGCCCTTGTGCTGGGGAGCAAAAATGGTACTGTGTTGCAAAGAGGATATTGGTTCACCCCAAGGTATTTTAAAATTAATAGAAGCTCAAAAAATCACCTGCCTGCATTTTGTTCCCAGTATGCTCAATGCTTTTATAGCTGATTTATTTTCTGAGACTGAGCATATAAAATCATTGGCAAGCCTTAGAAGGGTGATAACCAGCGGGGAAGCATTGTCGGCTGAAACGGTGAAAAAATGGTATGCAAAAACCGATATCGTTATTCATAACCTGTATGGACCCACAGAAGCTTCTGTGGATGTAACACATTATTCAACCAACAGGGAGGATACACATATTCCAATTGGCCGCCCTGTATGGAACACGCAGATGTATGTTTTGGATGAGCAATTGCAATTGGTGCCGGTAGGAGTAACAGGAGAGTTGTGCATTGGCGGGGATGGGCTTGCGCGGGGTTATTTAAATAAACCTGAACTAACGGAAGAAAAATTTATACAACATCCATTTAAACCAAATGAGCGTATCTATAAAACCGGTGACCTGGCTAAGTGGACGCCGGATGGAACAATTGATTTTTTAGGCCGGAAAGATGACCAGGTGAAGATACGCGGTTACAGGATAGAATTGGGGGAAATTGAAGATAAACTGTTGAATCACCCATTGATTAATGCCGCCGTTGTTTTAGCCAAATCAAACCAACAGGGAGAAAAAGAACTCATTGCTTATATTGTTAGTAAAGAGAATTTTAACAGTTCCACTTTAAGAACTTATTTAAATACTTCTCTTCCCTTGTATATGATACCGGCTCATTTTGTGGCCCTGGAAACTTTACCACTTACACCAAATGGCAAAGCTGACAGGAAGGCGATTTCACAGATAGACAGTTTGGGACTGGCCAGAGAAACAGAATACATACAACCAAAGAATGAGGTACAGGAAAGATTAGTAAGGATATGGCAGGATGTATTGGCGATAGAGAATATAGGAATAAATGCTGACTTTTTCGAATTGGGTGGTCACAGTTTAAAGGCGATCATGTTGTTAAACCATATTAATAAAGGGTTTGAAGTAAAGTTAAGCTTAAAGGAATTATTGGAAAATCTGGTGTTGGAAGACCAGGCCCAACTAATACAAAATGCAAAGAAGATTGTTCACAATCCAATTGTACCTGCCCCTGTACAACCAAGTTATCCATTGTCTTCTTCACAGCGAAGAATGTGGACCCTGAGCCAGTTTGAAGAAGGCAACATAGCTTACAATATTCCCGGCGTATTTGTATTTGAAGGGCTTTTAAACAAAGCCGCTTTGGAGCATTCTTTCAAAAAATTGATTGAACGGCATGAAATACTGAGAACATTATTTGTAGAAAATGAGCAGGGGGAAGTGAGGCAGCTGGTATATCCATACGGGGATTCAAAATTTAAAATAAACTACCACGACCTGATGAACCAGCAAGAGCAGGAGGCTACACTTAAGGAGAGGATACAGACGGAATGCAATGCATCTTTCGGTCTTGCCTCGGGCCCTTTGTTGCGGGCAAGTCTATATGGCCTGGCAAACAACAAATGGGTTTTTACGTTTATCATGCATCATATAATTAGTGATGGCTGGTCGATGGATATTTTGTTGAAAGAGTTGTTGATGTTTTACCATTCATATTCTCAAAAAACAGACCATCTGCCGGAACCACTGGCCATCCAGTATAAAGATTATGCCTCCTGGGAACAGGAACAACTAAAAGGAGATGCAATAAACGATCACAAAGAATACTGGATCAATCAATTTAAGGGCGGGCTGCCCGTATTGGAGCTGCCAGTGGACAGGCCCCGTCCCGCTATAAAAACGTACAATGGCGGAGTTATAAGTGGGAATATTAATCCTCAGATCAGCAAAGGACTAAAAGAACTTTGCAATGCACAGGACTCTACTTTATTTATGGGATTACTGGCTTCTGTAAATGTTTTACTGAACAGGTATACAAATCAGGAAGACATTATTATAGGCAGTCCAATTGCGAACAGGGAACATGCTGACCTCGAAAATCAGATCGGTTTATATTTAAATACACTGGCCTTAAGAACCAATTTGAAAGGGAAGGACAGTTACATAGAGGTATTGAAAAATGTAAAGGACAATACCCTTGATGCATATAAAAATCAGGCTTATCCGTTCGATGAACTGGTGAATGAGCTGAACCTGACTCCTGATAGAAGCCGTAGTATCCTGTTTGATGTGATGATTGATTTAAAGAACAATGAATCTACATTGGACACGCACGTTCAGCATATCGGAGACCTGAAAATAAGTAATTATGAGGGCAGCGAGTATGTGATCAGTAAATTTGACCTGGCCTTTAATTTCGAAGATTCAACAAATGGAATAGACCTCTTACTGGGATACAACAATGATATTTTAAACAAGGAAACAGCCCAACGATTAGTTCAACATTTTACACAACTTATTGATGCAATTGTTGAATTCCCTGGCCATGCAATAAATACATTAGACTATATCGGGAAAGAAGAGCGCCAGGAACTACTGGTCAATTTCAACAATACGGCTCTGGCATTTCCAAAAGATAAAACCATTGTCGGATTATTTGAAGAACAGGTGGCTAAAACCCCGGACAACATTGCCCTGGTGTTTGAAGAAAAACAATTTAGTTACAAGGAACTGAACGAAAAATCGAATCAGCTTTCGTCTTATTTACGGACGAAGTATAAAATAGAGCCCGATGACCTGGTTGGAATAAAATCAGAGCGCAATGAATTGCTGATCATATCCATTTTAGCCGTACTGAAAAGCGGAGGGGCCTATATTCCAATCGATCCGGAATACCCGCAGGAACGGATAGATTTTATGATAAGCGACAGCAACTGTAAGCTTGTGCTGGACGAAGAAGAACTTCAACTGTTTACTACAAAACGTGCCATTTATAGTAAGGCAAATTCGAAGCATATTAATAAATCAAGCGATTTAGCTTATGTGATTTATACATCAGGATCAACCGGTAAGCCTAAAGGCGTAATGGTGGAGCATCAATCATTGGTAAATTTATGCAGCTGGCACATTGCAAATTTTGGAGTAACTGAAACAGACCATGCAAGTGTATACGCCAATCAGAGTTTCGATGCTTCGGTATGGGAGATTTTTCCATACCTGGTTTCCGGAGCCTCCCTTTATATCATCCCAAAAGAAATAAGATTAGACATTCCTGCATTAACAGCTTATTTCGAAGCAAATAAAATATCAATCAGTTTTTTACCTACTAAAGTCGGGGAACAATTTTTTGAAGTAGAAAACAATTCGTTGCGCTATTTGTTAGTGGGTGGCGATAAATTAAATTCATTCGTAAATAAGAATTACCGCATTGTAAATAATTACGGTCCAACGGAAAACACGGTTGTAACTACCAGCATTGTACTTGGTACTGAAAACAAAAACATCCCGATTGGATCTCCCATTTCCAATACATCCGTTTATATTCTCGACAAGCAAAACCAGTTGTGCCCGATTGGTGTTATTGGTGAAATATGCATTTCGGGTGAAAGCCTGGCAAGGGGCTATTTAAATCAGCCTGATTTAACAGCCGAAAAATTTGTCACAAACCCTTTTAAGGAAGGCGAACGAATGTATAAATCGGGTGATATGGGCCGCTGGGGTGCTGATGGAACGATTGAGTTTGCCGGCCGTAAAGACGACCAGGTAAAAATACGGGGGTACAGGATTGAATTGGGCGAGGTAGAAAATGCATTGCAACAACAGGAAGATGTAGATGCTGTTGTTGTAATTGCCCGGGCAAACGCTGATGGTTACAATGAATTAGTTGCATACGTAGTCTCCAAAATCACCCTGAACACTTCTGTTATCGGATCGTATTTAAGTACAATTTTGCCGGCTTATATGATCCCCGGTCATTTTATACAATTGGAAGCATTTCCATTAACGCCCAATGGAAAAATAGATAAAAAAATGTTAGCCGGTATGGATAGCCAGGGAATGTCGACCGGCTTAAAATATATTGCCCCAACAAATAAAACAGAAGAGGTACTTGTTGCAATATGGCAGGAACTATTAGACAAAGAAAAAATTGGAATTGAAGACAATTTTTTTGAGATAGGCGGACATAGTTTAAAAGCAACCCGTATTATTTCCGGGGTGTATAAACAGTTGAACAGAAAAATTACCCTCAAAAATATATTTCTTCAGCCTACAATCAGGCAGCTGGCTCAGCTCATTCAATCCACAGACGAAGTGCAATTTACAGATATTCCTAAACTGCCTCTTCAGGAAGATTATGAATTGTCTCATTCCCAGCAGCGCATTTGGGTGTTGGAGCAACTGGTGGAAAATTCTTTGGCCTATGTAATGCCAATGGCTTTTGAAATCACAGGTAAATTAGATGCGGCTGCTATGAATGTTGCTTTCCAAAAAATTGTGAAACGTCACGAGAGCCTTCGTACCGTTTTTATCAATAAAGGCGGTTATCCACGGCAGGTTATTAAGGAAGCTGAAGAACTACAGTTTGCGCTTGAGCTGAAAGATTTAACAGGAATAGCAAACGCAGAGTTGCTGATTGAAAAACAGTTGAAAGAAGATTCCTCTTCTGCGTTTGACCTGGAAAAAGGCCCGTTGTTGCGAGGTGTTATCCTGAAGATAAATGAAAACAAAACTATTTTTTCTTTTTCAATGCACCACATCATATCCGATGGATGGTCCCTGGATGTTTTTGTAAAAGAATTAATGCATTTCTACCATCATGTTGTTTCGAATACAGAACCGGCCCTACCAGCTTTAAGAATTCATTACAAGGATTTTAGCGGTTGGCAAAATAAACAACTGCTTGATAAATCAACGGTCAATAGCAGGAAGTATTGGCTTTCAAAATTTGAAGGAGAAATTCCTGTATTGAATTTACCCGCAGATTATAGCCGTGTCAACAGCCTTAAAAATTATGGACAGGCCACCATCGTCAATTTTGACAAAGAGCTGGCCGCAAAAGTTTATGCCTATTGCAAGAAAGAAGATGTGAGTAATTTCATTTTCCTGTTGGCATTGGTTAAAACACTGTTGATTAGATATACGGGACAAAAGGATATAGTGATAGGAACCCCTGTGGCGGATCGTAACCACCCTGATTTAGAAGATCAGATAGGAGTTTTTATAAATACATTGCCGTTGAAGTCAGCATTAAGTGCGGATAAATCTTTTTCTGTATTTCTTTCAGAACTTCGCGAACAGGTAACTGATGCTTACCATCACCAGGATTACCCCTTCGATAAATTAGTGGATGAGCTTAATTTAGAAAGGGACAATACAAGGAATCCACTTTTTGATGTGTTGATCAGGCTGGATATACTGGATGATAATAAACACAGGTATGCGGGACTTGAGATCAAACTAATTGGCGAAGGAAGCGGGGTGAGTAACTTTGACCTGGTTTTTAATTTTGAGCTGAAAGGTGAAGAATTAAAAATGGTTATTGGATCAAATACAGCCCTGTACAAACCCGAAACAGTAGAGCGCATGGGCGAACACCTGTTAAGTATTGCGTCAGCGGTGATCGGTGCGGATAAAATTGTATTGGGGGATATCAACTATCTCTCAGACAATGATCATCACTTGCTCAGCTCGTTTAACAACAACAAGGCAGCGTGTATTCAGCAAACAATAGATCAGCTGGCAACAACACTTGCTTTAAATAATCCAAATGGTATTGCTATACAGCAGGTGGATCAAACACTTACCTATAAGCAATTGCACTTGGATTCCAATCGCATAGCCGCTTATCTGCATTCCAACAATGCTCAGCCCGAAGAAGTAATTGCGGTGATTGCGACTCCGGGGATAGCAATGATAAAAATAATAGTGGGGGTACTAAAATCCAATTGTGCTTACCTTCCAATAGATGCAGACCTTCCGGAGGAACGCATAAAGTTTATGCTGCAAAATGCAGGTGTTAAAAAAATAGTACTGGACAAAAAGGAATACATTTCGAAATTTAAATTAGATGCGGATCAGTGCAGGGTAATTGATGCGGAATGCAAAGCTGTTGAGGAATATTCATCTGAGGACCTTCACCTTGAAAAAAGGCAGGATCAATTGGCTTGTGTATATTACACTTCCGGGTCAACAGGAATTCCAAAAGGAGTCATGCTCCAACACGATGGCCTGGTAAACCGGATTGCCTGGTTCTGGAAAAACTTTGAATGCACAGCAAAGGACGTCTATCTTTTTAAAACACCTTTTACATTTGATGTTTCCATGAGTGAAATGTTTATGCCCGTCTGCTTTGGATGTAAAATGTTAATACTTGAGGAACACACCATATTAAATCCTCATGAATTAAGCAGGGCCATTGATAAGTACGGCATTACCATTACACATTTTAGTCCGACAGTACTCAACTCATTTTTGGAAACACTCGATCAGGAAGAATTTCTGAAACTTGATTCATTAAGATATGTACTTTCCAGCGGTGAAGCTTTGCCAAGAAGTGTTGTTCAAAAATACTATGCAGGGATGAAGGCTCCCCTTGTAAATCTTTACGGGCCAACAGAAGCCTCTATAGAAGTGAGCTGGCACGTGTGTTCGTCCAAAGATGAAAGCATACCCATTGGAAAACCAATTGTAAATGTTGGCCTTCATATTTTAGATGATAAGGGCAGGGAAGTCGCTATTGGAGTTGAGGGGGAAATTTGTATCTCTGGAATTGCATTGGCAAGAGGATACCTTAATAATCCGCTGATGACCGCTGAAAGGTTTGTAAGCGTTGAAATTAATAAAAAGGCGACCCTGGTTTATAAAACAGGTGACGTTGGGAAATGGAACGACCGTGGGGAAGTTGAATATTTAGGCCGCAAAGACAACCAGGTCAACCTTGGCGGATACAGGATTGAATTGGGAGAGATTGAACAAAATCTGAGCGAATATGCAAGTGTGAGCAATTCCTGTGTAACGACCACAGCCGGAAACGATGGATCAATGGCACTTACGGCCTACATCATTAAAAAAACAGATGCGCATGAGTTGCCTGAAGAAGATGCCGTAGACCCATCAGGAACAACGGATGAAAAAGAGCTTTTAACGCTATCAGAATTTAATAGCGCTTATAGAACTTATGATCAAAATAAATTGGTGCAGGAACTATTCGAACAACAGGCTGCTGTTGCTCAGGGGGAGGCTGCTGTCTTTTTTAAAGAAAACAAACTTAGTTACGGGGAGCTGAATACACAGGCCAATCAATTGGCAAATGGTTTACGGGAGAAGCACGCTGTAAAGCCGCAGGACAAAATCATTATTTTGGCCGAAAGGTCAGAAAGATTATTTGTGGCCATGTTGGGTGTGTTAAAATCCGGAGCAACTTTTATCCCTCTTGACCCTGAAAACCCAACAGACAGAATAGCCTCAATTATTGAAGACTGCGGCTGTAATCTTGTTCTCACTGATAAGGTAAAGCTTGTACAATCAATTAATAATGGTATTACAGTTATTAATATCAACCAGCTGCAGGAAGATTTTAAAAACGAAGAAGATGTAAATCCTTCCATCGTCAATCAATTTTCTGATGCAGCTTATATTATTTACACTTCGGGAACTACTGGTAAACCCAAAGGGGTTGTGGTTGAACATCGCAACCTGTGCAGTATTACCGCTGCCTGGATAACAGATTACAGGTTAAATACATTTAAACCTCATGTATTGCAGGTTGCAAGCATGGCCTTCGATGTTTTTATAGGGGATGTCTGCCGCTCATTATTAGCCGGTGGATGTATAACACTTTGTCCTTCCGATCTTCGTTTTGACCTGGACTATCTTGCGCAAACCATTTACGAAAATAAAATAACTGTTTTTGAATCAACTCCGGGTCTCATCGTTCCTTTAATTCAATCCATGGCACAAAGTCCTGAAAAGTTGGCCTGTATGAAACTGCTGATTATGGGCTCGGATGCACTTTATGCAAAGGATTATGAAGCCATCAGAAAACAATTACCACCTGCCTGTCGCTTAATTAATAGTTATGGTACAACAGAGACAAGTATTGATTCCTGTTTTTATGAGGGCGGGGTGCAGGAGAAAAAGCAGGGACAAATGATGCCAATTGGCAAACCAATGAGCAATACATATTGTTATATACTCAATAAAAATAAAGAGCAGGTGGGTATTGGAGTAGTAGCCGAACTTTATATTGGTGGAAACGGAGTAAGCAGGGGCTACATAAATAACACCGCCTTAACAGGTGAACGTTTCATAAGCGATCCATTTAACAAGGCTGCGCGTTTATACAAAACAGGTGACTTAGCTTATTGGCTTCCCGATGGTAACATCCAGTTTATCGGTCGTTCAGATCACCAGGTGAAAATTCGCGGGTACCGCATAGAACTGGATGAAGTACAGGGTGCTGTAGAAAATTACCCCGATATAGAAAGAGCTGTTGTTATTGCTTTAAAAGAAGAAGGGAATAATTCGTTGATGGCCTATTTCCAGTCTAAAATTGTTATTGAAAAAGAAAAAATAATTGATTTTTTAGCAAAGATTCTTCCAGCGTATATGATCCCCTCTTATTTTATGCAAGTGGAGGAATTCCCCCTGACTAAAAACGGGAAACTTGACCGGAGCGCCTTGCCAAAACCATTGGTACTACAGCAAAGTTTTGAATATGCAAACGAAATCAGAACCTATTTAAGAGGGCGCTTACCAGGTTACATGGTTCCCACCAATATTGTTGTTATGGCTAAATTCCCACTTACATCGAGTGGAAAAACAGACCGCAAAAATTTACCACATCCATCCAATCTTTTAAGTGATAATCAACGCGATTGCATTTTACCACGCACCAAAGCAGAAGAACAACAGCTGAAAATATGGCAGGAGGTTTTATTGCTGGATAAAATAAGTGTTACGGATAATTTCTTTGATTTAGGCGGGCACAGTTTACGTGGCATCCAGCTGATATACAAATTAAACAAAGCAACAGGAACCTCTTATCGTCTTGCTGATTTGTTTAACTTTCCCACAATTGAAAAATTAGCAGCCGCTGCGAAACAAACCGTGCAGGACCAGGTGATTCGTTTTGGAGAAATGTCTGAAGAAAAACCGGCTCTTTTTATGATCCCTCCGGTAACAGGTTCTGCAACAGTTTTCAGTCCGCTGGCTGCTGTTTTAAACGAACAGTTTAATTGTTATGGAATTCAGTATTCGGGCCTGGAGAAAGGAGAACAAATGGACAATTCTATTGAAGCCATTGCTGAGCGTTTCAGTACGATTATAAAACAACTAAATAAAACCAAAAAATGTTATCTTCTGGGTTATTCTATGGGCGCATTGGTTGCATTTGAAATTGCAAAACAACTTGAACGGGAAGGTATTGAAATTAATCTTCAGTTAGTGGATAGGGAAGCCTCCGGAGGAGATACGTTTCTTTCATTTTTCACAGATGAAAACATAGACCTTGAAATTGAAAGACAAATGCAGGTACATAATTTTGTGAGTGATGCCGGGATCAGGGCCACTTACTCAGCCATGTATAAAAACAATTTAAAATTAGTGTCAGAATACAAATTAGAAGGAATCATTCATGGAGATTTGACTGTTTTTGAAGCCAGGGGAAATGAACGAAGAGCAAATATGAATGATTGGAAAAAGAACACCGGTGGGCATTTCTCTTACATTGAATTGACCGGCAATCATGAGCAGGTATTTGAGAAAGACAACATCCGTATTATTGAATCGAAAGTCAGGATAAAAGAGGAAATGTTGCAATAGATAAAAGAAATTTTTAAATAATAGTCTATGTTTTTTATCAAATATTATAAATTCTTAAAAGAAAACAGTTCTTTTTCCCTCTTTAAACTAATGGCAATGGGGCTGATTGCCGGGGTGTCGGGAACAGCATTGCTTATTATCATCAACAATGTAATTGCCCTCGATCCGCAAAATGAAAAATTTTGCCCCAATTTATTTATAGGCTTTATTGCAATTATGGGCGTACACTTTACTGTGCAAACCTTTTACCAGGCAAGTTTAATCAGGCTCTCCATGGATTTAATATGGAAGGTCAGGATGAAAGCCCTAAGTAATATACGGCATGCCGATCTTCTGAAATACGAAGCATTCGGAATAAGCAGGATATACAATATCCTTACTTCCGATGTAGCCAGCATCAGCCGGGTGGGCCAGATGCTTTCGGCAATTATTGTAGCAGCTGTTACCATTCTTTCCTGCTTGATTTACCTGGCCTGGCTTACACCAATTGGCTGTTTAATTTCCATAGCGGTAATGGTGTTTATTGCAATTGTGCATGCAATTGGGGAAAAGAAAAACAATAAACGTTTCAGGGAATCGGTAGAAGTGGAGGACAAATTTTTCAGGTACTTCTCCTATATTTTGTATGGTTTAAAAGAGTTAAAACTCGACAAGCATAAAAATGACGACCTCTTCCATAATCATGTGGAAAAGGCGGCGATGGAAGCGAAAGAATTACGAACCCGCGTGAACATAAAGTTTTTACGCAATTCCCTGTTGGGCCAGTTTTTTTTCTTTGGTGTTATTGCTTTGTTTTTATTCGTGTTTCCTTTTTTTAAAATTTCATTGCTCTCTAATAGTGCGCAGTATATATTAATTACCCTGTATATTATGTCCCCGGCACAAACAATTGCCCAATTTATTCCTGATTTTTTTCAGGCAAGCATAGGCTTAGACCGTTTTCGGGAATTGGAAAAATTAGAACAGGCCAAAGGAAACGACGACGGTAAAAATATTTTATTTTCTGCTACTACTTTATCACTCAGCTTCAAAGAAGTAGTCTTTAAATATGAAGCTCAACACGGTGAAAAAGGATTTGAATTGGGGCCGCTCAATTTTAATTTTTGTAAGGGGGAACTTGTATTTTTGACAGGAGGAAACGGATCGGGTAAATCAACTTTTATACGATTGCTGACAGGCTTGTATGCTCCGGGTTCCGGCTCTATTATAGTTGATGGGAATGAAATATCAACTGAACATGGCGAATCTTACAGGTCTTTGTTTTCTGTTGTTTACACAGATAGTTTTCTTTTTGACAAGGTCTTCGGGATGAAAGAAAATCAGGATCAACAAATGAATAAAATTCTTAAAGACATTGGCCTGGGTTCAAAAGTTAAATTCAAAGACCATGCTTTTTCAACAACAGATTTATCTTACGGCCAAAAGAAACGATTAAGCCTTGCCACGTGCCTGTTGGAGGACAATGAAATTTACATTTTCGATGAACTGGCGGCCAATCAGGACCCGGAATTTAAAGATTATTTTTACCACCAGGTACTTTCGGATCTTCGGAATAAAGGGAAGATTGTTTTGGTTGTAACACACGATGAAAAGTATTTTTACCTGGCAGATAAACATTATAAAATGGAAATGGGAAAAATTGTAAAATATGAAGAGTATGCAAAAGTATAAAGTGTTGTGTTTTAGTTTTGCAGGAGGAAGTAAGTATTCGTTCCGTGCAATGGAGAAAAACATGCCGGCTCATATAGAGTTGGTTACAACGGATTATCCCGGGCGTGGAAGCCGTATGGCAGAAGGCTTGTTGAAAGATGTGAATGAGCTGGTAACAGACATGTATCAACAAATTAAGCACCACATTGATGCACCCTATATGATTTATGGCCACAGCATGGGCGGCCTTGTTGCATACAAGATGCTACAGTTGTTGAGAACCGAAGGGAAAAAACTTCCCGACAATGTTTTAATAACGGGCTGTCGTGCGCCCTCCAGCTGGGATAAAAGGAAAAGGCTGCACGACCTGCCTTATGATGAATTGGTAAAGGAATTAACAGTGATGGGTGGTGTGCCGCAGGAAATTTTAAAGGACAAGGATTCGATGCTTTTTTTTGAACCAATCATGCGCGCCGATTTCTCGGTTGTTGCATCACATATCTATCAAAAAACGGCCCCTTTTTCAATACCTTTTAAAATAATTACAGGAACGCAGGAAGAAATCAGCCAGGAAGACGCGTTAAAATGGCAAGAAGAAACAACAATACCCTTATCTTATGAACGATTGGAAGGAGGTCATTTTTTTATCTTCGACCACCCTCAAAAAATTGCAGAAGTAATAACCGCTTGTTTCCAAAAAAACTTAATGTCAAACACACTGGAATCATTATAAACCCTCTCAATACTAATATCTCAAATCTAAAGTCTAACTACTAATCCACAAACAACACAAGTCCTTTCAGGTATTCTCCTTCGGGGTGAAATACATTGATGGGATGATCGGCAGGCTGGCTGAGTACATGTATTATTTTAACTTTCCGTTTGGCTTCAATAGCCGCTGCGGTGATGGTATTAAAAAATAAAAATTTATCAATCACCTGCGAGCAGGAGAAAGTGAAAAGGATACCCCCTTTTTTTATTTGTTTTAAAGCGGCCGAGTTCAGTTTTTTATAACCGATAACGGCATTGTGTTTAACATCGCGGCTCTTCGCAAAGGCAGGAGGGTCCAGTACAATTACATCGTAAAAATTTTCTTTGTTCTTTAAAAAATCAAAGGTGTCTTCGCAATAGGCTTCGTGATTAGTACAATTGTTTAAGTCTGCATTTTGATTGCAAAGCTCAATGGCTGTTTTTGAAACGTCAACCGAATGCACCATTTTAGCGCCCGCTTTAGCTGCGTATACCGAAAAACCACCGGTGTAACTAAAGGTGTTGAGTACGGTTTTATCCTTACAATAAGTCGCTAATAATTTTCGGTTTTCGCGCTGATCGATAAAAAAACCTGTTTTTTGTCCGCTTTCCCAATCAACCAGAAAACGGTGGCCATACTCCATCACTTCAGTTTTTCCGGTATCTCCAAACAGGAATTCATTTTTAAGTGAAGCACTATAATTTTTAGGAAGGGTTTCCTTGCTTTTATCGTAAACAGTTTTTAACTCTGTTCCGTATAACTTTTGCAGGGCCTTTACCAGTTCATGTTTTACAAGGTGCATCCCGATGCTGTGTGCCTGCATAACCACATGACCCTTGTAAAAATCAATAATTAAGCCGGGCAATTCGTCTGCCTCTCCAAAAACAAGGCGGTAAACATTGTTATCTTCCTTTCCGATGATACCAATTTGTTTGCGGTAATTATACGCGTTCTCAAGCCTTCCGAACCAAAAGTCTGCGTTAATTTCACATTTGGTAAACGAAAACATCCTCACGGTAATGCTTCCATCCTGGTAATGGCCAATGCCCAGAAACTGGTTGTGGGAACTGTATACTTCAACTACGTCGCCGTCTTTAGGCTCTCCTTCTTTTATTTTAACCGCTCCCGAAAATACCCAGGGATGAAAGCGGAGCATAGATTGTTCTTTTCCTTTGTTCAGTATAATTTTTACCATGTACTTTTAATTAAATCCGGTTTAGTGCAAGGCGGTAAAATTACACAATTTTATGGTATTGCTACCATAACAAAAGCCCCTTATACCTGAATATAAGGGGCTTTGTAAGAAAAGAAACAGTACTCTATAGAATTACTGATTGTTTACAAAAACCATTGGTCTTGTAATTTGTGTTGAAGAAGTTGCAATAACACAGTGGTATACACCGGTTGAAACTAAGCTACCATCGGTGTTGTTACCAGCCCAGTAAAAAGTATGGTCACCAGGAGTAAGTTTGGTATTTACTAATGTATTTACCAATTGACCATAAGAGTTGTAAACTTTTACAGAAACATTATCAGTGGTGTTTAATTTAAACTGAAGCGCAGTAATGTCGCTGAATGGGTTCGGGAAACTTTGTTTAACCTGAATTGGGTCAACCGAAGTATTTTCCTCAACTCCAACGGTGTTTGATCCGATTAAAACCCTGGCTGCGTTTAAAATTTCATTGGTAGTTGTAGTAGTACCACGTTTGTTCACCATCCCAACTACATATACTTTGTTGGCATTCCAGGTGGAAGGCACTGTGTAAGTGTATGTTTTGTTATAGGTACCTCCAGCCGTAACAGATGCGGGTATTACACCGGCTGTTCCCCAAATATCGTTTGCGAGGTTCATACGGGCCACACCGTTGTGAACATAATTGGGAATTGTGGAACCCTGCCCGTACCATGGATCACCAACGGTCGCATCCATATAATTGTGCTGAGGGTCGCTGGGTGTAACAACAGCGTCTTCGGTTAAAAGACAGCTTATTCTGATATCGCCCGAAGCAGCACCCACAAAATTAGCAGTTACAGTTACGCTTAATGCCCTGGTGCTTGTATTATAAGTAGTGGTTATGCCAACATTTACAGGTGAAGTTGTGTTTAAACGTGTGGCGACTTTTGATTTCCATACGTTTGTACTAAAGCAGGCTGTTGTTCCACTAAAAGCAAAACGATCAATCGCCCCGTTTGGATAACCACTTGGGGAAAGGCCTGTAATAATACCTTCCGAATAGGTGGTTGCGTGCGTGTCGCCGGTATGCACTTCCATACCAATGGTAGTTGGGTAAGTGGTGATGCAATCTTCAATTGTTGTTTTTCCACGGGGGCAATAGCCGCACCAGGTACCGGTAAAATCTTCGACCACCACTTTTCGGGGAGCCTGGGCAAAATCTGAATTGCTGACCAAAGTGGCAATTAATAGTAATGTAAGTTTTTTCATGTGGTTGTTTTTTTAGTTGAGGTTTATTTATTATTGTTTAGGTGGGTGCAAGTAAAAGTAATTTAAGAAATTTTAAAAGTAAAAAGGGAACTCTTTTGAGGAATTATTAGGCTTCGAAAACACACAAAAGAAGCTGAAACCTTCCTTTGTGCTAAGCAAATACTGGGAATTTTTTGTATTTTCATCCCATTAGTAGTGAATAGGGATTAGGCAATAGTTAATAGGGATTAGCGATTAGGTAATAGTTAATAGGAGTGGTAAACTATTCGCTATTAACTAATCCCTATTAACTACAAAAAAGTTACAGGCTTACCATGGAAGGAATAGAAGAGCTTAAAAAACGATACCGGACAATTTCAAATGAAATTGAAAAAGCGGATGCGCTCTTTATTCTTATTCGTGAAAGTATTCAGCAATTTCCCGAAAACACTGAAAGCAACAAAGCCTACTTATCCGAATTAAAAGGACTTGTTTCACGGAATAAACCTCAAAAAGGACTTGCTCATGTTCATTTTTGTGAAGGGCTTCTTTTTTCTGAAGAGTATAGTGAAAAAGCATTGAATGAATATTTAGCCGCCTTGAACATATACAGGGAATTACACGAATATCACGGTGTGGCGCAGGTGTTAATGAAAATGGGAGCAATTTTTTTTAACATTAAACAGTGTGATAAAGCCGAAGAGTATTACAACGAAGCTTTAAAAGTGGCCCGGCGTGTAAACGACGAGCTTACCCTTGGCAGGGCCTTGGTTAACCTGGGATTGGTTCTTGTAGAAAAGAAACAACAAAATGAGGCCCTGGCCTGTTTTACTGAGTCTATTAAAATTACACAACAAAGCGGGGATAAATTTGCTCTTAAAAGGGCGTATTCAAATCTGGTAATAATGTACGGTTCATTTAAACAGTACGACAAGGCGAAAGAAGCCTGCCTGAATGCCCTTAAAATATTACGTAAGGATCAGGATCAGCGTTTTTACGGCAGAATGCTGAATAACATCGCAATAATTTATACCTCCACTCAGGAATACGACAAGGCCCTTCGTTATTTTAACAAGTCTATCCGGATAAAAAATGAAATTGATGATAAAACGTATGCCAGCAGTATTTTAAATGCCGGTGTTGTTTACCTGCATTTAAAGCGTTACAACAAGGCTTTAGTTTTTTATAAAAAAGCGCTTAAGTTAGCCTTGCAGGTAAAGGATACAATAACAGCATCGTATTGTTATGCTGAAATGGCCGCGTGTTATGCGCTTTTGAAAGATTTTAAAAATGCATTCAACAGCCAGTTGAACGTTGAGAAGTTCAGGGAACAATCCGGAAATATAAAAGACGCGCCCATTTATATTGCAGCCCATAAAGGCCTGAAGGAAACTGCAAAAGAATTTGAATCCATTCAAATAGAAAAGGATTCGGATCCGGAAAAAGATGTTTACAAACAGCTCTTTGAAAAAAGCCGTGTTGAAAAACTTCCCGAAGGCCTTCAGGATTTATCCAAACGTGAAATGGAAACGCTTTCGGTTATAAGGCTGGGTATGACGGATAAACAAATTGCCGAAAAATTGTTTGTTTCTGTTGCCACCACCAAGACCCACCTCCGTAGCATTTTTGTTAAATTGTCGGTAAAAAGCCGGGCCGAATTAATTACGCTGATCCATCGTTTCAGGTTGTTTGATAAACAATAGCCCAAGCACGTTTTTTTAAAAGATGAATTTATTTACTGTGGTTCACAATTAATTTTGTGGTATGTATACCATTTTTAAATACAACTGAAACCGTGTAAAAACCATCGCTGAACAACTCAATATTCAGGTTTAAAGTATTCTTTCCCATGAGTAAATTGTTTTGGCTTTGCGCACCAACCAATTGCCCCACAGAATTGTATATGTTTAGAACAGCCTCTTCACTTGTTGTAGTATTCAGTTCCAATACAAACCGGTCTGAAGCCGGGTTTGGATATACCTTCATACAATCATCAAAGCCGTATTCCGCAACAGCGTTTTGATCCGTAGCATTGTAAATTACATTCAAAAAAGTTGAATCAAGCGGGTTGTTGACATTGTAAAACACATAACAATATTCACTTGCTCCTGCCTGTCCATTAGGCCGGTAATGCCCCGAAAAAGTTGTATTGGTATCGCTTAAAGAAACCACATCCGACAAAGCGTAAAAATAATGCTGCCCGCCCTGGTGCGCACTTACCATTTCGCAATGCCCGTTCCAGCACATTGAATTATAGGTGCTGGGTATATACGAAACTTCATACCTTTTTAATTTAACCTGAAGTGTATTTGCCGATGAATTAACTAAGGCAATGTGCTCCACCATTAATTCAACATCACTTGAAGAACCATTAACAGTAATGGTAGTGCCACTTATTACAGTTCCATTTTGCAACAACTTCAGTGATTGGCCTGCTGCCCTTTGAATAAAGGGCAGCAGGCACAGTAATAAAAATACAGACCTCATGATCAATTGGTTTAGGTGATTTATTTTATCTGACAACAATTATTTTCCGGGTGTGGAAGACTCCGTCTGCCCTCAGGCTTACAAAGTAGATGCCTTCAGCCAGGCCAGATACATCTATTGTTTTACTTGAATTGGAGGGGCTGTATTCAATGTTGCGAATAACTTTAATTATTTCTCCTGAAGCATTGTAAAGGTAGAGTTCAGCTTCACCTTTGTTTGTTGCCGAGTAATTTACAAGCAGGGAGCTGCTTACCGGGTTGGTTGCACTGAATTGCACGCTGTTTTTCACCGTTTGGGCGATAGAATTTGCCCCAGTAACCAGGTATTTTTTATTGGCATTAATAACCTGTCTTTGTTTGAACGGGCCATTTCTTACAACTGCTGCAACAATCTGTATTCTGTTCGCATCAATATCTATGGCTTCCGATGGATCGTTTTTGAGAGGGAGTGTAAATGAAAAATTTTCGGTATAACTACTACCCTGTATGGGATGGGCAGCTATGATCCCTGCATTCCCGAAAAAACCGGAAGGCTGGTATTTAACAGGGTTGATAAATGAGTAGGAGGGTATCCACGAAGCACCACCCCAACCCGGATATTGCACTACAGGGTATCCATCAAGCGTAGTTCCCGCAGAGGCATTCACGTTTTGGGAATAAGGCTGCCCGGCCGGACCTTTCACGGTGTCCTGGGTTAATACAAGGTAAAACCTTAAATCGCCCGAGGCGGTATCACAAAAATTAGCTGTTACATTAATGTTTACTGCGCGTGTTTGTGCATTATAGGTGTTGCTAATATTGACGGACACAGGTACATAAGTAGAATTAATCTGATCATTAAAAGCAGTGGATTCGGTTTCAACACCTTCTGATGTAGGGCCTTGTTGCAAAAGGTAATTGTTGGGAAAAAATGTGCGGTCCATCATCACCATTGATTGGTATTGCAGATTAAAAATATCACCAAAAGCATAATAAGGTTTGGTAAGCTCCGTCCAGGTGCCAACCCCAATTGGGGCCTGGTTGTATACCACCATCGCCATTTGATTGATATGGCTGGCGTAAAGCGGGTTGATGTAATCGCGGCAATGAAAGTAGCAGGGCCCGCAATTTTTAGCGCAGGCTTCTTCCATTAATACCATTTTAGTGGCGCAGGGGCTTTGTGCCTGCACTGCATTAAATGCCGGTATAAACAAGCTGATGAATACTAATTTTTTCATGGTGGATTGGTTTAAGGTTAATTAGAGTGATGTGATTGCAGCTGTTGAATGGATTTACAGCCTGAAATCTTTCATTTTTGCTAAACTAATGCAAGTACCCAGCGGTACCCTCATCCAAAAGGATGAATTTTGTGGGAATTAGCGATTAGCGAATAGTAAATAGTCAATAGTTAATAGCAAATAGTGGACAATGATTAGTAAATAATAGTTGGCCACACCTCTTCGCTATTCGCTAATGCCTAATCGCTAAAATCGCTAATAACCATTAACTTTGCCCAATGCTTTATACCAGTTTTTATCATTCGCCGGTGGGTGTATTAAGGATTAAATGCGATGCTATCCATTTAACTGCACTTGAATTTGTAGAGGATGAGTATCAAAATACAAAGGATTTCGAAGCCAGTCCGATTAGAGATAACTGCAGGAAGCAATTAGACGAGTATTTTAAGGGAAGTCTGCAACAATTTACTATTCCATTGCAGCAACAGGGAACAGATTTTCAAAACAGGGTATGGAATAAATTATGCGACATACCTTATAGCGACACCATTACTTACCTTGAACTGGCCAAACGCTTAGGCGACCCTAAATGTATACGTGCAGCAGGTACTGCCAATGGTAAAAACAACATTGCCATTATTGTCCCCTGCCACAGGGTAATTGGGTCCAACAATAAATTAGTAGGTTATGCTGGTGGCTTGTGGCGCAAACAATGGTTGCTTGAACACGAAGCTAAATTTGGTAAAGGGGCCTTAAGGTTGTTTTAATCACTTACTACTTACGACCTGCTACCTGCTACCAAAATAGATTTAGTCATCAGGTAATGTTGTATTAATCCCCACAAAAGATAAGACTTTTCCTGTGTAATGTATCCACAGCTTTTGTAAAATTCAACAGCATTTTCGCGGGCATGGAGGTGTATGGCTGTAAAGCCTTGTTCTTTGGCAAGGCCTTCTGTGTAATTCATTATTTGTTTGCCCAAACCTTTTCCATGCAGGTTTTCTTTTATGGCCATGTAACGTATCTGGGCAATGTCCTTATCTACGGCTTGTAAACGGCATACGGCTATAATTTCGTCCTGCTCATTTTTAATGCAGACATGTGTACTTGTTGCTTCGTCCGCATCCTTTTCGCTGCCCAAAGGCTGGTTCCAGGGTTTTCTTAGTACTTCATACCGCAAGCGGTAATAGGCTTCAAAGTCATGTTCGGTAATGGGCTGGGTGCATGTGTTCATTGGTTCTTAGTTCAAAGTTCTTAGTTGATAAGGGATAGCGAATAGTTTAACTATAAAAAGTAACAAGTCGTAAGTAGCAGGTTTTGGTACAATACTTACTACCTACGACCTGCTACCAACTACCAATTTACGAAATGTGAAAAGGAACGGAAGTAACGGCCTGCAACTTATTTTTTTTATCGATGGTGCGCAACAATTTTTTTGTTTCTTTTAACTCAAATACTTCTTTCAGGTTTCTTATTTTACCACAGGGTATTTGTTCGGTAGCAGCAAAACCAAGTATATCCTCACAATTAAAGCGACTGATTTTACTAACCAATAAACTATAAAGTGTTACACGGTTTGTAACCCGTGCCTGATTGGTGTAAAATTTTTTGTCTTCCGGTAAATCTTTCAGTTGCAGGTATTGGCATAAGTTATAAAACTGTTTATCCGATCCAATGGCAAAGGTTATTTGCTGTTTGTCTTTTGTTTCAAAAATTTCGCCGTAAGGGGCAATGTTGGGGTGCAATGAACCGCTAAGCTGCGGAAGCTGTCCGGCAATCAACCAATTGGCGGACTGGTTGACTAAGGAAGCGACAGCCGCATCGAACAGGGAAACACTTACCCGTGAACCTTTGCCAGTTTTCATTCTTTTTATCAGGGCCAGTAATACGGCTTCTTTTAAATGATGTGCCGCCAATAAATCAATTAAAGCAACAGGCATTTTAACAGGACCGCTTTCGGGGGTACCGTTTATTCCCATAAAACCGGTTTCGGCCTGTAAGATTAAATCGTAAGCGAGGCGATCATCCCCTTCACCAAAGCCACTTATCTGCGCGTAAATTAATTTGGGGTTTATTTTTTTTAAGGAGGCGTAATCCATCCCTAATTTTTTATCGTCACCCTTTTTATAATTCACAATAACGATGTCGGCTTGTTTAATTTTTTCGAGGCAGGTATTTTTATCCTTGTTTTTTTCAAAATCAAGGAACAAATGTTTTTTATAAAAATTAACGGAATAAAAGTAAGCGGATGTTTCTGCGTTCTTGTCTTCTGTAGGAAGCTTCCAGTTGCGGGTTACATCGCCTCCCGTGGTTTTATTTTCTATTTTAATGACCTTAGCCCCCAACTCGGCAAAAAACAAACCCACCGAAGGCCCGGCCAGCACACTGGCTAATTCAACTACGTGAAGGTCTTTAAAAAAGTTTTTCATATTAAGTAGCATGTATTTGGTAGTAAGTAGCAAGTTTGTAGGATACCTGATACCAGCTACCTACGACCTGCTACTAAGTACCCATCTTTATCCTCTCCAGTTCCTTCGCAACCTCCTTTATGGGGCCTTGTAAATCGATAAATTCTTTTTGTATAGCCGGTATGGGTTTTTTGTTTTTACCCAGTTCTTCTATCTGGTACAGTTTTTCGTAAATGTCGTTCAGTTCGTAAAGGCCAAAGGTAGACTTTAACTTATGGGCAATCGCTTTTATATCTGTATGACTTCCGCAATCAATGGCTTCACCTAATTTTTGTGTATCGGTGTAAATATTGTTTAAAGACAGGCTGATTAATTCGGTAATCATTGTTTTATTATCACCTGCAATTGAAAACACACGGTTCATGTTTATTGCAGTAGCTGCCATTGGGGCTGGTTCTGTAGCAGGTTCTTCCTCTTCGGGTGTTTGAACAAACTGATGAATAGCCATTAAGAGGGTTTCTTTTGTAAAGGGCTTTTGAATCACGCTGTTCATGCCTGTTTTCAGGCATTTGCTTTCTACCTGCTCAACCAATGATGCGGTAAGGGCTATAATGGGAACATCCAGGTTTAATTTATTGCGTATGCGTTCTGTTGTTTTGTAACCATCCAGAATGGGCATCTGAATGTCCATTAAGATCACATCAAAACTTTCGGTCTTAAGCAGCTCCAGGCACTCTTGTCCGTTTTCGGCTGTAACAACAACAATGTTTTTATTGTTGAATAAATGACTAACGTAAAAACGGTTCACTTCATTATCGTCTACGGCTAATATTTTAACGGTACTAAGACCCGGCTGGTTTTTAGCTGAGGGTTGAAGTGGTAGTTTATGCTGTTGCAGCTGGGCAACAGGGTAGGGCAGTTCAAAAGTAAAACAGGTGCCCTTGTTTACAGTTGAAATAACTGCAATACTTCCTTTCATCAGTTCGACTAAGTGTTTGGAAATGGACAAACCAAGCCCTGTGCCACCGTATATTTTGCTGGTACTGGACGATACGGTGGTGAAGGAATCAAAAACCTTATCGAGGTTTTGTTTGGCTATTCCAATGCCAGTATCGCAAACGGTAAATTGTAAACGGGCGATGTCCTTGTCTATGCCTAATAATTTAACGCCAAAGCTTACCTCTCCTTTTAAAGTAAATTTAAACGCATTGTTTAAAAGGTTGTTGATGATTTGATTTAAGCGGTATTTATCGCCAATTAACAGCGCAGGGATTTCAGGGTCTGTTTCAACCTTAAAACTTAACTTTTTATTGGAAGCAATAATTTTAAATGCCGGAACAATATTTAAGAGGGCCTGTTGCAGGTTAAAGGGCAGGTTGTCGAATTTAAAATCGAATGAATTTATTTTTGATAAATCAAGCAGGTCGTTAATAATGTTGAGCAGTTGTTCGGAAGAATTAATGACTGCATTGATGAACTCCTGCTGTTTGGTATCAAGCGGGGTATTGGACAATAATTTTGTAATACCCAGTATACCATTTAAAGGGGTGCGTATTTCGTGGCTGATGCTGGCAAAAAAATGTTCCTTGGCTTTAATGGCTTCCTGCTCGGCCCGGCGCGCTTCCACTAATTTTAAATTGGTGTTGTGCAGGCGTTTCATGTTCAAATCGGCAATGCGGTTGGCCGAATCGATTTCAATTTGCAACTGGGCGGCTTTGTGTGGATCGTTCAAAGAAAGTATAAAATACGAAGGGGCTACTTCGTTTTCATACATCGGAAAAAAAATGAGACTGGCGGTTAACACCCCCTCTGCTGTTATAAACTCAATGTGGTCTCTGAATTTTTTTAGTTTGGATGAAGAAAGAAGTATTTTGTTGACTTTTTTTATGGAGGCATCGCTAAGGAATGAAAAAACAGACTTGCCTACCAAATCATTCCGTTGAAGGTTAAATATGCTTTCTGTATCAGGGTTTATATCAATGATCTCGCCCTGAGCTGTAACAGCCATAACCGGGAAATCAGCGCCCCTCGAAAATTCAGCAATGGAGAGAAGGAATGGATTCATAGCTTTTGGCATACCTTATTAAGTCAAAAGTAAAAAGTTAAAAGTAAAAAGCCGGGAGCCGCTATTGGAATTAGGTTTCCATTTTTTTGAAATCGCCATTTTGTACCTGACATAACATTAAAGCCGGGGAAATCGTTTAAATAGATTTATAATCGAATTTGAGGTCGAGGAATTTTTCAAATTCTTTACCAATGGTCATCAGGTCTTCATCATCGCTGCAATACATCCATTCTACTTTTACACTTAAACTCATTTTATGTATACGGTTGAGTTCTTTTAATATTTCGGCCAGAAATTTTTGGGAGGACGTATTAAAATATTCAATATTGCATTTAAACAGGGTATCGTTTAAAGGGTGTTTGCCATATTCTTTGATCCAGTTCAATAAAGGACCGTAAAATTTATTTACATCCTGGGGAAAGGAACGACCAGAAATTTCAAGGTAACCTAAGTCAGCGTCAAATTTAACGTAGGGCAATTCATCGGTGGGTGATAGTTCAATCTTGTTCATTTGTAAAATTATCGTTTCAAGGATATTTTTAAGATGAAAAGATAGTTATTTTCTTCCTTATTCTGGAAGCTGAATGAAATATTTTTTTCAGAATTAATGAAGAGGTACAGCAAACCGAGTTTAGCACCCTTTTCAGGATCAACCCAGTCTTCGTTGATGCGGGTCATGTATTGCCCTTTTAAAGCATCAATTGAATTCGCAGATAATTCAGTGAGTTGTTGTTGAATTGAGTTTAATTGTCCGCTGTTTATTTCGTTGCTGCATTCAAACACAAAATCATTCTCATCGTAACAGCTCGCAAATTTTCCTTCCGGATAACCGGTGTTGTTTTTCAGCCCATACCGCGTTACATTTTGCAATGTTTCGATGATGGAAGTAATCACTTTTCGTTTAAAGGAATGGCAGGCATTAATTTTACTGAAAATTTCTTCATGAAAATTAACTACTCTTTTCAGTAGTTCCTGATCGATAACCCCACTATAGTCAAAAAGCATAGTCTTAGATTCGTGATTGATAGAATATGGTTCGCTTACTTTCAACGGTTTTACTACGATTTACAATAATCATTATAGCCGGAAGCAATATTAAACATAAGGTTTTAGACGGCTAAATTTTTTAGATTTTAAGTACAAAAAAATCGACCATTTGACGAAACCTTCCTACAACCGGCTAATTAGTTCAGTCGAATAAGAATCAATTTTCCTGAAAAATAGTTGAAAAGGGTAAAAACAGAAGTAATTCTGCATAAGGAAAGCCTAAATAGTGGGCAAGTTTATTTTTTAAGCCTGGATTTAAAATATCCGATAATAATCGGTAAAACGGAGATGCCAATAATGATAAAAATTACTTTTTCGAAATTGTTTTTTACTATTTCTATATTTCCCAGAAAGTACCCGGCTAAACTCAGTAAAGGTACCCACAATACCGCACCGGCCAGGCAGAAGCCAATGTATTTGCGGTATTGCATTTTACCCAGGCCGGCAGCAAAAGGGGCAAAGGTGCGCACAAAAGGGACAAAACGGGCTATTATTATGGCGCCACCTCCGTGCTTTTCAAAAAACACATGGGTTTTATCAAGGTATTCCCGCTTCACTAATTTGTTGAGGAATTTAATGTCGAAAATCTTTTCTCCTATTTTTCTCCCAATAAAATAATTGACGTTATCGCCAATAATGGCTGCTAAAATCAGCAGGATAATCAATAACCAGATGTTTAAAATACCGGTTGAAGCAGTTAACATACCCGCAGTAAATAACAATGAATCGCCGGGTAAAAAAGGAGTGGCCACCAAACCTGTTTCACAAAAAATAATCAGGCATAAAATAATATAGGTACTGGTCTGGTATTCGGTAATTAAACTGGTAAGTGTTTCTTTTGTATGCAGTACAAGGTCGAGGAGGAAATGAAGAATATCCATAATTAAGTTTATTCGTTTATTAGTTCTTTGGTTTATAAGTTTATAAGTCCATTCGTTTAATTGATACCGCAAACGAGTAAACTAAAAAACGAGCAAACGGGTGAACGAAAAAACGGTTCTAATATTTATTGATGGAAGGATCAACCTCGTCGGCCCAGGCCAATATGCCGCCTTTTAAGTTGTAAAGGTTGGTAAAGCCGTGTTGCTGCTCAAGCGCCATGATAACGGATGCAGAACGTTTTCCACTGCGGCAATGAAGAATAACTTTTTTGTCTTTTGCAATTTTATCCGCACTGTCCATTATATCGCCCATTGGAATTAAATCTCCACCGATGTTACATATATCATATTCATGTTCTTCACGAATATCAATCAGTTGAAAATTTTCTTTGGCATCCTGCATGGCCTTTAATTCCAGAGCGGTAATTTCTTTCATTGTTGTAACGTTATTGAATTTCAAAAATACTAATTATAGTTCAGCTTTTAAATTTTCGGGCAAAAAAGTAAAAAAAGTGTCGCCGCGCAAGCCAAGCCTGAGTGTTTCGAGGGGGATCACATCATCGTAGCCTATATTTCCAACATTTACATTGGAACCCATCATTTTAATAAAGTAGACCTGCTGAGATTTTTGAGGGGTTTCCCAGATAATGTCTTCCTTTTTAATTTTAGCGGTTATTTTATTGATTAAAAGCGTGTGGGCACTACCGTTGCGGTGAAAAATCCCTACGTTTCCGCTTTCACGCGCTTCGGCAATTACTTTGTAAGAGCCTGCATCCAATTCTTTCCTCATCATACTGATCCATTTTGCAGGATGTATGATAATCCCTTCTTCTTTGGAACCAACTTCAGAAAGAACAGTAACATGTTTTGAAAGGGTGGAGATGTATTCACATTTTTTATCGTGGGGCATCACAATTGATCCATCTGAAACTTCGGCCATTTCAAGCCCTAATTTATCCATCAGTTTCAGGTAATCGGTAAATTTATTGCGTACAATAAAAGCTTCAAACAAGGTGCCTCCCAAATAAGTACGAATATTGTTGTTTTTGTAAAGCTTAATTTTTTCGACTAAGTTTTTACTCACCATGGAAGTTCCGAAACCAAGTTTTACAAAGTCTACATAATCGCCGCTTGCACTTATAAAGTCTTCGGCCTGCCTTGTACTCAGGCCTTTGTCCATTACCATGGTGAGGCCTTCGGTTCTTGGTTTTTTACTGCGTTCGGGAATGTGGGGTAATTCGAAATTATAGTTCATTTTCAAAATTAAAGGTGACAGAATTCCGGGACGAAGTTAACAAACTTTCGGAAAAATGATGAAAATTACTGTTTTTTATAGGTGTTGATGACCTCTACAATGGCGTTGTTGTCTTTTAAGGCGGGGGCGTATTCAAACAGCTCGTTGTGTTTTTCGTAATCGAGTGATAATGCGTTTTGCAGGTACACCAGGGCTTCCTGCTTCTTATTGTTTTCAAGCAAAAGGGCGCTCATCCGGTAATGCAGTTCGGCTACTTCGGGGAATTTTTTTAAGCCTTCCTGTAACATAATAATAGCGGTATCGGCATGTCCGGCTTCCATCAAGAGGTCTGAATAGTCGAGCCAAATATCAAAATGCTCGTAACCCAATTCTATTACCGTAGCATAAGCATCTCCGGCTTCTTCGTGAAAGCCTAATTTTTGCTGCACTTCGGCATACACGTACCAGAACTCGGCTTCTTTAGGATTAAGGTCGAGGGCCTTTTTAATATAATGAATACCTTCGGTGAGTCTGTTTTGTGCATCCAGCACAATACCTATGGCTAACCAGGCATCGGCATAATTGGGGTCTATTTTTACGCAACGGTTGTAATACACCAGGGCATTGTCGTAATCTTCAAGGTTTTCGAAGCATTCGCCAATGTAATACAAAGCGTTGGGATCGGCTTTTTCGTACGAAAATGTTTCTTTGTACACGTCAATGGCCTCCTTGTATTTAGCCATATTGGCCAGGGCATTTCCTTTGTTAAAGTAAGCCGAAGAAAAATCTTCTTTAATGGCAATACAATAATCGTAAGCATCAATGGCTTTTTCGTGATCGCCCAATCGGCTGTAACTAACACCTAAGTTAAACCAGGCGTAATGGTTGTAAGGGTTTTCGTCAATAAATTCAGTAAAAAATTCAACAGCGGCTGCGCTTTCTC
>JAHEYF010000108.1 GCA_023251755.1 Bacteroidota bacterium
TTTTGACTTTTTCATATACAAAAAAAGGATATTGAAAACGTTTTCAATATCCTTTAATCAAACCCTTTAGTGGTGAAGGATTCTGAGGGTTTTACCAACTATTTTTTGCTATTATACCCTTTTTTTTCACCCTGTTTAAAAAGCCCTGTGAAACTCATGGCCCTCTGAGAACCCTGTGTTAAAAAATTTAGTGTCCTTAGTGCCTGAGTGGTAAACCTCCCTCCGCAATCTTATACCCTTTCACCGGCTTGGCTTCTAATTGCAATAAATCAAGCACTATAATTTTGTTTTGTCCTTTATTCAAGCAGGAAGCCGGACAATACAAGCGTTGTTGAGGCCCTGTGTTCCAAAAGCGCCCCAGGTTGTGTCCGTTAATGTATAGCACACCTTTCGTGTATGCACTCATATCAAAATAAGTATCGGCTGTTGTACTCAAAGTAAACTCACCTTTAAAAAATATACCTCTTTTGTTTTCGGGGTTGTCGTATTGAGTTGCTACGCTTACATATTGCTGAATAAACTTTTCGTCTATGGCCATGGGGCAGATCTCCCAATTCATTAAGGTCATGCCGTTTAAAGTTACCCTGTCGGTAATGCCTTTCCGGTCTATTATGTATTGGCCGTAATTGATGTGCCCCATTCCTTCCACCACTATTTCGAGCACCGGGTCTTTTACAGTTGTTTTAGGCAATATCACTTCCCAGTTTCCTCCGTCGCGGTAAACGGTATCAATAAACTGCCCGTTTAAAAAAATCAATGCGTAATCGTGTGGTTCCCATATTTTAAGTTTACCGCTTTTGTGACCGATCAGGGTTGTTTTGTATATGGCCAGGCCCTGGTTCTGATCAAAAGCCTCAAAGGGATTGGGCTGTGCGCTTTTTAAAGCGGGGATATTTTTCTGCAACTGAAAAATAGACAAAGCGGGTTTCATTTCAATGGCCGGGATTTCCATTGAAGGAATAAGTGCGGGAGGCTCAGGGATTTTATAGGTTACATTTTTCGCAATTAAATTCCGCAACATATAATATTTTGCAGTGGGCACTCCCTGTTCGTTCAGCGGGGCATCGTAATCGTAACTGGTAATATCGGGTTGGTATTCTGTTGGCTTAGCCGCATTGGCGCCTGCAGTAAAACCAAAATTGGTGCCTCCGTGAAACACGTATAGGTTAAACGATTTTTTAGTGCTGAATAAAAATTCAATCTCTTTTTTTAAGCTGTTCGTATCGGGCCTGGCCCAGGTTTCGTTCCAGTGCGTTAACCAGCCCGGGTAGGTTTCACTACTGAAAGAAGGTACATCGGGATTGTGCTTTTTCGCGCAATCAAAGTCTGCCTGTTCGGCGCCGCTATCCAAACCAATAGCGGCACCTTCCGCAGTTCCCGCTTCCAGCAGGTATGGCGCGGCTCCATCGGCAGTAAAAAAAGGAACGTCCATTCCATTTTGCTCCCACAACTGCTTCAGGGTTTTTATGTATTCTTTGTCGTTGCCATAACTTCCGTATTCATTTTCAATCTGCACCATGAGTATAGGCCCGCCTTTGCTGCACAACAAGGGTTTTATTTCGGCAGACAAATGTTCAACGTACTCCGTCATTGGTTTGATGTAACGCGGGTCCATACAGCGCACTTTAATATCCGGTATTTTTAAAAGGTAAGTCGGAATACCTCCAAAATCATATTCCCCACACACATAAGGACCCGGGCGAAGTAGGGCCCACATGCCTTCTTCCTGGCATATCCTGAAAAATTCAGCAATATTCCTGTTTTCTGTTTTAAAATCAAATACACCGGGTTTTATTTCGTGGGTATTCCAAAAAATATATGCAGCAATGGTATTACAGCCCATAGCTTTAGCCATTTGTATACGTTGCCGCCAGTATTCTTTAGGAATACGAAAAGGGTGCATCTCCCCGCTGATGATCTGAAAAGGTTTTCCATCCATTAAAAAATCGTTGGCTGATAGGGTAAAACTATGCCTTGAAGCTGGAGTTTGTGCATTACTTTTTGTAATACAAACACTCAAGCTGAGGAGTAGGAAGATTTTTTTCATGGTTGTTTTTATTTCTCGCAGAGTAACGCTGATTAAAACGCTAAGTTCCGCGGAGGGTTTTATCGTTACCGAAATCACTTTTTGGCTTTTGGCTTTTTACTTTTGGCTTAATAATACAAGCTGCTTGTCTATAATCCCCTGCAATTCCCCTTCCCTTTCCATCAAACCTTCCAATATCCAAAACTGGCACTGCGCTCTTTGTAAATTGTGTTCCTTGTGTTTTATTGGGTAATACACATCGTTTTGAAGGTAATCCGTTAAAAAACGCAAGCCCTGCATATACAACATAAACTGACCGGCATAAAAAATATTTTTTTTCTCTTCCTTCGTCAATGAATTGTTCATGCCTTTGATATAACCCGCAACAATGGCTTCAAAAAAATCGGGGCGTATATTTATTTTTTGCCGGTCTGTCTCATCTTCCGGACAGTCGCAGAGCATTGTCCGGATCATGTCTCCCAGATCGGAAATAAAATAACCGGGCATTAAGGTGTCCAGGTCCACCACACAAAGTGCTTGCAAAGTTGTTTTATCGAACAGTATGTTATTTACTTTTGTGTCTGCATGAATGATACGCAAAGGTATGCCTGCATTTTCGCTGATAGTTTTATAATGCTGCACAATAGCCCTGTTGTTTTCAGCAAAATCAATTAATTTTTGTGCCTGTTGTTTTCTTTCTGAAACCGCTTCGGAACAAGCCTTTAAAAAAGAAGTGTAGCGCTTACTCAGGTTGTGAAAGTCGACGATTGGCGATTGGTATTGGTGAATAGCAGAGCCTGAAAGTAAATAGGTAAGTTGGGCAAATTCCTGCGCTGCTGAATGTGCAACAACGGCCTCATGCACGGTATCGTAACTAAATGAATTGTTGATGTAGTTCATTAAGCGCCACACCCGTCCTTTTGCATCGGTATAATAATTTTTACGATCGTATGTATTTACAAACTGTAAAAAATTATAGGCCTGGTGTTTTTTTTTCAGGTAAGCATTCGCAATGGAATAGTTCCCTGCAATTATTTCCGGCTGATTAAACACCTGTGTATTTAACTGCTGCAGGATGTAATTTTTACCCGGGTCTGTTTTATGTTTCAGGAAACAGGTAAAGTGTATGAGTCCCGATCCATATTTTTCAACCGTATACTCACTTGCCTGAAAAGCATAAGCCCCGGCTATTTGCTCAAACACTTCTATTTCCATAATTGTTCCGGATAAATGTTCGCTGCAATTAATTTACCAATGGCATTTTTTACCTGCTCCTTATCCCGTGCGTAGGTTACACCAAACCAGTTTTCATCGTGCGGCAACACATGTACCTTTGCTTTTTTTTCTGCAATCACCTGCTGAACGGGAGTAGTAATATAAAATTCATCAGATAATGTATTAGCAGATGAATTTATAAATTCCGCAAAGCCCTTCCTGAGTTCATTAAAGACAGAAGGTTTAAACCCCCATAAATTCATTGACACCAGGGTGTTTTCATTTATTGCATGTGCAGCTGTCTCAGATGAAATTATTTTTCCACTTTCAAGTCGTTGAATATTGGTGCATTCGTTTATTTCAACTAAACAGTGTTGTGCATCAACAGTGCAACAGCCCCGCGAAACTGTTCCGAAAGCAGACAAAGTATTTTTTAAAGGATAAGCTACAAAGGCGTAATCAGATGCAAGTGTATTTGTAGTTAAAAAACCGGCGATTTTTTTAAAGGCCAGGTGACCGTAATAATCATCTGCATTCACAACAGCAAAAGCGGAATTTATTTTGGATGCAGCCGAAAGAATAGCGTGGCCTGTTCCCCAGGGTTTTGTCCGTTGAATACTTTTAGGAATAATCGCCTGAGGTTCATGCGGTGATTGTATAGCGTAATCCACCTCAGCCCGTTTACTTAATTTAGCATGAAATAAATTCTGGAACTGTTGCAGGTTTTCTTGACGCACCACAAACACAATTTTAGCAAAGCCTGCTTGAATAGCATCGTAAATGGAATACTCCATCAATGTTTCTCCTCCCGGCCCAAAGGTATCTACCTGTTTGGCGCCACCGTACCGGTTGCCCAATCCTGCCGCAAGTACAAGTAAAGTTAAGTTTTCCATATTAATTAGCTGATTGGCTAATTAGCTGATTAGCTAACTAATATTGGTCATCTAAAGCAAAAATTTGTTTTTCCCTCATCCAGCGTCCTCCCGAAAAATCGGGGAAGCTGATTGTTTCACCGCCTTTTTCAATCGATATTTCCGAAAGTGGTGTAATGGCGCTCCAGGCTGCTGAGTCGTATACGCTAATGGGTGTGGGTTCTCCTTTTTTAATCGCTTCAACAAAGGCATTCAGTACAAAAAAATCCATGCCCCCGTGCCCTGCTCCTTCGGCATCTTTGGCGTAACGTTTCCAAAGCGGGTGATCGTATTTTTCGAGGTATGGTTTTGCTTCGTCCCATACATGCGGAGTTTTCGAAACACCTTCAATGTAAACAGACTTGTTTACATCCATCCACAATCCTTTAGCACCCTGCACCCTGAAACCCAATGAGTAAGGCCTTGGCAGACTGGTATCGTGCTGCAATAAAATGGTTTCCCTGTTGGCTGTATTTATCATAGTGGTGACTACATCACCCAGTTTAAAATTAACTTTCGCATTGGGATGGCCCTCTCCTCCTTTGTCTACAATGTACTGGTGCAGGCCTCTTGATTTTGAAGAGTAAGAAACCAAAGAAGTAAAGCGGTTACCGGCATGTATATTAATCATTTTAGAAATGGGGCCTATGCCGTGTGTGGGATAAAGTTCCCCGTTGCGCATAACTGAATGTTGTGTCCTCCATTGTGCTTCTGAAAATCCCTTTTCACCAAATTCAACACCGCCTCCGTAAGGTTGTTTTCCGTCGTTGAATTTTACAGCCCTTAAATCGTGCTGATAACCACCCTGCAAATGAATAAGTTCTCCGAATATGTTCTGGCGCACCATGTTTAACACCGCCATGACATCCCTTCTGTAACAAACGTTTTCCAGCATCATGTATTGCAAACCTGTTTTTTCTACTTTGCGAATGATGTCCCAATGTTCTTCAACATTGTTGGCCATAATCACTTCGCAACCTACATGTTTGCCTGCATCTAAGGCATCCATCGCCATCTGATAATGCCATTCCCAGGGGCTGGCTATAATTACAGCATCAATGTCTTTTCGGTTGAGTAATTCCCGGTAAGCGTAGTCTCCTTTGTTGTATACCTGGGGCAGGGCTTTGCCGGCATCCTTAAACATTTTTAAACTATCGTCCAGCATTACCTGTTGAATATCACAGATGGCCGGGACTTCAACATCGTTTCTCTTAAGTGCCAGTTCCAGGTGGTTTTGCCCCCGCAAACCGGTACCAATAAAGCCCAATCTCAATTTGGTTTTTGGTTTGGTTTCAGGTGTTGTTTGTTCGGGTTGTGAGTTGGCTTCCGCGGGGTTCACATACAGGCTCAACCCTGCGAGGGCAGCCCCTTTTATAAAATCTTTTCTACTAAATCTGGTCATAGGTTTTATGCTTAGTTTTTCGGAATGCAATGTAGGGATTTTATCAAATTTTAGCTCGTACTATTTTACCTTCTGATGGGTATTGAGATTTGAGATATGAGTATTGAGACTTTGGTGCAGGACAATTAGTAGAGTTCGTTCTTTCGTTTGCTCCCAGGTTAACGGTCTCGCAATCCGTTCTCAAATCTCAATACTAATATCTATGTACTCAAATCTCTTTTACATTTTTTAACTTCCTCTTTTTCTAAAAATCCGTATCTTTACAATCAAATTTTAAACACAATGGAAAATTACAGAAACACAGACATTAATAAGTACCAGGATGTAGAAGTTGTTAAATCACGTTCTTTATTAACCAGTGCTTTCAGCTGGATGTTTTTAGCTTTGGCTGTTTCGGCTGTTTGTTCTTTATTATTCGGATTAAACCCTTCATTATTACTTCCTTTGTTGAATATTGAAGGAGAAACAGTAAAAGGCCTTTCAATGTTGGGTTGGGTCGTAATGTTAGCACCGCTTGGTTTTGTTCTGGCCATGTCTTTTGCCTGGCAACGCCTTTCCTTTCCTGTTTTAGCACTTTTGTTTATACTTTATAGTGCGATAAATGGTATCAGTTTAAGTTTCATTTTCTTATCTTATAATGTAGGGACTATCTTTAATGTATTCCTTTCCACTTCTGCTTTATTTGGATTAATGGCTGTGGTAGGAGCCACCACTAAAACAGATTTAACAAAGATGGGTTCCTTTTTAATGATGGGACTTTTTGGAATTATCATAGCCTCATTGGTTAACTATTTTATGCAAAGTGATACAATGGATTACATTATTAGTTTTGTTGGCGTTGTTGTATTTACAGGTTTAACTGCTTACGATGTTCAAAAAATTAAAAATTTAGAAATGGAGTGCCAGGGAGAAGTAAGACAAAAAGTTGGTTTAATGGGAGCTCTTTCTCTTTACCTTGATTTTATTAACCTGTTCTTAATGTTGCTTCGTTTATTTGGAAGGAAAGATTAATTCTCACATTCATTTAATGAAAGGCCTGCACATTGCGGGCCTTTTTTATTTCCGGCATTTATTTTTTTGATAAACGGTAACAAAGCCTGTGCTACAAGTTATACATTTGTATTCATGTTTACTCGTTTATTTGTTCAACAGTTTAATAGTTGGTTAACGGATAAACACATGAACGAATAAACAAGTGAACGAATAAACTATAAATGGCTTTCCTGCTGAAAGAAAATATCAAAATCGCATTAGACTCCGTTAAGTCGCAGGCCTTAAGGGCCGCTTTAACCGCCTTGATTATTGCGATTGGCATAACTGCCCTGGTAGGAATATTAACCGCTATCGACGCTATTAAATCCTCCATCAACAGCAATTTCACCAGCATGGGCGCCAACACCTTCACCATCCGCAACCGCGAAATGAGCATACGCATTGGCCGGGGTGGAAAAAAACCAAAAAAATTCAGGAACATAACCTTTGATGAAGCGATGCGTTTTAAAAGTGAGTTCGCTTTCCCTTCCGTTGTTTCGGTATCTACTATGGCCACTATGAGCGCAAGGCTGGCTTTTGAGTCCAAAAAATCCAATCCCAATATACAGGTTTTTGGAAGCGATGAAAATTACCTGTCTGCTTCGGGTTATGAATTAGAGCAGGGCAGAAATTTTTCGCCCCGCGAAATTTATTCGGGCAACAACCTTGTAATCATCGGTAAAGAAATTCAAACAACGATGTTTAAGCGGGGTATAAATCCTTTAGACAAAGAGATCAGGATAGGCAGCGGAAAATACAAGGTCATCGGTGTACTAAAAACAAAGGGCAGCAGCATGGGTTTTGGTGGAGATAAAATTTGTATTGTGCCCATTCAGAATGCGAGGCAGTATTTTTCGCAACCCAATGCCACCTTCACCATTAATGTTATATCCAACAACACACAATTGATGGACATTGCTGTAGGCGAAGCGACCGGCCTGTTTCGAAAAATAAGAAAAGTGGACTTAGCCGCCGACAATAATTTTGAAATCACCAAATCGGACAACCTGGCCAATATGCTGATTGGAAATATTGAGAAAGTCACCTTGGGTGCTACTATTATTGGTTTTATTACCTTGCTGGGTGCAGCCATCGGACTGATGAACATTATGTTGGTTTCAGTAACCGAACGTACCCGTGAAATAGGTGTGCGTAAAGCCCTGGGAGCAACACGCAAGACCATCCAGAATCAGTTCCTGATCGAATCCATTGTCATTTGCCAGCTTGGTGGGATTTTAGGGATTGTACTCGGCATCGCTATCGGAAACATTATGTCCATACAATTGGGAGTAGGTTTTTATGTTCCCTGGAAATGGATTTTTTCGGGCCTGGTATTGTGTATAGCCGTTGGTTTATTGTCGGGGATTATTCCTGCCCGCCGTGCTGCAAGGCTTGATCCGATTGAGAGTTTACGTTTTGAATGATTAGCTGATGGGGTTTTCTTAAATCTTTTCGCTCACCTACATACATCAGCTAATCATCACATCAGCTAATCAGCTAATTAAATCGCTTCGCTTACCACTTCCTTCACATCATCGGGCAGCAACCTTTTCAGTAAACCTTCGATGCCTGCTTTAAGGGTTACAGTACTACTCGGGCAACCGCTACAGGCGCCCTTCATTTGTACCGTTACAACACCGTTTATAAACGATTTGAAAGTGATTAAGCCACCGTCCTGCTCTACAGCCGGTCGGATGTATTGTTCCAGGACTTCCACAATTTTAGTTTCAATTTCATTTTGAGGAGCCGCGTGTTCGGTAAATATCGTTGTGGTTTCTTTAAACTGATTGTCTACCGCTACTTCCTGTTTGGGCAGTTCAAGTATTATTTCTTTATGGGCGTTCAGGTATTCAGTAATAAAAACACGGGTTTCAACCAGCACATCATCCCAGCTGATAAAATTATGCTTGCTGATTGTGATGTAATTGGAGGAAATAAACACCTGTTTAACAAAAGGGAATTCAAATAATTTTTGAACCAAGGGCGCACCGCTTGTTTCTGTAATATTGTTGTACTGTGCAGTTGCACCACCTTCCAATAAAATTTTATTGGACACAAATTTTATAGAGTCTGGATTGGGCGTACCTTCAGCGTATATGGTATAGGGAATATTTTGTGTTTCCATTTTCGGGCAATTTAGCGTTAATTTGCAGTACAAAGGTACAGTTTTTTGATTTAAGGGTTCTCGAAGATGTTCGCTGAGTTAATCGCTGAGTTTCGCAGAGAATTAAATTTTGCCCGAATCGCTTTAAGCTCATGGTTTTTGTCACGAAAAATTGAATCGTTACCGAAATCATTTTTTGGCTTATTACTTTTGGCTTAAATAAGGGAAAGCCATAAGCTATAAAAATTAAGCCATAAGGGGGTTTACATAACCGAAATCCCCTTTTGGCTTTTGGCTTTTTACTTTTGGCTTTTAACTTAACCTTGGTACAACGTACAATACATGAAACACAAAGTAGATTTTTTAATTATAGGTTCCGGTATTGCCGGCTTAAGCTATGCCCTTAAAGTGGCCGATCATGGTTCGGTAAATATTATTACAAAAAGTAATGAAGATGAATCGAATACCAAATACGCCCAGGGAGGTATTGCCGCAGTGTTGTACGATGGGGATACCCACGAAAAACATGTGCAGGACACCTTAGACGCAGGGGCTGGTTTATGCGACGAGGAAATTGTGCGGATTGTAGTTACAGAAGGAACAGAAAGGGTGCAGGAATTAATTTCGATTGGTGCTAACTTTGATAAAAAAGAAAGCGGTGAATTTGACCTTGCCCGCGAAGGCGGACACTCTGAACACCGCATTTTACATTACAAAGACATTACCGGTAAAGAAATTGAACGGGCTTTACTCGCCAAAGTGAGGTCGCATAAAAACATTAAAATCCTCGACCACCATTACGCCGTTGATATTATTACCCAGCATCACCTGGGTGAGGTGGTTACCTCACAAACCAATGGCATTGCCTGTTACGGGGCTTATGTATTAAACACCCGCAGCAGCAAAATTGAAACAGTATTGGCCAAAACCATATTGATGGCTACCGGCGGGGCGGGGCATGTGTATGCCACCACTACCAATCCCACTATTGCCACCGGCGACGGGATTGCCATGGTGTACCGGGCCAAAGGTTATGTAAAGGACATGGAGTTTATGCAGTTTCACCCCACTTCCCTGTACAACCCCAATGAACACCCCAGCTTTTTAATTACCGAAGCTATTCGTGGTTTTGGGGCCGTGTTGCGCACCATAGACGGAAAGGAGTTTATGCAAAAGTACGACGAACGAAAATCGCTTGCACCCCGTGATATTGTGGCCCGTGCCATTGACAATGAAATGAAAATGAGGGGTGAGGATTATGTGTACTTAGATTGCCGGCACTTAGACCGAAAAGCCTTTATCGAGCATTTTCCGAACATCTATAACAAATGCATGAAGCTGGGAATTGACCCCTTTGTAAAACTGATTCCTGTTGTACCCGCCGCTCATTATTTGTGCGGAGGCATACAGGTAGACAAAAATGGGAAGTCTACCATTGATAATTTATACGCCGTTGGGGAATGCGCCTGCACAGGCTTGCACGGCGCCAACCGTCTTGCCAGTAACTCGTTGCTTGAAGCTGTTGTATATGCTCACCGGGCAGCCATGCACGCTATAATTGTAAATGAAGTTATAGGCTTTAACGAAACCATTCCCGACTGGAACGCGGAAGGGACTGAAACCCCGGAAGAAATGATTTTAATTACCCAGAGCCTGCGCGAAGTACAGGCCATTATGAGTAATTATGTGGGCATTGTCCGTTCAGAATTACGCCTGAAACGGGCCTTTGACCGGCTTGAAATATTGTACAAGGAGAATGAAGCTTTGTATGAAAAAACAATTGTCTCCCCTAAATTATGCGAGCTCCGCAACATCATCTGCATAGGTTATTTAATTATTAAACACGCCATGCGTCGCAAAGAAAGTGTAGGTTTACATTACATGGTAAAGTATGGGAAACAGCAGGCGGCAAGGTTAAAATCCTGAAAATTCGTTCGATAGTTCTTTCGTTTAATAGTTTATACGTTCCTGTTCCAACAAGTGAACGTATAAATTATTGAACCTGTAAACGGTTTACTGTTTGATGATTTTTGTTTTAAACTCCTTTGAAGTACTGTACAGCAACACATGATACATCCCGGTTCCCATGTGCGACAAATCAATTTTTAATACATTCATTCCATCAATTGCAGTATGTTGTTGAATACCTGCCACCTTTCCAAGCGCATCTGTAACCACTACCTTAAATACTTCTCCGGTCACAGCGGGAAATGAAACCAGGGTATAATTCATTGTTGGATTGGGATATACTGCAAGGCCTTCGCTTACAGCAAAATTTACAGGCACCGTTTTCGAATAACTGTGCTTTCCGTCAAAGTCTGTTTGTTTTAAACGGTAGTACGACAATCCAGACAAAGGTGTTGGGTCTGTTGTTTCATAGTTAAGCGTAGTGTTACTATTACCAGCCCCGTCTACAATTGTTACATGTTCAAAACTATAAGCATCTGCTGAACGTTCTATGGTAAAATAATCATTGTTCAGTTCTGTGGCTGTTACCCAGGTCAGTTCTACCTCTTTGCCTTTTGCCACTGCATTAAAATCAAGCAATTCTATAGGAAGCACTGTATGAGCACCTACTCCAAAGGGAGAGAAAGAAGTGACTGTTCCGGAAACAATTGTGTAAGGATTACTTCCGCTTGCCGCTGCCCCTGCTGCAGTAGAGCCCCAGGCTCCGCCTGTATAGTGACTTACATAACAATTGGTCCGGTCGAAGGAGGTGAGTTCATCACCCGAATTCCATTGCGGTGTAAGGGTTACATTCGATGAGCCGGACGTTCCTTCGGTGATGTTCCAGGTGCGGTCGACAACATTGGCGGTATAAGCTGAGCCTGTTGTACCGCTAACCAGTGCCGACTGGGAAACCACCGCTGAAAAATCATCCACTGTGGTTGCCCCCACTACGTTTAAAGTAACCGGGGTGTAACTGGAAGAGCTGATACCAATGGGGTAGGCCACACTGGTACGTTGCCCGGTACCAATGTTGTATTGTTTTAAAACTCCGGTTCCGCTGGTAACAATATAATTGGATGAACTTGCACTTGCAATACTCCCACTTACTGCCGCAGCACCAATATTCAAATCAAAATTACCCAATGTCAGCTTACCACTGGTCAGCGTTAAGGTGTTTCTTACTGTTGTGGCAATCCCTGCACTGGGTGCCAGTGTTAAACCTGTTGAATTATTGAGGGTAGCATTGTAAAAACTCGTAGCCGATGAGCCCAGTATTTGTTGTGCGGCTGATCCGTTAAAATTCACTGTACTTGTTCCATAAGTGAAGGTGCCGCTGTTCGAAAAATCTTTCCCTACATTCAGCGTATTGCTTCCTACACTATAAGTTCCGGCACTTAATGTAAAATTATTGGTCACGGTAACACTTGATCCGGATTGTGTAAAAGTAAAACCTGAACAGGAAATTTTGTAATTGTATAAATTGGTCCAGGCAATGGAAGAGGTAACATTGGCCGAAACATTGCGGTACAGGGTTCCCGTGCCTGGTATAAAATTGGTGGCCTGTGATGAAAAAGTAGCAGAAGTGGATTGTATTTCAAGTGTGCCGGAATTCAGGTATATCATTCCGTATTGCCAGAAACCGGATGTAACAGTTAATGTATAAGTACTCAGACTTATTTTTGCTTCGGGCGATGCGCCGCTGTTTACATACAGGGCCGCTACCGTTAAATCCCTGGTAAGGTTTGCATCTGTTGAAACTCCGCTGGATATCCAAAGGCCAAGGGTGGTATAGGTTCCCGAGCCACCAATGGTTGCCCCTGATGTTCCCCTGTATGTAAGCCAGTAGTCGCCGCCTGAGCTGGCACTGGCCCCGTTGCTGTGTGTAAACGTTCCGTTGTTACTGATGTTGCCATACACGTAAAAGCTCCAGCCTCCTGAGTTTTGATTGAGCGTTAAAGTAGCCCCCGAATTAATGGTCAAAGCCCTGCAATAAGCATCCGCACTCCCTGTAATTGAAGGGGAATTACTTGTACCCGAAGGGATGGTTACATCGGTTGAGGAAGTAGGCACTGAACCACCTTCCCAATTACCTGCTGTAAACCAGTCGGTACTACTGCAACCCGTCCAGGTTCCTGATGAAGCACTGTTGGTGGTAGCCTGACTGCCTGCCGAAAGGGCTGTACTCATATAACCTTCGCTTACCGAATAGATTTTCCAGTAATAAGTGGTGTTGGCTGTTAAACCTGTAGCTGTATAGGATGTAGCAGCCGAAGTAGCCGTTCCGACATAAGTAAACGTAACATTGTCGGTTGATTTATAAATGGCTGTTACCACGCGGTTGCTTCCGTTGTTGGTCCAGTTTAAAGTAATGGTGGTGTTGTGTACACAGCTAAAACTGGCCGATGTAGGGGCCGATGTGGTAGGTGGTGTAAACGTATAAGTCTGGTTGGTAGCCGGGCGGGAAGACAAAGAGGTGGTTTCCGAAGTAGAACTGGCTGTTGGCGAAGAACCTGTACCGTTCAGGGATAAAAAATTTCCACTCCCTGTAGCCGAGGCTGCCAGCCCTACAGAAGCACTGGCCGAGCTTGGTGAATAGGTTTCCCTGTTGTAAACAAACACTATTACCCCGGTTGTTTCATACAATTTAACTTGAAAAGAAATGCAGGGATCACTTCCCAGGTAATCCCACATCATTTGTTTCCACTCAATAGTAAATACACGATTGGGTGCAGAACCCGACAATACATAATGTACTTTACCAGCAGACCCTGTTTCCAGGTCGTCCCACAAAGGGGCAATAATTGGACGGGTACCATCATCGGGGCCGGTACTTAAATTATTGGTGTAATCATACGTGCTGAGTGAAGTTGAACCCGAACCCAAAGTAATCCAGCCATTCGTAGTAACACCCACATAATTGTAACGGGTGCCCATGTAAAAAAAATCGAAACCAATGGAAATACTGTTTGCATAATCATCGTCTATATATGCTCCCATACCACTTACCTGCGTTGAACCGCTAATAGCCGTATAAGTGCCGCTTGAAGCAGAAAAAGTATAATTGGTAATGTTTTGGGAATAACCCAACTGAAAACAGCTCAATAAAAATAAAAAAAGACAAACACTATTTTTTAAATAAAATAATTGTTTTTTATTTTTTATTAAAAGCATTCGGTTTAATTTACGTGACAAAAATAGACAATTTATCAATTTCACGCAAACAATTGATTATCCTTCGATTAACACCTTATTTTTTCACACCAACAGATCAAAATAAAGGGCATTTTTGGTTATATTACAAATACACAAGTGTTTTAGCGCCTGCTTTTCAGCAGGGTAAAATCAAAAAACCATGAGGCCCTCATGGTTTTTTGATTGATTTCTTAAGAAAGGAAAAATATCTTTCCGCTGGCTTAAGAACAAGCGCAGATAAACCCGCCCATTAAAGCCATGGTTACAATCCAGTAACCTACATTAACAGCAATGTATTTAAACCCTTTGCGTTCAAACAGGGCATTGGTGCCCAGTATTGGTAAGGCTATTGTAATACCGGCCAGGGTACCGTGCAAAGCCCCGTGTTTAAAGGTGCGGAAGTTGTGTCCGTACTTTTCCATAAAAGCTGCAACATATTTACCCAACTCTGAATTAGGGTCCTCCAGGCCTTGTTCATTCATTAAAGTTGAATACAAACCCCATTGGTGAATTACAATAAATTGCATTGAAAAG